>JAJTHZ010000038.1 GCA_021299185.1 Lysobacteraceae bacterium | reverse complement strand
GAGTGGCGGCTTTCGGCTTCGGTTTCTGCTTCGACTTCGACGGCGTGCGGCGCGTGGCCATGCGGTCCTCCCGGGATCATTCGAACGCCGACAGCACCGCCTCGAGGGCAGGCAGGTCGGCAGGGATCGCGCGCGCGAGCGCGGCGCGACAGCGGGCATCGAACCGTTGCGCGGCGAGCAGCGGGGCGAGTTCGCGGCGAGGGTTGGCCCACACGGGGCACGACCGCGCGCCGGCGCGGTGCAGTTCGCGCGCGCCGTACCAGGCCGCGAGCGCGCCGGCGATGCGGTGCGCCAGCGCGCGGTCGGTGAACGGGCCAGCGGCCGGCAGGCGCGCGTGCCCGGCGAAGGACAGCACGACCAGCGGCGGATCGCGATCCGGCGGCCACCACGCGGGGACGTCGCCGCCGTCGGGGTCGTGCACGCGGTGCCGGGTCAGGCACAGCACCAGGCCGGCGCCGAGCGCGCCCGACAGCGCGCCGACCCGCGCGGTGAGCGCGGCGGCGCGCAGTGCGGGGCGGCCCTCGCGGTCGCGGCGCGCGAGGTCCCAGGCATCCAGTGGCGGTGACAGGTCGGCGCGCCGGAACACGAAGCGCGACTGCGCGGCATCCAGCGTGCGCAGGGTGTCGTCGAGCGCGGGGAACACCGCGTCGAGGTCCCACACCGCCACCCGCTGTGGCGGCGCCGCGCCGCGACGCGCGCGCGGTGCGGCCGCCGGCTCGACCGGCGCCACGGCGGCGGCGCCCGGCTCGCACAGCACGAGGTTGGGATCGCGCGCGTAGACCACCGGCACGGCCCAGTCGATCGATTCGCCCTGCAGGCCGTAGCCGACCGCGATGCGCGCCTCGCGCGCGCAGTCGCCCAGCGCAAGGCCGCGCGCCAGCCCGAGGTAGAACTGGCGCGCGAACACGGTGGCCGAGGCATCCAGCACGCTGTACTGGTTGGCCACCAGCGCCGGCACGCCCTGCGCGACCAGCGCCTGGGCCACGCCGCGATTGAAGTCGGCGCGCCCGCCGGTGCCGCTTTCGCAGGCGTTGAGGAATACCAGCGACAGCCCACGCCCGCACACGATCTGCGCCAGCGCGCGCGCCGGCACGCGGCGCGGCGCGCCGTGCTCGTCCTCGAACACCAGCGCGCCTTCCATCGCATCCGGATCGAACGCCCCGTGGCCGATGAAGTGCAGCACGTCGAGCCCGCCCTCGACCAGCCGCGCGTGCAGCGACTCCGGCGTGGCGCGCGCCATCACCTCGATCGCCACCGCGCCGGCCTCGACCAGCGGCGCGAAGCCACGGCGCAGCACCGCGACTTCCTGCGCCGCGCTGAGCAGGCCGAAGCCGACCGGCTGCGCGCAGGCGACCAGGATGCGCAACGGCCCGCGCCGCGGCACGACGGCATCGGCCGGCACCGCGGTCAGCACGTTGCGGATGAAGTGCAGGTCGCCGGTGGCGAGGAACGTGCGCCGCGACGGATCCCAGGCGAACTCCCACGGCTTCTCTGAGATCCACGGGATCATCGAGGTCAGCACCAAGTCCAGGCGGCCGCCGGCGCTGCGCGCGCGCGCCTCGTCGTACAGGCGCCGCACGTCGCCGGTGAACAGCGTCTCGAACAGGTCGGCGCCGAAGGCGACCAGCTCGTCCTCGCGCGGCAGGCTGCCGCGCTCGCGGTTGGTGTAGGCGCGGATCCGCTCGTGCTGGCGGATGATGCGGCCGAAGCCGGTGGGTTCGCCGTCGCGCCCGGCGCGCAGCCGCATCGCGGCGGTGACGCGCGCCCCGCCCCAGGACGCGAACACGCGCGCGAACTCGCGCTGCGATGCGCGCCGCTCGCCCTGCGTCGGCGGCACGAAGTCGTCCATCACCACCACGTGCAGGGCCTCGTCGACGGGCGCCGGCATCGCCGCCTTGCGTGCGGCCACGGTGCGCCGGGTCGGCGCGGGCTTCGACGGTGCCGCGTCGCGCGGATAGATGTGCGCCGCGAACGCATGGTCGCGCGGATTGATGTCGTCGCCGCCGGGGATGGGCTGGCCGTCGCGGGTGATGCTGCCCGGCACCTGGTAGCACATGATCGAATCGGGATCGGCCTCGGTGGTGCCGAGGATCGAGGCGCGCGACAGCGGCGTCAGGACCTGTTCGATCGTCTCCGCCGCGCTCCAGCCGAACTCGCGGCGGAACCAGGCGATCGCCTTGCGGCGGTCGATGCGGCGCACGAGTTCGGTGCGCATGTGCTCGTGGTCGAAGCCCAGCGTGTGGCCGGCCTCGTGGCGCACCACGCGGCGGAACTCCGCCTCCGGCGTGCGCATCGTGAAGCCCTCGAGGTTCATGGTCGGCGCATCGTCCTCGATGCCGAGGATCTCGGTGCCGACGTAGGACCAGTAGCCGGCGTCCTCCGGCGGGTCGTCGAGCCGCGCGATGCGCACCTCGCCGACGCCGCGCGTCTCGACGAAGGCGACGTCGGCGCGCTCCGACCAGGCGTTCATGTGCGCGAGGATGCGCTTGCGCAGCGCCGCCGACGGCGTGTCGAGGAACTGCACCGACAGCCGCACGCCGCCCTTCGGCCAGCGCCGCCCGACCACCAGCGCGAGCCGCCGCGGCCCGCCGCGCCGCGCGCCCGGCAGCGGCACGATCCGCGCATGCTCGGTCGCGTTGGCCGGATTGACCTCGATGCCGCGCCGCGCGGCACGCTCCTGCTGCGCGTCGGTGAGGCGCCGCGGGCGGCAGACGAGGATCGACATGGCCCAGCCCTTCCCTGCGGATGCGCGGATTGGGCGCCCGGCGCGGGCGGCTGTCAAGCACGGCAGGTCGAAATCGTTGACCCGCGCACAGCGGTCGCCTACCGTGCGCGTCGCACGCCACCGCGAGGCCGACGCCCATGAATGCAAGGAAGCCGTCCCAGCTACGGCACGGCCGCGCGGCCCTGGTGCTCTGCGCGGCGCTGGCCAGCGCCGCGCCTGCGCTCGCGCAGGTGCCCAACGTCACCATCGCCGGTCGCGACCGCACCGCGCACGCGGTCGGCGAGCGGGCCGGCATCGAGGTCGTGCTCGACGTCGGCACCTGGCCGGCGGTGCCCGCGCCCGGCGGCACGATCCGCGTCGGCGACCCGGCGCGCCCGGCCGCCGACTGCGTGATCACCCTGCCCGCACCGGCGCCGCTCGGCCGTCTCTGGGATGCCGGCGTGGCGGGCGCCTACCAGCTCGTGGCGACGTACAGCGGCGACGGCACCTACGCCCCGGCGGTGTCCGCACCGGTCGCCCACCAGATCCTCGGGCCGACCACGCCGGAGCGCGTGTCGCTGCCGGACCTCGCGATCACCGACCGCAATCCCGGAGCGCCGAGTCGGCGCCCGGTGGCCAGCGCGGACGGACGCTGGGTGGCCTATGTGTCGGCCGACCCGCGCTTGACCGACGATGCGCTGGCCAGCGCGGAAAACCAGGCGTTGCTGTTCGACCGCCGCACCGGGCGCACGATCCGGGTCAGCAACGCGCCGGATGGCGCGCCGGCCAATCGGGCGATCGAGAAGGTTGCGATCAGCGGCGACGGACGCCAGGTCGCGTTCCGCACCCAGGCGACCAACCTCGAGGCGGGCGACGCGGAGGGCACCGTGGACTGGTTCGTCGCCGACCGCGACACCGGGTCGGTACAGCGCCTGCCGGCCCTGCGCCGCGCACCCAACGACGTGCTCGAGCAAACGATCGCGCTGTCTCTCGACGGTCGATTCATCGCCTTCGTTTCGTTGCGCGGGGACCTGGTGGCGAACGACGCCAACAACAACCACGACGTGTTCCGGCTCGACCGCGACGACGGCAGCGTGGTGCTGGTGAGCCGTTCGCTCGCGGGCGGCGCCGGCGACGCCGCGAGTGCCGCCGCCGCGATCACCCCCGATGGTCGCCACGTGGCCTTCGCCTCGTCGTCCAGCAACCTGGTGCTTGGCGACACCAACGCCCGCGTCGATGTGTTCGTGCACGACCTGGTGGCCAGCACCACCGAGCGCGCCAGCGTGTCGAACGGCGGGTTCCAGGTGTTCGCCAACGCGTCGCTGCCCGCGATTTCGGCCGATGGGCGCTTCGTCGCCTTCCTCGGCGGCGATGGTTACGCGCCGGGCGACCTCGATGGCCGCTTCGACATCATGCTCCGCGATCGCGTCGGGGGCGCCACGATCCGCGCCAGCATCGATCCGGCCGGCGGTCCGCTGGGCGAGGTCACCGATCCGTCGATCTCGGCCGACGGATCGCGCGTCGTGTTCCGCGAGTTGTCCGGCTCTCGCCTGCACCTGTTCGATCGCGACCGGCCGGACCTGGTGACCTTCGGCGGCGCGTTGCCGGGCAGCGTCGGCGACAGCGCCGCCACCGGCGAGACCCAGGGCCTGCAGATCGCGGCCGACGGCCAGAGCGTCGTGTTCGACACCGGCAAGGCCGCGGTCGCCGACGACCGCAACCGCGCTTCCGACGTGTTCGCCTACACCGTGGCGGACGGATCGATCCAGCGCGTGAGTGCGATCCGGCTCACCGGCGCCGCCGCCGGCGGCGCGATCGGCCCGGCCGCGCTCGACGACGACGGCAGCGTGGTCGCGTTCCTGTCGCCGGCGGGCAATCTCGTGCCCGGCGACATCAACGGCAGTTACGACGCCTTCGTGCGCGACCGCCTGGCGGAGAGGACGCAGCTCGCATCGCGCATCGCGGGCGGCGGTTCGTCCGCGGTCGCGCTGACGCCCGACATGCTCGGGACCTCGGGCGACGGGCGCTTCGTGGTGTTCTCCTCGCGCGCCCGCGACCTGGCGCCCAACGATGCGCTCGACGAATCGGATGTGTTCGTCCACGATCGCTCGGACGGCTCCGTGCGCATGGTCAGTCGGCGACCGGACGGCTCGGGCAGCCGCACCAGCTTCGCGCCGGCCATCTCGCGCGACGGACGCTGGATCGCCTTCGCATCGGCCGACAACTTCCTGACCGATCCGCCCACCTCGGGCGTCAACGTCTACCTGCACGACACGCAGACGTCGACCACCCGCGTCGTGCCGGCGGGCGGCCAGGGCTTCCCGGGCGCGATCGGTGGCGATCCGCGGCTGTCGGGCGACGGCCGCTACCTCGTGTTCCGATCCACCAGCAGCACGCTGGTGCCCGACGACACCAACGGCGCCAGCGACGTGTTCGTGTTCGATCGCGTCCTGGAAACGCTGCGCCGCGTCTCGGTGGCCGCCGACGGTACCCAGGCCGACGGCGAAAGCCGGTATCCGGAGATCTCGGCCGATGGACGCTACGTGGCCTTCGTCTCGAGCGCCGGCAACCTCGTCCCGGGCGACGCCAACGGCCGCTACGACGTGTTCGTGGTGTCCCTCGCCAGCGGCGCCATCGAACGCATCGGCAACGGCAACGGCGAACCGTCCCCGAGCGTGCCGCCGGGCCTGTCGGCCGATGGACGCTACGCGGTGCTGCAGGCCTCGGCGCAGGGCATCGCCGCGGGGCCTGCGGCCAGCATCGATGCGTACGTGTTCGACCGCGTCAGCCGCCAGTTGCGCACGGTGGTCCCGCGCACGCCGGCCAACCTCGCGATCGCGGCCTTCGCGCCGTCGATCAGCGCCGACGGCCGCACCATCGCCTTCATCGCCCTCGGCGCGCTCGCGCCGGGCGGCGTACGCCTGACGCAGGAGGTGTTCGTCGCGGCCAACCCGATCGCCGCCGACGCGGGCTTCGCCGACGGCTTCGAAGGCGACTGAGCGCGACCGGCGGCGGCCGCGGTCAGCCGCGCCGCGCGATCCATTCCGCGGCGATCCGCCCGACTTCGGCCAGCACGGCGTCGTCCTGCGCGCGCATCTCCGGGTGGTAGGCGCCGACCGCGTAGTAGGCCGCGATGGCCACCGGCGCGCGCCCGTCGCGCCAGAGCACGGCGACGTCGTTGTGCTGGTTGCCGGTCTGCGGATTGCTGCCGGTGCCGGTCTTGTCGCCGACGATCCAGTCCGCCGGCAAGCCCGCGCGCAGGCGGCGCATGCCGGTCCGGGTGGCGATCATCCAGTCGCGCAGGCGCGCCTGCGCGGCCACGGACAGCAGGTCGCTCGAAAACAGCCGCACCGCGGTGCGCGCGATCGCGTCCGGCGTGGTGGTGTCGCGCGGATCGCCGGGCGCCACGCGGTTCATCGCCGGCTCGTAGCGGTCGATGCGCGTGGTGTCGTCGCCGAGCGCCCGGAATCCGGCAGTGACGGCCGCCGGACCACCGAGGCGACGGATCAGCAGATTGGCCGCGACGTTGTCGCTGGTGGTCTGGGTGGCCTCGGCCAGGGCGTCGATGCGCATCCGGCCGGCCGCCAGGTGACGCTCCACGACCGGCGCATGCGGCACCAGGTCCTCGCGGCCGAAGGCCAGTTCCTCGTCCAGCGCAAGGCGCCCGGCATCGGCTTCGCGCAGCACCACGGCGGCGAGCAGCAGCTTGAAGGTGGAGCACAGGGCGAAGCGCTCGCTCCCGCGCCATGCCAGCGACGCACCGTCGCCGGCGTCGTGGACGCACACGCCGAGCCGACCGCCGGCGCGGCGCTTGAGTGCGGCGAGGGCGTCTTCGGTGGCGTCTCCCTGGCGCGCCGCACGCACTGCGAGTGGCGCGAGGAGTCCAGTGGCGAGGCCGCGCAGCAGCGCGCGGCGAAGGCGATCAGGGTGCGGCATCGGGCGACTCCGGCGGGGGACCGGGCGGCACTGTGCCGGGCGCCGCGGTCCTCAGCGGGGCCGAATCATGGCAGGCCCGGGGCAGCGCGGCCCCGGGCCTGCAACGGACAGGCTCAGTCGCGCGACACCGCGTCCGGCACGACGAGCGGCAACGTGGCCGGACTCTCGAAATCGTCGGCGAACACGTCCTCGCCGACCACCGGGTCGCTGTCGGTCGCAGTGTTGTCCTGCGGGTCGGGATCGACCACGGTCGCCGGCGCGGTGATGCTGGCGCTCGCCGCGATGGTGGCGCCGATCGCCGCGCTCACCGTCGCCGTGAGCCGGTAGCGCAGCCCACCCCCGTTGGGCAGGGTCACCAGCTGGTCGATGCCGCCGCTGCCGCTGGCGGCGGGACAGGTGGCCAGCGCCACCGGCGCGCAGGTCCAGGTCGCGTTGGACAAACCGGCCGGCACCGCGAACTGCACGCGCGCGCCGCTCGCGGTACTCGGGCCACCGTTCGCCACCACCGCTTCCCAGGTCGCGCTGGAACCGGCCGGCACGATGCCCTGGCCATTGCCGAGCGTGATCGCGAGGTCGCCCGACAGCGGCACCACGATGCGGAACGGCACCGGCGCGCTGGCCGCGATGCCGCCGTTGGCGGTGCCGCCGGTGTCGGTCAGCACGGCGCTGAAGTCGGCGACGCCGGGCGTGCCGCTGAGCGTGTAGGACAGCGTGCCGTTGGTGGCCAGCGTGATCGCGCCGACCACGTTGTCGGGATCGGCGACCTGGGTGACGGCGTAGGCCTGCACCGCCTGCGCGACCTGCTCATCCGCCGGACCGAACACCACGCCAGTGACGAAACCGGTGCGCGTCTGCGCGCCCGTGGCGCCGGGTGCGGAGGTGATCGGGGTGGCGACCGTGAACGAGGGCGCGTCGTTGACCGCGGTGACGGTCAGCGCCACCGCGCGCGAGGCGACACCGCCATTGGCGTCCGCCACCTGCAGGGTGATCGTGGCCGTGCCATTGGCATTGGCTGCCGGCGTCACCACCAGGCTGCGAGCGGCGCCGCTGCCGCCCAGCCCGGCGGCGAGCGCGGCGTTGCCGACCAGCGCGGTGTTGGACGAGGACGCCGACAACACCAGGCTTGCCGGCGCGGTTTCGAGATCGCCCAGCGTGATCGCCAGCGGCGCGCTGGCGAGGTCCTCCAGCGTGACCAGGGTGGCCGCGGCACCGATCGTCGGCTGGCTGTTGGGCACCGTCACCGGGGTGGTCGCGGTCGCGGCATTGAAGTTCGCATCCTGCGCCTTGGTGGCGGTCACGGTGCAACTGCCCACGCCGGTGGCGGTGAGGGTGCTTCCGGCCACCGTGCACGACGTGGCGCCGGCGGTGATCGCGTAGGTCACCGCGCCGCCGCCGCTGCCGCCGCTGGTGGACACCGCGCTGGTCGCGCCGACCGCGACCGTCGCCGGCGTGGCGGTCACGCTGAGCGCCGCCTGGTTCGCGCGCGAGACCACCACGTTGGTGGTCGCCGTGGCCGGATTGAACTGCGCATCGCCGGCCTTTGTCGCGGTCACCGTGCAGGTGCCGACGCCAGTCGCGGTCAGCGTGCTGCCGGCGATCCCGCAGAAGGTCCCGCCGGCGGTCACGGCGTAGGTCACGGCACCGCTGCCGCTGCCGCCGCTCGTGCTCAGCGCCGCGGTGCCGCCGAACACCAGCGCGGCCGGGTTGGCGGCCACCGTGAGCGCGGCCTGGTTGGCGCGCTGCAAGGTCAGGGTGCCGCCGATCGTGCTGCCGGGCTCGGCGTTCGCGTTCTGGTCGAAGAACGTCGCGTTGCTGAAGCCGATCGCGACCGCGCCCGCGGTTGTGACGGCGGTGTAGGTGATGCTCAGGGTGCCGGCCGCGAGGTCGGCGCTCGGCAGGTCGGCGACCACCACGCAGATCACCTGCGTCGCGCTGACCGAACAGTTGGTGGTGCCATTGGGGATGCTGCCGCTGGCGCCGGTGAAGGTGACGCTCGACGCGGGATTGGCCGCCAGCGAGAAGTCGAAGCCGCCGGAATCCGCGCCCGGCGTGTATTGCACCGTCAGCACCTGCCCGCTGGCGCCGATGTTGCCGGTCTGGTTGGGGACGCGCAGCGTCTGCGCGTCGACGGACGCAGCGAGGCCGAGCAGGAGGAACAGCGAAAGGAACTGCCGCATGAGGAGAGGCCCTCGTGGCGCAGGCCCCCCTGCCGCCCGCGATGGTCGTAACGTCCCGCCGGCCAATGCGCGACGGGGGTTCCGGCCTGGAACCGCACGCGCGGGCGCCTGCGCCGCACGACCGCAGCAACGCCCGCGGCAGGACCAGCATGCCGGGCGGCGCGACGGCGGTCCGTGACCGCCGTCGCAGCGATGCGCGCGCGCTCAGTCGCGGGGCGCGGCGTCACCGCCGGCCACGCTCGATCCGCCCGCACCCTCGAAGTCATCGCCGAGGATCACCTCCGGCATCACCGGGTCGTTGTCGACCGCGGCGTTGTCGCCGGTATCGGGATCGACCAGGCCGAGCGGCAGGCTGGCGCTGGCGGTGGCGTTGAGCACGGCGCCGACCGCCGCCTGCACCGTGCCGGTGAGTACGTAGCGCAGCACGCCACCGACCGGCAGGTCGACGGTCTGGTCGATGCCGCCCGCCGCACTGGCCGCGGTGCACGCCGCGCCGACCACGCTGGCGCACTGCCAGGACGCGCCGGCCACGCCCGCGGGGACCGCGAACACCACGCGCGCGCCGTTGGCGGGCGACGGGCCAGCGTTGGCGACCCGCAGTTCCCAGGTCACCACGTCGCCGGGCAGGACATGCGGCCGTGCGTTGCCGAGCGAGACCTCGACGTCGGCCGCCAGCGGCACCACGACGCGGAACGGCACCGGCGCCGACTGCGCCACGCCGCCGTCGGCGGTGCCACCGTTGTCGGTCAGTACCGCCAGCAGGTCGGCCACGCCGGGCGTGCCGCTCAGGGTGAACGACAGGGTGCCATCGACGGCCAGCGCCGCGGCCGAGACCACGCCGGCCGGATCGCTCGACTCCGACACCGCGTAGGACTGCACGGCCTGGCTGGACTGTTCGTCGGGCGGGCCGAACACGACGCCGCTGGCGAAGCCACCGCGCTGTTGCGGCCCGCTCGCGCCGGGCGCGACGGTGAGCACCGACGGCACGGCGAAGTCCGGCGCATCGTTGACCGGGCTGACGCTGACCGCGATCGCAGCACTGCGCACGCCGCCATTCGTATCGGTCACGCTGACGGTGAGCGTGGCGCTGCCGTTGGCGTTGGCCACCGGCGTGACCACCAGGCTGCGGTTGGCGCCGCTGCCGCCGAAACCCGCGGGCAGGCCGGCGTCGGCCACCAGCGCGGCATTCGATGAGGTCGCCGACAGTTGCAGCGCCGCCGCGCTGGTCTCGGCATCGCCGATCGTGATCGCCACCGGCGCCGACGGCAGGTCCTCGCGCGTGGCGACCGACGCCGGCAGGGTGAGGGTCGGCAGGCTGTTGCGCACGGTCACCTGGACGGTCGCGGTCGCCGCTTCGTAGTGCGCGTCGGCGGCCTTGGTCGCGGTGACCGTGCAGGCACCGGGCGCGACCGCGGTCAGCGTCGCGCCGCCGACCGCGCACGCACCGGCGCCGCTGGTGATCGCGTAGGACACCGCGCCGGTGCCGGTGCCACCGCTGGTCGACAACGCGGCCGAGCCGCCGCTGTCGAGCGTCGCCGGCGTCGCCGCCACCGACAACGGCGCCTGCAGCGCGCGCACCACGGTCACGCCGACCGTCGCGCTGGCCGGCGCAAAGGTCGCATCACCGGCCTTGGTGGCGGTCAGCGAGCAACTGCCGACGCCGGTCGCGGTGAGCGTGACCCCGCTGACCGAGCACACCCCGGCGCCGGCGCTGACCGACCACGACACCGCGCCGCTGCCGCTGCCGCCGCTGGTCGACAGCGTGGCCGTGGCGCCGAAGGCCAGGGTCGACGGCGAAGCGCTCGCGACCAGCGGCGCCTGCGCCAGCGCCGGCAGCGACAGCGTGCCGTTGGTGGTGCTGCCGGCTTCGACGTTGCCGTTCTGGTCGTAGAACGAATGCACGCCGAACTGCAGAGCCACCGTGCCCGCGGTCGCGCCGGCGTCGTAGACGACGGTGATCGTGCCCTGGCCGAGGTCGACGCTGGGCGTGATCGCGGTCGACACGCAGGTCACGCTGCTCGCGGTGTGCGTGCAGGACGTGCTGCCGTTGGGGATCGCGTGGCTGACCCCGGTGATGGTGATGCGCCCGGCCGGGCTGGCCGCGAGGTTGAAGTCGAAGCCGCCCGAATCCTGGCCCGGCGTGTACTGCACGATGAAGGACTGTCCGCTGCCCTGCAGGGTGCCGGTCGCGTTCGGGATCGACAGCGACTGCGCCGAGGGCAGCGGATTGACGGTCACCGTGGTGGTGGCGGTCGCCGACAGGTACTGCGCGTCGCCGGCGCGCGTCGCGGTCACCGTGCACTGGCCGACGCCGGTGCCGGACAGGGTCGCACCGGACACCGAGCACACGCTGCCGCCGGCGGTCACCGCATACGACACCGCGCCACTGCCGGAGCCGCCGCTGGTCGACAGCGCGCTGCTGCCGCCGCGCAGGATGGTGGCCGGACTGGCGAGCGCCGACAGCGTCGCCTGCGGCGCCCTGGAGACGCCGACGACGACGCTGGCGGTGGCGGCCTCGAAGGCGGCGTCGGCCGCCTTGGTAGCGGTCACGGTGCAATTGCCGACGCCGGTCGCCGTCAAGGTCGCGCCGCTGACCGCGCACACGCCCGCGCCGCTGCTGACCGCGTAGGTCACCGCGCCGCTGCCGCTGCCACCGGTGGTCGCGAGGCTCGCGCTGGCGCCGAACACCAGGGTGCCCGGCGTCGCGGACACCGACAGGGTCGCCTGCGGATTGCGCAGCAGCGACAGCGTGCCGCCGGTGGCGGTGCCCGGTGCACTCGCGCCGCCGTGGCCACGGAACGCGCTCGCGGTGAATGCCAGCGCGACGTCGCCGGCGGTGGCGCCCGCCGCGTAGGCCACCGTGACCTGCCCCGCCCCGAGGTCGACGCCTGGCGTCGAAGCGGCCACGCTGCATGCCACCTGGCTGCCGGTGACGCCGCAGGTCGCGCTGCCGTTCGGGATGCTGGCGACCGCTGACGACGGCGTGATCCGGCCGGCGGGCGACGCGGCCAGGGTGAACTCGAAGCCACCGGCGCCGCTGCCGGGCGTGTATTGGATGACGAAGGCCTGCCCGCCCGTGTCGATGCGGCCACTGCCATCGGGCACCGACAAGGCCTGCGCACCAGGCGCGGGCGTCACCGTGACGGTCACGCTGGCGGTGGCGGAGAGGTAGTTCGCGTCGGCGGCCTTGGTGGCGGTGACCGTGCACTGGCCGACCCCGCTGCCGGTGAGCGTGCTGCCGGTGAGCGTGCACACGCTGCCGCCGCTGCTGATGCTCCACGCCACGGCGCCGCTGCCCGAGCCGCCGCTCGTGGACAGCGCGCTGCTGCCGCCCAGCGCCAGGGTCTGCGGCGATGCGCTCGCCGTCAGCGCCGCCTGCGGTGCGCGCGACACCGTGACCGTGGCGCTCGCGCTGGCGGGCAGGTAGTTGGCATCGCCGGCCTTGGTCGCGCTGACCGTGCAGTCGCCGACGCCGGTCGCGGTCAAGGTACTGCCGGCGACCGAACAGTGGCTGGCGCCGGCTGTGACGGACCACGTGAGCGCGCCGCCGCCGCTGCCACCGCTGGCCGACAGCGCAGCGCTGCCGCCGAACACCAGCGCGGACGGCGCCGCCGTGGCCGACAGTGCGGCCTGCGGTCCGCGCGGCAGGGTCAGGGTGCCACCGATCGTGGTGCCGGGCTCGACGCCACCCTCCTGGTCGCCGAATTCGGCGCTGGTGAACGACAGCGCGATCGGCCCGGCGATCGCCGCCGCCGTGTAGGTCACGCTGATGGTGCCGGCACCGAGGTCGTTGGCCGGCGAGGTGGCGAGCGCGGTGCAGGTGACGGTGGCCGCCGTGTGCGAGCAACTGGCCAGCCCGTTGGGGATGCTGGCGCTGGCCGCGGTGATGGTCAGGTTGGCCGACGGACTCGCCGCAAGCGCGAAGTCGAACGCGCCGGAATCCGCACCCGGCGTGTACTGCACGACGAACACCTGGCCCGCGGTCGCGATCGCGCCGGTCTGGTCGGGCACGCGCAGGGTCTGCGCGGACAGCTGCGGAGCGGCGAGCAGCAACAGGGCAAGCCAGGGGCGCAGGGACATGGCGGTTCCGATTCGATCGCGGCGACGGCGGCGCCGGCTTCCGTGGCAGGTCGGGACGGCCCCGACGCACCGGTGGACGACACGTCCGGTTCCTGCGCCGGCGCCACGGGTCCTCCCACGCGGCGCGCCGCCGCGCAGCCGGAACGTGATCGCCGTCACGGACCGGGCGGCGCTGTAAGGAACCCGCCCCGGCTTGCATATCTGTCCGGCATGTCCGCCAATGCCAACGCCATGCCCCGCCCCGACCTCGACGCCCGCCGCGCGCGCTTCGCCGACCTGCTGGCCGCGCACCAGGGTCTGCTGCGCCGCCTCGCCTGGGGTTTCAGCCGCGATCCCGCCGATCACGCCGACCTGCTGCAGGACATGGCCACGCAGTTGTGGGCGGGCTTCGCGCAGTGGGATGGCGAACGACCCTTCTCGACCTGGGCGCGGCGGGTGGCGCTGAACGTCGCGCTGGCGCGCAAGCGCAGCGCGCCGCCGCCGCTCGCGGGGCACGACGAGGCGCACGACGCACCCGCCCACGACGGCGCGCGCGCGCCCGACGAGGACGCCCTGCTGCACCAGTTGCGGCGCGCGATCGACGGCCTCGATGCGCTCAACCGCGCCCTGCTCCTGCTCCACCTCGACGACGTCGGCTACCGCGAGATCGGCGAGATCCTGGGCCTCACCGAATCCAACGTCGGCGTCCGCCTCAACCGCCTCAAGCAGCGCCTGCGTGCGCAATGGGAGATCGCATGATGAACACCGCCACCGGTTTCGACGACCTCAAGTCCGCCTGGCAGGCGCTGGATGCCCGTCTGGCGCGGATCGAATCGCTCGGCCAGGCGCTGGCCGCCGAACGCCGCGAGGCCGAGGCCAGCCGCCGCCGTCGCGCCAGCGTGAGCGCCCTGTGGCCGCTCGCCCTGGGCCAGGTCGTGCAGCTCGTGCTCGGCGCCGCGCTGATCGGGTTCGCAGCGACCTACTGGTCGTCGAACCTCGACCGGGCGCACCTCGTGGCCTGCGGCGTGTTCCTGCACGCCACCGGGATCTGGATGGCCGGCTCGGCGGTGTATGAACTGCTGCTGCTGCGCGGCCTGCGCTGGACCCAGCCGGTGCTGGAACTGCAGAAGCGGCTGGCCCAGTTGCGCCACTGGCGCACGCGCAACAGCGTGATGTTCGCCTGGATCGGCTGTTTCGCCTGGGTGCCGATGATGCTGATGGCGTTCGCCGCGGCCGGTGCCGACCTGTGGGTGCACAAGCCGCTGGTGGTGGCCTCATGGATCGGCTTCGCCTTCGCCAGCGCGGGCCTGTTCTGGCTGCTGGCGCGCGCCTTCCGCACCGGCCGCTTCCCGAAACTGGCCGCCGCGATGCGCGCCAACGCCGCCGGCCAGAGCGTGCGCCGCGCCGAGCTCGCGCTGGCCGACGTCGAGCGCTTCGAGGCCGAGGCGTCCTGACGTCGCACGCGACGACAACTCCCCTGTGGGAGCCGCTTCAGCGGCGACTGCAGCGCACCGGATCGCCGCAGTCGCCGTTGAAGCGGCTCCCACATTCCGGGGCTTGAAGACCCGGGCACCACGTCCGCATGGTAAACCGGAGGCTGACCGCCCGAGGCCCCGACCCATGGTCCACGTACCGACCCTGCCCCCGGCCGTCCCCGGCGAATGCATCGTCCGCGACGGGCTGGCCTGCTACGTCGACGGCAGTGGGCCGCCGCTGCTGCTGGTGCATACGGTCAATGCCGCCGGGTCAGCGGCCGAGGTGCGTCCGCTGTACGAGCACTTCCGCCGCACGCACACGGTGTTCGCGCCCGACCTGCCGGGTTTCGGCGCCAGCGACCGCAGCGACCGCGCCTACACGCCGCGGCTGATGACCGATGCCCTGCACGCGGTGCTCGAACGGGTGCGCGAGCGCTGCGGCGGGCAGGCCGTCGATGCGCTCGCGGTGTCGCTGGGCTGCGAGTTCCTCGCGCGCGCGGCGATGGAACGGCCGCAGCGTTTCCGCCGCATCGCCCTGGTCAGTCCCACCGGACTCATGGGCACCACCGTGCGCCGCGGCCCACCCGGCGCGAGCCGCGGGCTGCCGACCCTGCACCGCATCCTTTCGCAGCCGCTGTGGGCCGAGGCGCTGTACCGCGGCCTCACGCGCCCCGGCGTGATCCGCTACTTCCTCCAGCGCACCTGGGGCGGCAAGGCGATCGACGAAGCGCTGTGGGCCTACGACGTGATCACCACCCGCCAGCCCGGCGCGCGCTTCGCGCCGCTGCACTTCCTCGCCGCCAACCTGTTCAGCGCCGACATCCACGCGGTGTACGAGGCGCTCGACCATCCGGTCTGGGCCAGCCACGGCACGCGCGGGGACTTCACCGACTACCGCGGCCTGCCGCTGGTCACCGGCAAGGGCAACTGGAAGGTCACCGTCTACGAGGGCGGCGCGCTGCCCTACTTCGAGCATCGCGAGCGCTTCGCCCGCGACCTGACGGACTTCCTTGCGGCGCCCTGACGCGGCGGCAGGGGGCACGCCCGCACCCGGCCCGGCACGCGGCGACGGATCGGCGTAGCCTAGGCGTCCCCACCCCGGAGCCGCACGCCATGGGCAAGAGCCGCGACCAGAAGAAAGAGACCAAGAAGAAGCCCGCCAAGACGGCCAAGGAGAAGAAGGCCGAGAAGGCCGCGAAGAAGGTCGTGAAGTCCTTCGCGCCGACCTGAGCGACACCAAAGCGCGCGCCGCATCGTGCGGCGATGCCGAAGCGCCGCCGATCCGCGGCGCGCCATCGAGGAACCTGCCCTTGCCCCACGTCCACGCGCCCGGCCTCGCCCTGCAGCTCGATCCGAAGACGCTCGCCACCCACGGCGCGCACGCCGCCCTCCCCGACGGCACCCGGCTGTCGGCCCACCAGTACTACGTGTGCGTCGCGGCCGACGCCCGGGACGGCTGGTGGGTGCCGCTGTTCGCGGGTCCCGGCCCCGGCCGCAAAGGCATCGCCGCCGAGGCCAAGACGGGCTATGCGCAGTGGACGCGCCACTCGTCGTTCTACGACCCCGGCTGCGTGCTGCGGGTCGGCCACAAGGGCGCGCAGCGCGCCGCGGACGCGGCCTACGACCGCTCCTCGCCGAAGTCGCCGAACCGGATGCTGGCGCCGGGCCTGCCGGCCCGCCCGGAGTTTCCCGCCGACGCCGCACTGGTGCCGCTGGCGGTGTGAATCGCGCGGCTCAGGCCGCCCCGGTCTGCACCCGCCACAGCGCCGCGTAGGCGCCGCCGCGCGCGACCAGTTCCGCGTGCCGGCCCTGTTCGACGATGCGGCCGGCGTCCAGCACCACGATGTGGTCGGCGTGCACGATGGTCGACAGCCGGTGCGCGATCACCAGCACCGTGCGACCGCGCGCGATGGTGGCCAGCGAGCGCTGGATCGCGGCCTCGGTCTCGTTGTCGACCGCGCTGGTGGCCTCGTCGAGCAGCAGCACCGGCGGGTCCTTCAGCAGCGCGCGCGCGATCGACAGCCGCTGCCGCTGGCCACCGGACAGCATCTGCCCGCGCTCGCCGACGCGGGTGGCATAGCCCTGCGGCAGCGCCACCACGAAGTCGTGCGCCTCGGCCGCGCGCGCGGCGGCCTCGACCTCGGCGTCGCCGGCCTCGGGCCGCGCGTAGGCGATGTTGTCGCGCACGCTGCCGTCGAACAGGTACACGTCCTGGTTCACCCAGCCGACCTGGCGGCGCAGTTGCGCGGCGTCGTAGTCGGCCAGCGGCACGCCATCGATGCGCACCTGGCCCTGCTGCGGGCGCACCAGGCCCAGCACCAGCTTGAAGATCGTGCTCTTGCCCGCGCCGGTGGCGCCGACGAAGGCCACCGTGCGGCCAGCGGGAATTTCGAGGTCGAGGCCGTCGATCGCCGGCCGGCCGTCGTCGTACGAAAAGCGCACGCCGTCGAAGGTGATGCGCCCGGCAAGGCGCAGCGGCTCGCCCGGCGGTGCGGTGGGCGGCAGCGGCTCGTCCAGCAGCGCGGTCACGCGGCGCATCGAGGCCATCGCGCGCTCGTACAGGTCCACCGTTTCGGCCAGCCGCGTCAGCGGCCACAGCAGGCGCTGGGTGAGGAACACCAGCACCGCGTAGAAGCCTTCGCGCAGCGTGCCGTCGAGCACCATGATCCCGCCCCAGACGAAGGTGGCGAGGAAGCCGGCGAGGATCGCCATCCGGATCACCGGGATGAAGGCGCTGCCGAGCGCGATCGCGCGCCGGTTGGCGGCCACGTAGTCGAGGCTCTCGCGCGCCACCGCATCCGCCTCGCGCGCCTCGGCGGCGAACGACTTGATGGTGGCGATGCCGGCGAGGTTGGCCGACAGGCGGCCCGCCAGGCGCCCGGCGCGCTCGCGCACCGCGTCGTAGCGCGGCGCCACCCGGCGCTGGAACCAGAACGCGCCGATCAGGATCACCGGGATCGGCGTGAACGCGACCCACGCGAGCTGCGGCGAGATCGCGAAGAACACCCCGCCCACTGCGACCACGGTGACCACCACCTGGATCAGTTCGTTGGCGCCGACGTTGAGGAAGCGCTCCAGCTGGTTGATGTCGTCGTTGAGCACCGAGGCCACGCCCGCCGCACTGCGCTTCTCGAACCACGCCACGTCGAGCTGCTGCAGGTGGGTGTAGGCCTGCAGGCGCAGGCCGTGCTGCAACTGCTGGGCGAGGTTTCGCCACAGGCGCAGGTGCAGGTACTCGAACACCGACTCCAGCACCCAGACCACGAACGTCAGCGCACCCAGGGCGTACAGCTGGTGCCAGGGATCGACCAGGCCGAGCCCGGCGAGGAAGCTCTCCTCGCGCCGCGCCACCACGTCGACCGCGATGCCGATCAGGATCTCGGGGGCGATGTCGAACAGTTTGTTCAGCACCGAACAGGCGCTGGCCGCGGCCACGCGGCCGCCGTGGCCGCGCGCGTGGCGCAGCAGCACGAGCAGGGTGTCGAAGGAGGCGGTCATCGGCGAAGCTTACCGGCCGGTCGCGCGACGCTCCCGGGCCGCTGCGGCCCGGATCGGCGGACGCTCCTCGTTTCGAGTTGTGCCACCCGCCACGGGCGCCGGCGGAGGGCGTGGCCAGACGCTAGCCTGCGCGTCATTTTTTCGCGCAGAGCGCCGCCCCTATGAGCCTTCCTTCCGCCCTGCGCACCCCGCTGGCCGCCGGCTTCGGCCTCGTGCTGGCCGGCATCGCCGCCGTCCTCGGCCCCACGGGTGAGGCCCGCGCCGACGGCAGTCGCGACCTGTTCCCGCCCGGCTACGTCGGCTCGCGCGCCAACCTCGACCTGCAGCCGGCCCAGGTCTACCTCGGGGTCGTGCGCCGCCGCACCTTCATCTACGTTTACGCACAGGCCGGCGAGTACATCCTGCTCGGATCGAGCAATCGCATCGATGGCAACACGGCCGGCAACATCCAGGTCTTCGACCCGCAGCCGTTCGGTGCACGCGGCGACGAGACCATCCCCGCCGCGTCGAGCTTCGACTGCGTGGCCGGTGCGACGGGCGGCGCCACGGGACCGCACTTCTTCGGCGACCCGGCCGGCGCCGGCAACATCACCGGCGCGATCGGCACCCGGCTGGCCGAGGAAGCCGGCCCGCGCAGCGCCGACAGCAGCGCCGGCGTCGCCAACGCGTGGACGCCTTGCGCCTACCGCGCGCCGGTGACCGGCACCTACGGCGTGCTGTTCGCCGCCTCCGACGCCGGTGGCGGCCCGAACGGCGTGATCGACCCGCCCGCGCGCAGCAACATCAGCGTGGCCGCCTGGGAGGTCGAGGTCCGCGCGGATGCCGCCAGCACCACCGACATTTCGGGCCGCGTCTACACCTTCGCGTTCGCGTTCTTCACCGGCGCCAACAGCCGACCGGTGAACTCCGACCTGTTCTACGTCACCACCGACGGCTACCGCTACCGGCAGGAACTGCGCAACTTCGATCCCAACGGCTACGTGCTGTACGCCAACGTGTCGGGCTTCCTCGATGCCGGCAACCCGCTGTACAAGAACCTGCGCGGCAACAACGCCCTGGTCTCGCCGATCGTGCCGGCCGGCACCGGGATCACCGCGCAGCCGGCGCAATACCCGGCCTTCTTCGTCGACATCGACCCCGCGGGCGCGAATGCCGCCAACGTGGCCCAGGTGCTCGGCACGCTGTCGATCCCGCTCGCACCGCCGACCGCCGTGCTCAGCGCGGCGACCTTCACGGGCGTGGTCGGCGGCAGCCAGACCGTGGTGAACCTGGGCGGCACGTTCTCGCTCACCACCGCCAACACGATCACCTACGAGATCGTGATCAGCCGCAACGGCGTGGACTTCGATCCCGCCAACCCGCTCAACCGCACGCTCACCGGCTTCGCACCCGGTGGCACGCTCAATGTCTCCTGGAACGGCAACGACAGCGGCGGCAAC
Organism: Lysobacteraceae bacterium; assembly: GCA_021299185.1. Classification (GTDB taxonomy): domain Bacteria; phylum Pseudomonadota; class Gammaproteobacteria; order Xanthomonadales; family Ahniellaceae; genus UBA4656. The sequence continues at coordinate 4,037 of JAJTHZ010000038.1, read as the reverse complement.
CCGTTCCCGGTCGGCACCTTCTCCTACCGCGTCGAGGGCCGCAACGGCGACGTGCACTTTCCGATCGTGGACGCCGAGGGCAATCTCGGCGGCGGCCCGACCATCGTGCGCCTCAACGGACCCGGCACGCTGGCCGAGCGCCGTCGCGTGTTCTTCGACGACCGCGGCTACCGCACATCCAACGGAACCCTGGTCGGCGTGCTCAACGGCACGCTGTGCCCGGCCAACAGCGGCGGCACGCCGCCGTCGCCGCCGGTGAACCTGGTCGGCGTGGATTCGTCCACGCCCTATCGCGCGTGGCCGGGCAATGGCAACGACAACCTCGACTGCGTGGCCAACACCACCACGCAGGGCTTCGGCGATGCCAAGGCGCTGGACCTGTGGACCCAGGTCTCCTCGGCGGCGGTCAACCAGACGCTGGAGATCCTCGGCGCGCAGGCCGATGTCTCGGTGACCAAGACCGACGGGCTGACCACGGTGGCGCCGAACGGCGCGATCACCTACACCATCGTGGTCGCCAACGCGGGCCCCAGCCCGGCCGGCGGCACCCGGCTCACCGATCCGCCGGTGGCCAACCTGACCGTGACCGGCGTGGCCTGCGGCTCGCCCACCGGCGGCGCCGCCTGCCCGGCCGCGCTGGACCTGACCGTCGCCAACCTGCAGGGCCCCGGCCTCGTGATCCCGACCCTGCCGGCCGGCGGCTCGGTGACCTTCACCGTCACCGGCACCGCGGGCACGTCGGGCACGATCGACAACCGCGCGACGGTGACCCTGCCCACCGGCACCATCGATCCGAACCCGACCAACAACAACGCCAACGACATCACCGGGATCGTCGCGCCCGCGCTGTCGCTGGCCAAGACCAACGGCGTCACCACCGTGCTGCCGGGCAGCACCACGACCTACACGCTGACGGTCTCCAACACCGGCAGCGCAGCCACCAGTGGGCCGATCCGGGTGGTCGACGTGCTGCCCGCGGGACTGACCATCGCCGCCGGCGCGGTGCCGGTCGGCGGGGCCAACGCCGCCAACTGGACCTGCAGCGCTGCCGGCCAGGCCATCACCTGCGACAGCAGCAAGGTGATCGCGCCGGCCGCCAGCAGCGTGTTCTCGTTCGTGGCCAACGTCGCGGCGAACGCCAGCGGCACGCTCACCAACCGCGCGCGCGTCGGCGGCGGCGGCGACCCGCTGAACCCCAACCTGCCCAACGAAGGCGACACCAACGCCTGCACCGGCAACGGCACGCCGCGCGGCTGCGCGATCGACTCCGACACCGTGCCGGCAGCGGCGATCGCGGCGCTGAAGTCGGTCAACGCGGGCCCCGACGGCATCGCCTCGCCAGGCAAGGTGCTCACGTACACGATCGTGGTCTTCAACACCGGCGGCGCCAACATCGCCCCGGTGGTGATCACCGATCCGATCCCGGCCAACACGAGCTATGTCGCCGGCAGCGCCACCGGCCCCGGCGCAAGCTTCGCCGCCAACACCGTCACCTGGACCCTGCCCGCGGGCAGCACCTTCCCGGTCACGCTGTCGTTCCAGGTCACGGTGGCCAACCCGCTGCCGGCCGGCGTGGCGACGATCCTCAACACGCACACGGTCGACGGCAACCCGGGCTGCGGCACGCCGCCCTGCACCACCACGCCGACGCCCTCGGCGCTGTCGATCGCCAAGACGGTGGCCGACGCCGGCGGCAGCAACACCGCCGAGCCGGGCGAGAACCTGGTCTACACCATCACCGTCAGCAACAGCGGCGGCACTGCGGCGAGCAACGTCGGCGTCACCGACGCGATCGATCCCAACACGGCGTTCGTGTCGGCCAGCAACGGCGGCAGCGCGAGCGGCGGCACGGTGACCTAGACCGGATTGACCGTGCCCGCCAACGGCACCCTGGTGCTCACCCTGACCGTGCGCGTCGCCAATCCGCTGCCCGCCGGGGTGACGATCGTGCGCAACGGCGTGGTGATCACCGGCAACCCGCTGCCCGACTGCACGCTCGCCAGCCCGCCGGCCAACTGCGCCAACATCCCGGTGCCGCGCCTGTCGCTGACCAAGACCGCCAACAGCGCCAGCGTGCAGGTGCCGGGACCGATCGTGTACACGGTCACGGTGCGCAACGTCGGCGGCGTCGCGCTGGCCAACGTCGGCATCGCCGACCCGATCCCGACCGGCATCAGCGCCTTCGCCTGGACCTGCGCCGGCACCGGCGTGGCCTGCCCCGCCGCGTCCGGCAGCGGCGCGATCACGCAGACCGTGCCCGCGTTCCCGATCGGCGCGCAACTGGTCTACACGATCAACGCGACGGTGGCGGCGAACCCGCCGGCCTCGATCGTCAACACCGCCACCGTCACCCCGACCACGATCGCGACCTGCACGCCGTCCAACCTGCCCGCACCGTGCACCGCGGGCACGCCGGTGACCCCGCTGCAGGGGCCGGTCGCCGTGCCGGTGGATTCGCCGCTGGCGCGACTGGCCCTGCTGCTGCTGCTGGCCGCCACCGGCCTGTGGGTCCTGCGCCGCCGCGACGCCGCCCTGCGCTGACGCGCCCCGCGCCGCCGGCCCGCGATGCCGGCGGCGCGGAAACCGTGGACAATGGCGGTGCCGACCCCGCGCGGGACCGCCATGCTCGATACCGCCAGCCGCCTCACCCGTGTCGCCGCCGAACTCTGGCGCGGCGTCGATCGCGTCGACCACAAGGCCGCGCGACGCCGCGTGGCCTGGTTCCGCGAGCGCCACCCGGACCTCGACGACGACGCGCTGCACGAGGTGATCGTCAACGCCAAGTGCGTGCAGGTCGGCGTGGTCGGCACGGTGAGCGCGCTGGTCGGCCTGATCCCGGGCATCGGCAAGGTGGCCGGCCGCGTGCTCGGCCCGCTGGCGGACGCCACCGTGGTCACCACCCTGCAGGCGGAACTGGTCGCCGAGACCTTCGCGCTGTACGACGTCGACCTGCCGCCGCAGGCCGAACGCACCGCCCTGCTGGCGATCGCGGCCACCCACAGCGGCGTGCGCAACGCCGGGGTCGAGGTCGCGCGCAGCTTCGCGCGGCGCGCGGAGCAACTGCTCGGCCGCGGGCTGGCCGGGCGCGCGCTGCCGGTGGCGCAGGTCGCCACCGCCGCCGCCAGCCACGTCGCGCTGACCTGGGCGATCGGCACCCGCGCGCGCGCCCTGTGCAAGATGCGCCACGCGACGCCGGGCGACTGGCCCGACCTGCTGCGCGGCTTCACCCTGGTCGACGAGCGGCGCCTGGTGCGCTGGGCGACCGAGGCCACGCGCACCGCGCTGGAAGCCGCCGCCAGCGCCGGCCGCCTGTGGCTGGAACAGATTGGCCGCCGGATGCCGGAGCCGCCGCGCCTGCTCGCCCTCGGCGTGGCGCGCGAGCCGCCGCGCAAGCGCCGCGCGCCGCCGGCGCGCAAGGCCGCCGCCACGGCGACACCGAAGCCGCGCAAGGCCGCCGCACGCAAGGCGCCGGCCGCGCGCTCGCGCCGGACGCGCGACGCATGAACGCCGGCGTCGATTTCGACACCCTCTACCGCCACGCGCACGCGGGCGATCCGGAGGCCCAGTTCCACCTCGGCCGCGTCTACGCCGGGCGGCAGGAATGGTCGCGCGCACGCCGCATCTGGCGCGAGGCGGCCGACCGCGGCCATCCCGGTGCCCTGACCGAACTCGGTCTGCTGCAGTTGTTCGGCATCGGCGTGCCGCCGGAACCGCGCGACGCCGTGGGCGTGCTCGAACGCGCCGAGGCCGCGGGCAGCGGCGAGGCCGCCTGCCAGCTCGCGTTGCTGGCCTGGAGCGACCACTACGTGCGCTTCGACCCGGCCGCGATGGGCGCCCGCGTGTGGGCCGCGGCGCTGCGCGACTTCGCCCCGGCGCTGCGCGCGGTCGCGCTGCTGCTGGCGCGCACCGACGGCGCCGACGGCGCGCTCGGCGATGCCTGCCTCGCGCGCGCGGCCACGCTGGGCGACGCCACATCGCAATACCTCTGGGGCCGCCGGCTGCACGCGCGGGGCGACCCCGCGGCGTCCGGCTGGCTG
>JAJTHZ010000016.1 GCA_021299185.1 Lysobacteraceae bacterium | reverse complement strand
GCGCGGCGACGGGCGGCGCGTGTACCTGCTCACCGACGGCAATCCGCTCGCCACCGAACTGGTGCAGCGCCTGGAGGACGCGGGCTACGAGCTGCAGTTGCTGGAGGACCTCGACGAACTGAAGGAGATGCTGCGCGCGCTGACTCCGAACCTGGTGCTGGTCGACGCCGGCTTCGCCGACCGACTGGACGAGGTCGGGCAGGCGGTGCGCCTGGCGCGCCCGCGCGCCAGCGGGCGGCTGGCGCTGATGGTGCTCGCCGGCAACGGCGACGTCGGCACGCGCCTGAAGGCGATGCGTGCGGGCGCCGATTCGTTCCTGGCGCTGCCGGCCGCCGCCACCGAGGTGATGGCGCGCATCGGCGAACTGCTCGAGGCCGAGGAGGACGACCCGTTCCGGGTCATGATCATCGAGGACGACCGCTCGCAGGCGCTGTTCGCGGAATCGATCCTGCGCAAGGCCGGCATGGAGACCTGCGCGGTCACCGATCCGCTGGCCGCGCTCGATTCGCTGGAGCGCTTCGCGCCCGAATTGATCCTGATGGACCTCTACATGCCGAACTGCGACGGCATGGAGCTGACCGCGCTGATCCGCGAGCGCGAGCGCTTCATCAGCACGCCGATCGTGTTCCTGTCCGGCGAACACGACGCCGACAAGCGCTTCGACGCGCTGTCGGCAGGCGGCGACGACTACCTCGAGAAGCCGATCCGCCCCAAGTACCTGATCTCGGCGGTGACCAACCGCGTGCGGCGCGCGCGTGCGCTCAACCGCCGCGTGGTGAACCTCAACCCGCGCGACGGCGTGACCGGCTTGTACGACCGCGCGCACGTCATCACCCGCCTCGAGGGGTCGCTGCAGGCCGGTGAGGGCACCAACCTCGGCGGGCTGCTGTTCGTGATCATCGACGGCGCGCAGGCGATCCGCGAGCGCATCGGCCTGTTGGCGTTCGACGCCCTGCTCGGCCAGGCCGGCGCCCTGCTGGCGGGGCTGGTCGCCGGCACCGACCTCGCGGCGCGCTTCGGCGACACCAGCTTCATCGTGCTCGCGCCGGGCCATGGCGAGCAGGCGCTGGTGAAGTTCGCCGACGACATCCGCTCGCGCTTCGAGCGCCATTTGTTCGAGGTCGGCGACAAGTCGCTGACGCTGGCGGTCAGCATCGGCATCGCCACCTTCGCGGCCGGCTGGGACGACGCGGCGGCGATGCTGAACGCGGCCGAGCGCGCTTGCGCGCTGGCGCGCACCTCCACCGAGCGCAAGGTGCGCGTGTTCGAGCGCGCCGCCGGGCCCGCGGCCGGCAGCGAAGCCGATCCGCTGCTGGCCGCGATCGGCGACGCGCTGCGCTACGACCGCTTCCAGTTGATGTTCCAGCCGATCGCCGCGCTGCACGGCAGCGGCGAGGAGCAGTTCCAGGTGCTGCTGCGCCTGCGCGGCGACCGCGGGCGGCTGTACACCGCCGCCGAGGTGGTGCCGGTGGCGGAGCGTGAGGGCCTGATCGGCCAGGTCGACCGTTGGGTGCTGTCGCGCTGCCTGATGGTGCTGCAGGAACGCGACCGCATCGACCGCCCGGTGCGCCTGTTCGTCAGCCAGTCGGCGTCGGTGGCCAGCGATGCGCAGCGCTTGGCTTGGCTGGCGCAGCAGCTCGCCGAACGGCAGGTCGCCGCGGATCGCCTGGTGCTGGAATTCCGTACCGAGGACGCGCTGCAGCGGGTGCGCGAGGTCGGCGCCTTCTGCGCCGCCGCGCGCTCGGCCGGCCTGCGCATCGGCCTCGCGGGTTACGATGGCGGGGCGGCGATGCAGCAGGTGCTCGCGCACCTGCCGGCCGACTACCTCAAGCTGTCTGGGCGGCTGGTCGCCGGCACGCCCGATGCACGGCGCGAACTGGAGCAGGCCGTCGCGTTCGCGCACGGGCGCGAGATGCGCGTGATCGCGCCGCTGGTGGAGGATGCGCGCACCGCTGCCGGGCTGTGGTCCACGGGCGTGGACTTCATCCAGGGCGATTTCGTGCAGCAGGCGACGCAGGATCTCGATTTCGACTTCCGCGCATCGGCCGTGTAGGCGCAGGAATCACGGGGATTGTCCGGGAACAGGATGGAAAACAAGGTGCGATCGATGGAACAACCCGTGCTGGCCGCGGCGCGCGACCCGCGCCGGCTGGTCGCCGCGGCATTCGGACTGCCGGCCGTAGGCGCGCTGGTGGCGGTCGCGATCCAGCCGGCGCTGGCATTGTGGCTGCTGCCGGTCGTCGCGCTCGGCGGCACGGCCGCGGTCTTCGCCTGGCGCGCGCTGTCCGCGCCCGCGGCGTTGCCGCCGGCCAGCGCGCCGGCCGCCGAGCCGCGCGCGCCGGCGACCGACGCGCCGGCGGCGACGCAACTGCTGGACATGCGGCGCGAGCTCGATCGCCTGCGCGAGGTCGAGCGCCAGCTCACGCGCGCCAAGCAGGAGGCGGATGCCGCGACCATGGCCAAGGGCGAGTTCCTCGCCACCATGAGCCACGAGATCCGCACGCCGCTCAACGGCATCATCCCGCTGCTCGACATCCTGCTCTCCACCAAGCTCTCGGACGACCAGCGCGACTACCTCGCCACCGCCTACCAGTCGGCCAAGCAGCTGCTGTCGATCGTCGACGACATCCTCGACTACTCCAAGATCGAGGCCAACAAGCTCGAACTGGAATCGGTCGGCCTCAACCTGAAGGAGATCGTCGATTCGGTGACCCGCCTGCTGGCCAAGAACGCCGAGGCCAAGGGGCTGCGGTTCTCGGCGGCGATCGATCCCAACGTGCGGCTCGCCATGCGCGGCGACCCGGTGCGCCTGCGCCAGGTGCTGACCAACCTGGTCAGCAATGCGATCAAGTTCACCGAGCGCGGTTCGGTGTCGATCGAGCTCAAGAAGCGCGGCGACACGCGCACCCACTCCGAACTGCTGTTCAGCGTGCGCGACACCGGCGTCGGCATCGCGCCGGACGTGCAGGCCAAGCTGTTCAAGCCGTTCACCCAGGCCGACGCATCCACCACCCGCATCCACGGCGGCACCGGCCTCGGCCTGGTGATCTGCCGCCGGATCGTGGAGTTGATGGGCGGGCAGATCGGCGTCAAGAGCGAATCGGGGCGCGGCTCGACGTTCTGGTTCACCGTGCCGCTGCTCAAGGCGGTCGGCGACATGGCGCCGGCGCGCACCGAGCTGCACGGCTCGCGCGCGATGATCGTGACCACCGATGCGGCGATGCTGCGCAAGGTCAGCGCCTGCCTGTCGGCGTGGGGCGTGAACTTCGTGCAGACCACGGTGCCGGCCGACGGCCTCGCCAAACTGCGCGCCGCCGCCGGCATGGGCGAGACCTGGGCCTACGACTTCCTGGTCGTGGACTGGGGCGCGATGAAGAACTCCGCGCTGTCGCTGGCCCGCAACGTGCTCCGCGACCCGGTGCTGGCGCGCGTGCGCGTGGTGGCGATCAGCGGCGACGAGGACGTGCCGCAGGAGATGCGCGGCACCAGCCGCTTCGCCGTGTTCGGCCGCCAGTTCGGCGACGTCGAACTGCGCGGCGGCATGCAGCGCCTGCTCGATTCCGACACCGAGGCCGGCGACAGCCAGCCGGTGGAGGACCTGCTGCCGCCGCTGGGCGAGACCTCGGCGGGCGGCGCGCGGCCGCTGCCGGTGTCGATCCCGGTGCCGGCATCGGCGTCGATGCTGCCGCCGGTGTCCGCGCCGGTCGAAGCGGCGATCGGTGGCCGCGTCCTGCTGGTCGAGGACAACGCCGTCAACCGCCAGGTCGCGCAGCGCCTGCTGGCGCTGGTCGGGGTCGGCTACGAGATCGCCGAGAACGGGCGCCAGGCGCTGGAACGGCTCGCCACCGCGCGCTACGACGCGGTGCTGATGGACTGCCAGATGCCGATCATGGACGGCTACGCCGCGACGCGGTCGATCCGCAAGCAGGAGACCGACGGCGCGCGTGCCGGGCGCATCCCGATCATCGCGATGACCGCCAACGCGATGGCGGGTGACCGCGAGAAGTGCCTCGCCGCCGGCATGGACGACTACATGTCCAAGCCGCTCAACCGCGCGCTGCTGGAGCAGACCCTGCGCAAGTGGATCGCCGGCGCGCGGCCTGCGACCCCGGCCGCGCCCGTCGCGCGCGCGCCCGCGCGTCCG
>JAJTHZ010000167.1 GCA_021299185.1 Lysobacteraceae bacterium | reverse complement strand
CGCGGCGGCAATCCTCGGCGGCGCCGCGCCCGAAGCCACGGACGCCACTGCGAAACAGGCCGACGACCGCGCCGACCGCGCGCTGTCCGATGCGCCGCCGGCGCGCGTGCTGCGCACCGCACCGATCGAAGAACGGGCCCCTGCGCCACAGGCCGCCGAAGCCCCCGCGCCCCCCGTCGCGCAGACGGCTGCGATCCCCGCAGCGCCCCCGGCGCCACCGGCGCCGCCCGCACCGCCGGTTGCGGCCGCGCCTGCACCCATGCTGCCCGCCGCCCCACGGGCGGCGCCCGCCCCGAAAGCGGTCGAATCCTTCGCGGCGCCGGAAGCGCTGGACGACGACGCACTGGCACGGCGGTTCGACGCCATCCGCGCCCTGCGCGATGCCGGGCGCATCGACGAGGCCGTCGATGCGCTGGCCCAGCTGCGCGATGAGCAGCCCACGCTGGAGATCCCGGCGGACCTGCGCGAGCTGCTGCGCTGAGCGGCAACACGCGCCGCGCCGCTTGAACGCCGCATCGCCCGCCGCCACCATGGACGGGCGGCCGGGTCGACCTCGATCCGGTCGCCGCCGCCCCGCGCGGCCCAAACCCGCCGCCCGACCCCGCCGATGACCGACGCCGTAGTCCGCCCCAAGAGCCAGCAGGGCCTGAAGCCGCTGGCCGCCGTCCTGCCGCACGTGCGCCGCTATCGCGGGCTGATCGTCGCCTGGCTCACCTTCCTCGCCTTGTCGTCGGCCGCGACGCTGACCCTGCCGGTGGCGGTGCGCTTCGTGATCGACGAAGGCTTCCGCGCCGCCGACGCGGCCTACGTCGACCGCGCCTTCCTGCTCCTGCTCGGCGTCGCGGTGGTGCTGGCAGTGGCCACCGCGCTGCGCTTCTTTTTCGTCAGCTCGCTCGGCGAGCGCGTGGCGGCCGACCTGCGGCGCGCTGTCTACGACCGGCTGCTCGGGCTGGACCAGGCGTTCTACGAATCCACCCGCACCGGCGAACTGCTGTCGCGCCTGACCACCGACACCGAACTGGTGCAGACCGTGGTCGGCTCCGGCGCCTCGGTCGCGGTGCGCAGCGCGGTGACCCTGGCCGGCGCCTCGATCGCGCTGGTCTGGACCAGCCCCAAGCTGGCCGGCTACGCCGCGCTGGTGATCCCGCTGATCCTGCTGCCGATGATCCTGTTCGGCCGCCGCGTGCGCGGACTGTCGCGCGAAAGCCAGGATCGCATCGCCGATACCTCGGCGCTGGCCAGCGAGACGCTCAACGCCATCCACACTGTGCAGAGCTACACCCGCGAGGCGCGCATGTCGGCGCGCTTCGGCGAGGCCGTGCTGTCGACCCTGGAGACCGCGCGGCGCCGCATCCGCACCCGTTCGCTGCTGACCGCGGTGGTGATCCTGCTGGTGTTCGGCGCGATCACCGCGGTGCTGTGGGTGGGCGCGCGCGAGGTGCTGTCCGGCGCCATGCAGCCGGGGCAGCTCGCGCAGTTCCTGCTGTTCGCGGTGATGGTGGCGGGCTCGGTGGCGGCGCTGGTCGAGGTCTGGGGCGACGTGCAGCGCGCGGCGGGCGCGATGGAGCGGATCGGCGAGTTGCTGGCGCAGCGCCCGGCGATCGCCGACCCGGAGACGCCCACCACCCTGGTGCCGCCGATCCGCGGCGGGCTGCGCTTCGAGGGCGTGCGCTTCCACTACCCCTCGCGCCCCGACCGCGCGGCGCTCGACGACATCACGCTCGACATCCGGCCCGGCGAGACCGTGGCCCTGGTCGGCCCCTCGGGCGCCGGCAAGACCACCATGTTCCAGCTCCTGCTGCGCTTCCACGACCCGCAGGCGGGGCGCATCCTGCTCGACGGCCACGACCTGCGCGCCCTGCCGCTGGCGATCGTGCGCGGCGCCACCGCGCTGGTGCCGCAGGACACCGTGATCTTCGGCGCCAGCGCCGCCGACAACATCCGCGTCGGGCGCGACGCCGCCACGCTCGACGCGGTGCAGGCCGCCGCGCGCGCGGCCGAGGCGCACGAGTTCATCAGCGCCCAGCCGCAGGGTTACGACACCTACCTCGGCGAGCGCGGCGTGCGACTCTCCGGCGGCCAGCAGCAGCGCATCGCCATCGCGCGCGCGATCCTCAAGAACGCGCCGATCCTGCTGCTGGACGAGGCCACCTCGGCACTGGATGCGCAGAGCGAAGCCGCGATCCAGGCCGCGCTGGAGCGCCTGATGGAGAACCGCACCACCCTGGTGATCGCACACCGCCTGGCGACCGTGCTCAAGGCCGACCGGATCGTGGTGATGGACGGCGGCCGCATCGTGGCCCAGGGCAGGCACGCCGAACTGCTGGCCCAGGGTGGGCTGTATGCGGAACTGGCCCGCCTGCAGTTCACCGACGCGCCGCGCGCTGCCGCGGCGATGGCCTGACGCCTCGGGCCGGCTTCGGCCCCGGCGCCGTCGCGCGCGGTGGCGTCGAACGCCGCCCTCAGCGAAATCAGCCGCAGCGCTGCCAGGAGCTGCACGGATTGCGCAGGAGTTCTTCGGCGATCCGGACCATGCCTTCGAAGTCCGGCTCGTCGACCCCGCCCCACATCGCGCGCCCCAGCAGATAGCTGGTCGCGAACTCGCGCCACGACGAGAAATGCCGCGCGGCGATGAACGCCGCCATGCGGATCATCGCCATGGCTTCCTCGCGTCCGAAGAAGCCGGCTCCGAAAGCCACGCGCGTCACCACCACCGCGCGGCCAAGGTCGTAGGCGCGCGTGCCGCGATCGATGTCCGCCCCGGTGACGAGGTAACCCAGGGCCTCCAGCCGAGCGAGCGCCTCGGGATGGTGGGCGATGAACTCCGCAAGTTCCGGGTCGCTCGCGAGGCGTTCGCTGTAGACGTGTTCGAGAGACTCGCGACTGGCGTCGGGGTCGCCGTCGCGCGCCACGTCGATCAGCTGGTCGAAGGTCGCCGAATGCCCCTCTGTCAGCAGCGACTGCACGTTCTCGCGCGCGCGGGCGGCATCGCGGGTGTCCCATGCGCCGGCCAGCCAGGCGCGCATCTCCGCGCGCGACTTGCGCGGGTCGATGGTATTGACCGGAAAGGCGTTGTTCACTCCGAGGATCGCGCCGACCGCAAGCTGGCGCGTGAGGTCGAGGTTCTCGGGAACATCCGGGGCTTCGGGAAACCAGGCCTTCCAGCGCCCGTCGGAGCGCTGCCAGCGGCGCCGCGCCAGCCACGCGGAGGTGGCGGCGAACCCGAGGCCGACGGCCACGCCGGCGATGATCTGGGTCAGTTGCCCGTCTTCCATCCCAATGCTCCCGGTACTGAGTCGCTGCGTTTCGACCGGGAGCACCGGACGGCACCCGATGCGCCGCGGGCCGTCGGCGCACGTCGACCCAACTGTCCCAAAGGCGCACCCATCGATGCAAGACGGCGCTGCACCCGGTGGGAACGCCCGCGCCACGACCATCGCCGGGTGCGACGTCGCACCGGCCCAGGCGCCTCGCGCATGGCGCCGGACGCCCCTCGTAGGTCGACGGGGCTCGACCGGTCTTCGGCACAGGGAGCGACCGCGTCGCGTCGGTCGGGCTAGTCGATCAGCCGCGCGTGCGAAACCGCGCCGAGGCCGCGCCCCTTACGGTAACCTGCGCCCATGAACAGGGTCCGCATCGCCTGCGTGCAGTGGCGCCTCGACCGCGTGGGGTCATTCGACGAATGGGCCGCGCGCTTCGAGGACCGGGTGCGGATCGCAGCCGAGTACGGCGCGCGCTTCGTGCTGTTCCCGGAATACGTGACCGCGGAGATCCTGTCGGCCGAAGCGGCCCCGCCGGACGGACCGGCCAGCATCGCGCGCTGCACCGCGCTCACGCCCGCGATCCAGTCGCTCTACCGGGACTGCGCGACGCGGCATCGCATCCACGTGGTCGGCGGTTCGCACCTGCACCGGGGGGCCGACGGCGTGGTGCGCAACACCTGCTTCGTCGCCCTCGCCGACGGCAGCCTGCACGCGCGCGACAAGATCCACGGCACGCCGAACGAGCGACGGGCATGGGGCGTGGCCGGCGGCGACGCCGCACGGGTCATCGAGGCCGACGGCGTCACGTTCGCGGTCGCCATCTGCTACGACTCCGAATTCCCCGAACTCATCCGCCACCACGTCGCGCAGGGCGCACAGGTGCTGTTCGTGCCCTTCTTCACCGACGACCGCCCCGGCTACCTGCGGGTGCGCTATTCCTGCGCGGCGCGCGCGGTCGAGAACCAGTTGTACGTGGCGCTGGCCGGCAACGTCGGCATCGCCCGCAACGTGCACAACCTCGACGTCTGCTACGCGCGCTCGGCGGTGCTCACGCCCTCCGACCACGGCTTCGCGCGCGACGGCATCGCGGTCGAGGCCGAACCCGGCATCGAGGCCGTGGTGGTGGCCGACGTCGACCTGCGCGCGCTCGACCACGCCCGCCGCGAGGGGACGGTGCAGAACCTCAACGACCGCCGGCTCGACCTTTACGCCAGCGTCTGGAAGGGCGCGTCCTGAGCGGACGCCTCACGGTCCGTCGAAGCGCAGCCGCGCATCGACCAGTTCCTTCACCAGTTTCGCCGCCAGCGCGGCCGTGATGCCGCCTGGGTCGCGGCCGGGCACGACTTCGACCACGTCGGCGCCGACCCAGGCCAGCGGCAGGCGCTGCAGCAGGCGGATGACGTCGCGCGGCGCGAGCCCGCCGGCCTCGGGGTGCGAGACGCCCGGCGCGACGGCGGGATCGAAGCCGTCGATGTCGATCGACACGTACAGCGGCCCGCGCAGCGCGGCCAGGTCGATCGCGCCGACCGCGTCCGGCCCGTGCTGCACCACGCCCCAGCGGCGCGCCATCGCCGCCTGCGGCGGCGTGTCGGCGCGGATGCCGATTTGCAGCAGCGACGCGAGCAGGCCCTCTTCGAACGCCCGCGCGAACGGCGAGGCGTTCGAGTAGCGCCGCCCGTCCAGCTCCGGATACAGATCGGGATGGGCGTCCACGTGCAGCACGTGCAGCGGCCCGTGCCGCGCGGCCGCCGCGCGCAGCAGCGGCAGGCTCACGCTGTGGTCGCCGCCCAACGCCAGCACGGGACCGTGCTCGGCGGCCTGCTCGGCCGCGACCTGGATCGCGGCCAGCGCGGCCTGCTCGTCGGGCGGGAACTCGGCGTCGCCGCAATCGACCAGCGCGGACCGCACCTCGCGGCCCGACTCCGCATGGCCGTTGCCGGCCGGGCTGTGCAGGCGGCGCCGGATCGCGGCCGGGCCGGCCGCCGCGCCGCGTTCGAACGACGCACCGCCATCCCACGGCACTCCGAGCAATGCGACCATCGGTCCTCCTGTCAGCGTCCGGCGCGGAGCGCACAGTGTGCCACCGCGACGGCGCGCGGGGCCCGACGCGCGCTTCACCGCGTCAGGCGACAATGCCCGGATGCCCATGCCACCGCTGATCGAACTGCGCCCCGAGGGGCTGTATTGCGCGGCGGGCGACTTCCACATCGACCCCTGGCGGCCGGTGCCGCGCGCGGTGCTCACCCACGGGCACGCGGACCACGCGCGCTCCGGCTCGGCACGCTACCTCGCGGCGGCGCAGGGCCTGGGCCTGCTGCGCCATCGGCTCGGCGCGGACTCGCCGCTCGAAGGGCTGGCCTACGGCGAACGCGTGGCGCTCGGCGACACCGTGGTCAGCCTGCATCCCGCCGGCCACATCCTCGGCAGCGCGCAGGTGCGCATCGAGCACGCCGGCGAGACCTGGGTGGTGACCGGCGACTACAAGCGCGACCCGGACCCGACCTGCGCGCCGTTCGAACTCGTGCCCTGCGACGTGCTGATCACCGAGGCGACCTTCGCCCTGCCGGTCTACCGCTGGGAACCGACCGAGTCCGTCGCCCGCGCCATCCTCGCCTGGTGGGACGAGTGCGCGCGCCGGCGCGTGCCGGCCGTGCTGTTCTGCTATGCGCTCGGCAAGGCGCAGCGCCTGCTGGCCGAACTGGCGCGCGTGGTCGAACGGCCGGTGCACCTGCACGGCGCGATGGTGCCGCTGGTGCAGGTCTACCGCGACGCCGGGATCGCGATGCTGCCCACCCTGCCGGTGTCCGACTCGGCGCGCGGGCGCGACTTCGCGGGCGAACTGGTGCTCGCGCCCCCTTCGGCCGAAGGCACGCCCTGGATGCGCCGCTTCCGCGACGCCTCGACCGCCTTCGCATCCGGCTGGATGCGCGTGCGCGGCAACCGCCGCCGGCGCGGCCATGACCGCGGCTTCGTGCTCAGCGACCACGCCGACTGGCCGGCCCTGGTCGCGACCGCGCGCGAGTGCGGCGCGCGCCGCGTACTCGCCACCCACGGCAGCACGGATGCCTACGTTGCCTTCCTGCGCGAACAGGGCATCTACGCCGCGCCGCTGCGCACCGAGTTCGGTGGCGAGGACAGCGCGCACGCATGAAGGCCTTCGCCGCACTGTACGCCGGGCTCGACGCCAGCACCGCGACCCGCGACAAGGTGGCGGCGCTGGCGGCGTACTTTCGCGCCGCGCCCGCCGAGGATGCGGCGTGGGCCCTGCACTTCCTGTCCGGCGAGCGGCTAAAGCGCACCGTCGGGCCCGCGGTGCTGCGCGAACTCGCGGTGCGCGCCAGCGGCTACCCGGCGTGGCTGGTCGAGGACAGCTACGCCCATGTCGGCGATCTCGCCGAGACCATCACCCTGCTCACCCGACGCTGCGACGACGCCGTCGCCGCCGACCTCCCGCTGCACCGGTGGGTGGCCGAACTGCGGGCGGTGCCCGCGCTGGAACCGGCGCAACGCGACGCGCGCATCCTCGGTTGGTGGGCGGCGCTCGACGACGGCGAGCGTTACGTACTGAACAAGCTGCTGACCGGCGCGCTGCGCGTGGGCGTGTCGCAGCGGTTGGTGCTGCAGGCGCTGGCCGAAGCGTCGGGCCTGCCGGCGGACCGGCTGTCGCAGCGCCTCGCGGGCACGTGGACGCCGACCGCGGACGCCTGGCGGCGCCTGCTCGCGCCGGCTGACGTCGACGACGCGCGCAGCGACCAGCCGTATCCGTTCTTCCTCGCCGCGCCGATGGAGGACGCACCCGCGTCGCTGGGCCCGCGCGCCGAATGGCTGGCCGAGTGGAAGTGGGATGGCATCCGCGCGCAGTTGATCCGCCGCAGCGGTGCGGTGGCGGTGTGGTCGCGCGGCGAGGAGCGGCTCGACGGGCGCTTCCCCGAGATCGAGCGTGCAGCGGCCGCGCTGCCGGACGGCTGCGTGCTCGACGGCGAAGTGCTGGCCTGGCGCGATGGCGCGCCCCTGCCCTTCGGCCTGCTGCAGAAGCGCATCGGGCGCCTGAAGCCCGGGGTGAAGACGCTGGCCGATGCCCCGGTGGCCTTCCTCGCCTACGACCTGCTGGAAGTCGACGGCGCGGACCTTCGCGCGATGGCGCTGGCCGAACGGCGCGCGCGGCTGTCCGCGCTGCTCGCCGCCGCCGGCGATCCGTTTCCGGTTTCGCCCGCCGTCGACGGCGACGACTGGCCCGCGCTCGCCGCAGCGCGCGACAGCGCACGCGCCCGCGGCACCGAGGGCCTGATGCTCAAGCGCCTCGCCTCGCCCTACCAGGTCGGCCGCAAGCGCGGTGACTGGTTCAAGTGGAAGGTCGATCCGCTGACCGTCGATGCCGTGCTGGTCTACGCGCAGGCCGGCCACGGCCGGCGCGCCAACCTCTACACCGACTACACCTTCGCGGTCTGGCAGGGCGACGCGCTGGTGCCGGTCGCCAAGGCCTACTCGGGCCTCGACGACGCCGAGATCGCGCGCCTCGACCGCTGGATCCGCGCGCACACCCGCGAACGCTTCGGTCCGGTGCGCTCGGTCGATCCCGTGCAGGTGTTCGAACTGGCCTTCGAGGGCATCCAGGCTTCGGGCCGGCACAAGGCGGGCGTGGCGGTGCGCTTTCCGCGCATCCTGCGCTGGCGCGAGGACAAGCCGGCGGCCGAGGCCGACCGGCTCGAGACCCTGCAGGCGCTGGCGGCGCGCATCGGATGAACGCACTGCGTGGGCCGAGCATGCAGGACGATGCCGCGCTGGCGCGGCTGGAGGACTGGTTCGCCGCACGCGGCTGGGCCCCGGCGAGCTTCCAGCGCGCGGCGTGGTCGCGCTTCCGCGCCGGCGAAAGCGGGCTCATCCACGCGCCGACCGGCAGCGGCAAGACGCTCGCCGCCTGGGGCG
The DNA here is from genome assembly GCA_021299185.1 of Lysobacteraceae bacterium. Taxonomy (GTDB): domain Bacteria; phylum Pseudomonadota; class Gammaproteobacteria; order Xanthomonadales; family Ahniellaceae; genus UBA4656. The sequence goes on along the minus strand of JAJTHZ010000167.1, from coordinate 11,848 downwards.
GCCCGGTGCTGGCGGCGCTTGCGCGCGGTGGTGCATCACCCAGGCGCGGCCCGCGTCCGCTGCGCGCGATCTGGATCACGCCGCTGCGCGCGCTGGCGGCCGACACGCACGGCGCGCTGCAGTCGCTGGCCGACGGCGTCGGGCTGGGCTGGAAGATCCTGCGCCGCACCGGCGACAGCGGCAGCGGCGAGCGCGCGCGGTTGGCGCGCGGCGAGGCCGATGCGCTGGTCACCACCCCGGAGTCGCTGTCGCTGCTGCTGTCGTACGCCGATGCGCCGGAGCGCTTTTCGGCGCTGGAAGCCGTGATCGTCGACGAGTGGCACGAACTGCTGGGCAGCAAGCGCGGCGTGCTGCTGGAACTGGCCCTGTCGCACCTGCGGGCGCAGCGCGCGGGCAGCGCCGCGGCGCTGCGCGTGTGGGGCGTCTCGGCCACGCTGGGCAACCTGCCGCAGGCGCTGGCCGTGCTGATGGGCCCGCGCGGCGGCGGCGCCCTGGTGCACGCCGAAACGCCGCGCGCGGTGGTGGTCGACAGCCTGCTGCCGCCGGACACCCTGCGCTTTCCCTGGGCCGGGCACCTCGGGCTCGTGCAACTGCCGCAGGTGCTAGATGCGATCGGCCGCGTGCGCAGCACCCTGCTGTTCACCAACACGCGCGCGCAGGCCGAACTCTGGCACCAGGCGCTGGCCGCCGTTTGGACCGACGATCCCGCGACCCTGGCCCTGCACCATGGCTCGCTCGACCGCGCGCTGCGCACCCAGGTCGAAGATGGCCTGCGCGCCGGCACGCTGCGCTGCGTGGTCGCCACCTCCAGCCTCGACCTCGGCGTGGATTTCGCGGCCGTCGACCAGGTGGTGCAGGTCGGCAGTCCCAAGGGCGTGGCCCGCCTGCTGCAGCGCGCGGGCCGCAGCCGGCACCGGCCGGGCGAGGCCAGCCGCGTGCTCTGCGTGCCGACCCACAACCTCGAACTGGTCGAGATCGCCGCCGCGCGGCGCGCGCTGGCCACGGGGCGGCTGGAGTCGCGGGTGCCGCTGGTCAGCTGCCTGGACGTGCTGGCGCAACACGTCGCCACGCTCGCCAGCGGCGCCGGGATCGACGCCGCGCAGGCGCTGCGCGAGGCCCGCGACACCCACGCCTTCCGCGAACTCTCCGACGCCGACTGGCAGGCCACGCTGCAACTCGTCGAACAGGGCGGCGCCACGCTCGGCGCCTATCCCGACTTCCGCAAGGTGGTGCGCGCGCCGGACGGCCGGCTCACGATCGCCTCGCGCGCGGCGGCGCTGCGCCAGCGGCTGTCGGTCGGCACCATCGTGTCCGACGGCCAGGTCGCCGTGCGCTGGCTGCAAGGCGGCGCGCTCGGCCACGTGGAAGAGTCGTTCGTGGCGCGCCTTTCGCCCGGCGATCGCTTCCTGTTCGCTGGCCGCACGCTGGAACTGGTGCGCATGAAGGACCTCACGGCCTACGTGCGCAGCGCGCGCGGCAAGCCCGGCGGCGTGCCACGCTGGATGGGCGGCAAGATGCCGCTGTCGACCGAACTCGCCGCCGCGACCCAGGCCCTGCTCGCCGAGCACGACCCGCCGGAACCCGAGATGCGCCTCGCGCGCCCGATGCTGGACGCGCAGGCGCGGCTGTCGCGCGTGCCCTCGGCGGCCGACCTGCTGGTCGAGATCGTCGCCGCGCGGGACGGCGAACACCTTTTCGTGTTTCCGTTCGCGGGTCGTCTCGCGCACGAGGGACTCGCTGCCCTGCTCGCGTTCCGCCTCGCGCGGGACGCACCCGCCAGTTTTTCCTTCGCCGTGAACGACTACGGCCTGGTGGTCGGCGGACGCCGCCTGCCCACGCTCGATGCGTCGCGGCTGCGTCGCCTGCTGTCGCCGGACGACCTTGCCGCGGACCTCGGTGGCAGCCTCAACCTCGCCGAACTCGCGCGCCGACAGTTCCGCGAGGTGGCGCGCGTGGCAGGCCTGGTGTTCCAGGGCCTGCCGGGGCGATCGAAGTCGATGCGCCAGCTCACCGCGTCGAGCACCTTGCTGTACGACGTGCTGGCCGAGCACGAACCCGGGCATGTGCTGCTGCGGCAGGCGCGCGACGAAGTGCTGCGCGGGCAGCTCGAGGTGGCGCGACTGGAGGCGGCGCTGCGCGACGCGCAGGCGCGAACGCTGCGGCTGGAACGACCGGAGCGCCTGACGCCGTTCGGCTTTCCGCTGTGGGCGGAGAGCATCCGCGGGCAGTTGAGCAGCGAGGACTGGCAGGATCGCGTGCGGCGGATGGCCGAGCGGCTGGAGGCGGCAACGTGAACACCGCGGTCGACGCCGCGCCACACACCCTGCTGCTGGCGGGCGAGCCGGTCGTGCTCGACCCCGACCGCGCGCTGTACTGGCCCGCGCGGCGCACGCTGCTGGTCGCCGACGTGCACTTCGGCAAGGCGCAGGTCCTGCGCGAGGGAGGCATCCCGCTGCCGCGCGGCAGCACCGGCGCCGACCTTGCGCGGCTGGATGCGCTGCTCCACCGCCACGGCGCGCGTCGCCTGCTGGTGCTGGGCGACCTGGTGCACGGTCGCACCGTACCGGATGCGGCGTGGATCGAACGCGTGCGGGCCTGGCGCGCCGGTCACGCCGCGCTGGACTGCGCGGTCGTGCGCGGCAACCACGACCGCCACGTCGATCCCGCGCGGCTCGGCTTCGAAGGCGTCGACGACACGCTGCATGAAGGCCCCTTCGTCTTCGCGCACGAACCGGCGCCGGATCCGCGCGGCTATGTCCTCGGTGGGCACCTGCACCCCGGCGTGGTGCTGCGCGAGCGCCACGCGCCGCGCGCCCGCCTGCCGGCGTTCTGGTTCGGCACGTCGGTCGGCGTTCTGCCGGCGTTCGGCCGCCTGACCGGGCTGATGCCCGTGCAGCCCGCGCCGATGGACCAGGTGTTCGCGATCGCGGCGGGCCTCGTCGTGCCGATCGGCACCCGTCATCGTCGCACCTGATCGACCGCAGGCGATCGGACGGCGCACCCGATGCACACAGCGGACTGGGGCGTGGCGGTCGCGCGCAAGCGCGCTCCTACGGTCGGGCCCGCGGCGGGCGGTCGTCACACCCGATACCGCACGTAGGAGCCCGCTTGCGGGCGACCGCGACATCCGAACCTCGCCGTGCAATCCGAGGTGGCGGTCGCGCGCAAGCGCGCTCCTACGGTCGGGCCCGCGGCGGGCGATCGTCACACCCGATACCGCACGTAGGAGCCCGCTTGCGGGCGACCGCGACATCCGAACATTGCCGTGGAATCCGAGGTGGCGGTCGCGCGCAAGCGCGCTCCTACGGCGGATCGCGGGCCAGCCACGCGGCGGCCATGCGGCGCAGCGACGCGTCGTAGGCGTCGCCGTCGCGCACCTCGCGGATCGGCCGCCACGCCAGCGCATGCGATTCACCGGAGACCACGAAGTCCTCGCGGGTCGTCGTGCGCACCACGAAGCGCAGGTCGTAGTGCCAGTGTCCCGCATCCGTGCCGCGCGCGGGGATCCAGTGCCGGTCGAGGTCGAACACCGCGGCCTCGACGACCAGTCCGGTGAGCCCGGATTCCTCCTCGGCTTCGCGCAGCGCGACCGCGCGCAGGTCGGGATCGCCACCCGCATGCCCGCCGAGCTGCAGCCAGCGGTCCAGTTTGCGGTGGTGGGTCAGCAGGACCCGCCCGCCGCCGCGGTCCACCAGCCAGGCGGAGCCGGTCAGGTGGCCGACGTCGAGCTCGCGCCGGCAGCACCACGGGTGGGCGTGGATGAAGGCGCGGAACCGATCCACCTCGATGCGCCGATCGGGCCACGCCTCGCCATGGGCATCGATCAGATCCAGCAGGCGCTGGCGGGGCTCGGCGAGGAAGGGCATGGCGTCGGCGGTCGCGGGCTGTCGTGATGGGCCGCGGCGGCGCTTGCCCCTGCGGCGGTGTCTGCGTAAGGTACCGGGCACCCGGGCGTCCGGGCAGCGGCCCGGGGGCCGCGGCCCGCGGCCGGACCATCCATCCCATCCACGCACGAAGCCGGCATCGCCCCGCCCGTCGGGACGCCAGCCGGCCACACCGCAACGCCCAATCGGGGAGAACCGCATGCTTTTCTGGCGCGTCAAGCCGCTCGACCAGATCCTCGCCAACGCCGAGAAGAAGCCGCTGAAGCGGCAGCTCGGGGCGCTACAGCTCACCCTGCTCGGCATCGGCGCCATCATCGGCACCGGCATCTTCGTGCTGACCTCGATCGCGGCCAACGTGGCCGGCCCGGGCATGATGGTCTCGTTCATCATCGCCGCCGTGGTCTGCGCGCTCGCGGCGCTGGCCTACGCCGAACTGGCCTCGATGGTGCCGGTCTCGGGCTCGGCCTACACGTACTCCTACGCGGTGCTCGGCGAACTGGTCGCCTGGATCGTCGGCTGGGCCCTGATCCTCGAATATGCCGTCGCCGCCAGCGCGGTCGCGGTGGGCTGGTCGGGCTACATGGTGGGACTCATCAACGCCTCGGGCTGGTTCACCGTGCCGCCGGAACTCGCGGCCGGCCCGTTCGAGGACAAGAACGCCGGCATCATCAACCTGCCGGCGCTGTTCATCGCGCTGGTGATCACCGCCCTGCTGGTGTTCGGCACCTCGAAGAGCGCCAAGTTCAACGCGATCCTGGTCGCGATCAAGGTCGCGGCGCTGACCGCCTTCGTGGCGATCGCCCTGCCCGCCGCGCAGGCGCCGAACTTTGAGCCCTTCCTGCCGACCGGCTGGAACGGCGTGTTCATGGCCGCGGCGACCATCTTCTTCGCCTACGTCGGCTTCGACGCCGTGTCGACCGCCGCCGAGGAGACCACCAACCCGCAGCGCAACATGCCGATCGGCATCATCGGCTCGCTCGCGATCTGCACCATCTTCTACCTGCTGGTCGCGGCCGCGGCGATCGGCTCGGTCGGCGCGCAGCCGGGTGGTGAACTGGCGCAGTCCAAGGAGCCGCTGGCCTACGTGCTGCGCGAACTCGGCCACCCGCAGCTGGGCAACTGGATCGCCATCGCGGCCGGCCTCGCCCTGCCGTCGGTGATCCTGATGATGATCTACGGCCAGACCCGCATCTTCTTCGTCATGAGCCGCGACGGCCTGCTGCCGGAGGTGTTCAGCAAGGTGCATCCGAAGTACCACACCCCGCACGTGGTGACGCTGTGCACCGGCGCCTTCGTGTCGCTGTTCGCCGCCCTGTTCCCGGTCGGCAAGCTGGCCGACATCTCGAACTCCGGCACGCTGTTCGCATTCTTCGTGGTCGCCGCCTCGGTGATGGTCCTGCGCCGCACCGATCCGGGCCGCAAGCGCGCCTTCACCACCCCGCTCGCGTTCATCGTGTGCCCGCTGGCGATGGCCGGCTGCGTGTTCCTGTTCTTCAACCTCTCCGGCTACACGGAACTGATGTTCCTCGCCTGGGCGGTGATCGGCCTGCTGGTGTACTTCGGGTACAGCAAGAAGCGCAGCCACCTGGCGAAGCAGGGCTGATTCGCGGAAGGGGTCAGGGGTGAGGCGGGATTTGCCGCCGCACTGCGGCGGCCCGCCGAACGCCAGCGCGCGTAGCGCTGGCGGGGATCAGGGCTCGGGGCGCAGCGCGCGGCGCTGAGGTTACGGAGCCCAGGCTATCGGAGCGGCCGCAAGGCCGCTGCCCCCGCCACGGAGCGGTCGGAGATACGAACAAGGCCCGGCACTGCCGGGCCTCTTCGTTTGCGGACCCTGGATGTCGGGTCAGTTCGACTCGGGCGGTTCCAGCGCGGGCGGCGGGTCGTCGGCGAGGTCTTCGGCGTCGGCCTCGGCGCGCAGGTCCTTCGCCAGCCGCTTGCTCGCCTTGGCGCCGAGCTTCTGCAGCGTCTCCATCTGCGCCACCACGTTGCCGCGACCGCTCGACAGCTTGCTGCGCGCCTCGTCGAACGACTCGCGCGCGATGCGCAGGTTGCGATCGACTTTCTCCAGGTCGGCCATGAAGCCGTGGAACTTGTCGTACAGCCGCCCGGCGCGCTGCGCGATCTCCAGCGCGTTGCGGTTGCGGTCCTCGTTGCGCCACACGCTGGCCACCGTGCGCAGCGTCGCCAGCAGGGTCGAGGTCGAGACGATGACCACGTTGCGCTCCAGCGCATACAGGTACAGCTCGTCGTCGGCCCGCGAGGCCTCGACGAAGGCGGCCTCGACCGGCACGAACATCAGCACGAAGTCGACGCTGCGGATGCCCGGCAGATCGGCATAGCGGCGCTCGGACAGGCCCGCGACGTGGGCGCGCAGCGAGGCCACGTGGGCCTTCATCTCGGCACCGCGCGCGGCATCGTCGGGCGCACCGCACCAGCGCTCCCAGGCCACCAGCGAGACCTTGGCGTCGATCACCAGGTCGCGTTCGTCAGGCAGGTGGACGATCGCATCGGGGCGCAGGCGGCCGCCCTCGCCGTCCGCGCTGACCTGGGTCTCGAAGCCGCGGCCGCGCTCGAGGCCGGACGCCTCCAGCAGGCGCTCGAGCAGGACCTCGCCCCAGCGGCCCTGCACGCGCTGCTCGCCCTTGAGCGCGCGCGTCAGCGCGGTGGCCTCGTCGCCGAGCCGCTGGTTGAGGGTCTTCAGCGCCTCCAGTTCGTGCTTGAGCCCCGTGCGCTCGACCTGCTCGCGCTGCCAGGTCTCGGTGACCACCTTGCGGAAGCCTTCCAGCTGCTCGCGCAGCGGACCCAGCACCGCGCCCATCTGCTGCTGGTTGGCCTCGGTGAACTTGCGCGACTTCTCGTCGAGGATGCGCGCCGACAGTGCCTCGAACTCGGTCTTCATGCGCTCGCCGACCTGGTCCAGCGCGCGCTGGCGCTCCAGCGCGAGCGACTGTGCCGCTTCGGCCTGCGCGCGCGATTCGGCCAGCGCGGCCTGCAGGTGCGCCGCATCGGCGCGCAAGGCTTCGTGCTGTGCCCGCAGAGCGTCGAGGTCGGCGGCGAGCGGCTGCAGCGCGCCGAGGCGCGTCTCCAGCCGGGCACGCTCGGCGGCGGCGACCTGGAGTTCGGCCAGCGCTCGGCGCTCGGCCTCGCGCACGGCGGCAAGGTCGGCGCGAAGTTCGGCCTGCCGCGCGTCGTCCTGGGCCTGCTGGCTGCGCAGCGCGGCCAGTTCCGGCTCGCGCGACCGGGCGCCTTCCTCCCGCGCCGCGCGAACGCGCGCCATCGCCCAGGCGGCCAGGCCCACCAGCGCCAGCAGCAGGATGGTGCTGGCCACGCCGAGCACCAGGGTCGCGGGGTTGCCGTCCATTCGATCGTCGCGTCCCGGGAAAAGCACATTCTATCGGCCGCCGGGAGCGGCCCGGAAACGACGAGGGCGCGGCTCGCGCCGCGCCCTCCGGTCAAGCGATGTGACGGGCGATCAGGGCTTCTTGACCCACGCCGCGCACCAGCCCTTCGGGTGGACCGCCTTGCCCGGGAAGATCGAGCACGGCAGGTTGCCGTCGGCCTGCGGCGGCTGGTGCAGGTTGCAGTTCGTGCAGTTCTGGTCGGCCTTGTGGCTGGGGAACTTCGCAGCGTCGACCTTGCTGGTGTCCTCGACATAGCCGAGCGCCTTGGCGGTCGGATCGTCGACCGACAGCAGTGGCAGGTTGGCCGCGGCCGGCTGCATGGCAAGACCGCCGACGATCGGCGCGGTGGCCGCGCCCAGCACGGCGATCTTGATGAAACGGCGGCGGGAATTGTTCGACTCGCTCATGGCGGAATCCTCGGCTTGCGTTCGGGGTGTGCGATGATGATTGGCTATCGCGTCTGAATATGCGTTGAAACGGATCAACGCACCGCGAAACCGCGGCGCGGAGATTAATGCGCCGGACAGGTTCGCGACGAAAGGAAAACCAGTCGCATTTGCGCGCCGTTTTCGAGCCGCTATAGTGACGCGCCGCAGCATTCCGTACCGGAGAACCGCCATCACTTCCGCCGCCCACGACGCCGCCTTCCTGGCCGCCGCGCGCGCCCTCGCCGAGACGGGACGGGAACTCGCCGCCCGCGGCTGGACGCCGGCGACCTCCAGCAATTTCTCGGCCCGCGTCGACGCGCGGCGACTCGCGATCACGGTCTCCGGCCGCGACAAGGGCCGCCTGACCGAGGCCGACCTGATGCAGGTCGACCTCGAGGGACAGGCGATCGGCACGCCGCAGCGCCCGTCGGCCGAGACCTTGCTGCACACCCAGGTCTACGCCCGCTTCCCCGCCACCGGCGCCGTGCTGCACACCCACTCGCACAACCAGACGGTGGCCTCGCGGCTCTACGCGCGCGAGGGCATGATCCGCATCGAGGGCTACGAGCTGATCAAGGCCCTGCGCGGCCACGACACGCACGACACGGCGATCACCCTGCCGGTGTTCCCCAACACGCAGGACATGCACCAACTGGTGGCCGACGTCGACCGCTGGCTCGATGCCGGCCGACCGCTGCCCGGGTACCTGATCGACGGCCACGGACTCTACGCCTGGGGCCTTGATGTCGCCGAGGCGCGCCGCCATCTGGACGCGATCGAGTTCCTGCTCGGCTGCGAACTGGACCTGAGGAGACTGCGATCGTGAGCCGCTTGCGCATCTTCGCCGAGGCCGTCCCCGGCACGCCCGTGGCGGAATACACCGACCATGCCGCGATCGCGCGCGAACTCAACGCGCGCGGCGTGCGCTTCGAACGCTGGGCCGCCGCCGAGCCGGTGGTGCCGGGCGATCCGCCGGAGAAGGTGCTGGCCGCCTACAAGGCCGACATCGAGCGCCTGATGGCGGAGAAGGGCTACAAGGCGGTCGACGTGATCAGCCTCAACCCGGATCATCCGCAGAAGGCCGAACTGCGGCAGAAGTTCCTCAACGAGCATCGCCACAGCGAGGACGAAGTGCGCTTCTTCGTCGCCGGCGAAGGCCTGTTCAGCCTGCACCTTGACGACCACGTGTACGAGGTGCTGTGCACCAAGGGCGACCTGATCGGCGTGCCGGACAACACGCGGCACTGGTTCGACATGGGGCCGAACCCGAACTTCGTCGCGATCCGCATCTTCACCAACCCGGCGGGCTGGGTGGCGGACTTCACCGGCAGCGACATCGCGCAGCGCTTCCCGCGGCTGGCCAACTGAGCATGGCCGCTTTCGCGCGCCCGCGGATCGTGCTTACCGACATCGAGGGCACGACGAGTTCGATCTCGTTCGTGAAGGACGTGCTGTTCCCCTATGCGCGCGAGCGGCTGCCGGCCTTCGTGGCCGCGCGCGCCGCCGACCCGGCAGTGCGCGGCCTGCTCGCCGATGCCGCGCGCGAGGGCGGGATCGAGGGTGCCGACGACGCGGCGGTGGTGGCGCTGCTGCAACGCTGGATCGACGAGGACCGCAAGGCCACGCCGCTCAAGGCCCTGCAGGGCATGGTCTGGTTCGACGGCTACGACGGGCGGCATTTCGTGGCCCACATGTATCCGGACGCCACCGCGGCGCTGCGCCGCTGGCACGCGGCCGGGATTCCGGTGCACGTGTACTCCTCGGGCTCGGTGCCGGCGCAGAAGCTCTACTTCGGGCACACCCAGGACGGCGACCTGCTGCCGCTGCTGTCGGGCTACTTCGACACCACCACCGGCCCCAAGCGCGAGTCGGCGTCCTATCGCCGCATCCTGGATGCGATCGGCACGCCCGGGCGCGAGGTGCTCTTCCTGTCCGACATCGACGCCGAACTCGACGCCGCCGCCGAGGCCGGGCTGGCCACCGCCTGGGTGCGCCGCGACGGCACGCCGGCGCCGCACGCCCGGCACCGCGCGATCACGTCGTTCGACGAACTGGGCTTCTGAGCCCGCGTCAGACCGGTCGCAGCGCGCGGCGCACGACCAGCTTGAGACCCGACCACACGGCGTCGACCGCGCACACCTTGACGTCGACGAAACCCAGCGGCAGCGCCACCTCGCGCACCACGTCCTCGCTGACCGTGCTCGCCACGCCTGACGCCTTCTTCGGCCACGAGACCCACACCGCGGCCTGCGGCGGCAGCGCGGTGCGCAGCGCGAACAGGCGCCGCGCGAGATCCTCCCGGCGGGTGACGAACACCTGCGCGAGATCGATCCGCGAACTGGCGCGGGCCGCGAAGGTCACATCGGCCGGCAGCGGCGCCAGCAGGTCCAGGTAGCCGTCGGGCGCGCCGAGCAGCAGCAGCCGGCAGCCGGTGTCGATCCCGAGCTTCTTCGCCAACGGCGAGCCGGAGTAACCGGCTGACGGCGGTGCAGCCATGGGCCACAGGATCGCGCCGACGCCCGGCCGGCGCAATGACCGGCGATCAGGGGGCGGGGCCGAGCAGGTCCCAGCGATTGCCGTAGAGGTCCTCGAACACCGCGACGCGGCCGTAGGGCTCGTCGCGCGGCTCGCGCACGAAACGCGCGCCGGCGGCGCGCAGGCGCGCCTCGTCGCGCGCGAAGTCGTCCGTGCGCAGGAACAGAAACACGCGGCCGCCGGCCTGGTCGCCGATGAAGCGCGCCTGTTCCGGCGTGGCGGCGCGCGCCAGCAGCAGGGCGCAGCCTTCCGCATCGTCGCCGGGCGCGATCACGACCCAGCGCTTGCCCTGTTCCGGCACCGCGCGGTCTTCGACCACGCGGAACCCGAGCGCGGCCTGGTACCACGCGATCGCCTCGTCGTAGTCGCGCACCAGCAGCGCGACCAGCGCGAGGCGGCGCGCCTGCGCCATCAGCGCTGGCGCAGCCAGTCGTGGATCGCCGGCGGCACCTCGCGCTGCGAGCGGCCCGACACGTAGATCCCGATGTGCCCGCCCTTGAACGCGATCTCGGTGTAGTCCTTGCTGCCGACCACGCCGGCCAGCGCGCGCGAGGCCGCCGGCGGCACGAGGTGGTCCTGCTCGGCGAAGATGTTGAGCACGGGCTGCCGGATGGCCTTCAGGTCCACCGCCCGGCCGCCGATCTCCAACCCACCGCGCACCAGCTTGTTGCCCTGGTAGAAGTCCTTGATGAACTGGCGGAACGCCTCACCGGCCTGGTCGGGCGAGTCGAAGATCCACTTCTCCATGCGCAGGAAGTTCTCGACCTCCTCCTTGCTGTCGAGGATGTCGACCAGGCCGACGTACTTCTGGAAGTTGAGCCGGAACGGCTTGAGCGTGAGGTAGCACCAGTTCATCAGGTCGCCGGGCACGTTGCCGAGCGTGTCGACCAAAAGGTCGACGTCCAGGTCCTGCGTCCAGTGCGAGAGCATGTTGTCCGGCGTGTGGAAGTCGACCGGCGTGACCATGGTGACGAGGTTGCGCACGGTATGCGGATGCAGGGCCGTGTAGCACAGCGAGAACGCCCCGCCCTGGCAGATGCCGAGCAGATTGATCGCCGCCAATCCGTGGCGCCTCGCGACCACCTCGACGCAGCGCCGGATGGTGCCGTTGATGTAGTCGTCGAGGCTGGTGAAGCGATCCGACGGGTCGGGGTAGCCCCAGTCGATCAGGTACACGTCCTCGCCCTTGTCGAGCAGGCCGCGCACGATGGAGCGATCGTGCTGCAGGTCGACCATGTAGGGCCGGTTGACCAGGGCGTAGACGACCAGCAGCGGCACCTTCGCGGTCGGGGCATGCTCGCCCTTGAACCGGTACAGCACCACCTTGCCCTCGCGCCAGACCGCTTCGCGCGGGGTGGCGCCGTAGGTGACGTCGTCGACCTCGCGCAGGGTCTTCGCGCCGCGCGCGATCTTCTCGCCGAGTGCTGCGACCTCGCGCAAGGCCTCGTCGGGCGTGAACTGCAGGGGACCGAACATGGCTCAGCGTCCTCCCTTGCGGGGTTTGCGCGCCGACCGCCGCAGCGCCGCCAGCCGCTCGGCGAAACTGCCGCTCGCGGGCGCGTCCTTGCGGGCGCGTTTCGGCGCGGGCGCCGGTCGCGCG
>JAJTHZ010000132.1 GCA_021299185.1 Lysobacteraceae bacterium | reverse complement strand
TGCGCCACGGCGCCTACAAACTGGTCCTCGACGGCGCTTCCTACCGTGCCCCGCGCACCGACGATTCAGGCCCCAAACCGGCGCTTGCGAAGACCCCCAAGAACCCCGCATCCTGACACCCCGTTCGAGCCCCGAATCAGCACCCGCCGACTGGCTCCATAACGGCGATCATGAGTGGCTCCTTTGACCGGGTCGGTGACAGGAGTCGGGTTGTAGTCTGTTTGTGGGAGCGGCGCGTGCGCCGCGATGCGCTGCAACCCCGCTGCAAGCACGATCGCGCTGCACGCAGCGCTCCCACACCGAGGCGCTGCAGGCCCCATCGCGCTGCACGCAGCGCTCCCACAACGAGGCGCGGCACGAAGGGTTGTGGTTGGGTGGTTGTCAGGTTGTGGGAGCGGCGCGTGCGCCGCGATGCGCTGCAACCCCGCTGCAAGCACGATCGCGCTGCACGCAGCGCTCCCACACCGCCCGCGGCCCATGCGGCCCGCCGCATCGATGCCCGCGCTGAACGTACCGAATGCGTCACCTTCGCTCGCGGCCACCGCGCGCGACGAACCCGCCCCAGCCGGCAGAAGCTCCGATGATGTCGTTGTTCCTCAAGTCGCTCGTCGGCGCGCTCGCGGTGCTGCTCATCGCGATCCTCGCCCGTTCGAAGTCCGTCTACCTCGCCGGGCTGGTGCCGTTGTTCCCGACCTTCGCCCTGATCGCCCACGTCATCGTCGGCACCGAGCGTTCCGCGGCGGACCTGCAGCACACCGCGCTGTTCGGCCTGTGGTCGCTCGTGCCCTATGCGGGCTACCTCGGCGTGGTCTGGTTCGGCAGCACCCGCTGGTCGCTGCCCGTGACCCTGGGTGCGGCGACCGCGGCGTGGGTCCTCCTCGCGCTGGGCATGATCCTGCTGTGGGAGCGGGTCCATCCGCCGATCAACGGCTGACGATCCCGGCCCGGCGCATGGCTGCGCATCGTGCCCTCGGGCCGGGCGGGTCGCCGCGGCATGGACCGCTGCCCGGGACGGCCGCCAGCGCCGTGGGGTGATGGGATTGCCTGCGTTTCGGCGTAGTCGGGACTCCGCCACCCGGACCCGCCCGCATGCGCATCCCGCCCTCGTCACGCCCCGCCATCGACGGCCGCCGTCGCAACGTGCGGCGATGGTCTGCCCTCGCGCTCTGCGCTGCCGCCGGCGCCTGTTTCGCCCAGCCGCCGTACGAAGTGGTGCGGGTCGACTTCGACCTGCCGGACGGATCCCAGTACTTCGGCATCGCGATGGGCTCGCAAGGTCACGTCGTCGGCACCTACCTCGAGCCGACCGACGCATACACGTTCGGCTTTCGATGGCGCGATGGCGAGGTCGTGGAGTTGCCCTCGTTCGCTGGCGGGTCGACACCGTCGCCCGGGCTGCAGGTGATCCCGAAGGCCGTGGACGCCACGGGCGAGGTGGTCGGCGACCTGCGCTTCGACGGCTTCCCGAACGAGGCATTCTGGTACAGCGCGCCGACCTTCGTGTCGGGTGCGTTCCGCTGGACGCCGCCTGACCTGCGCGCCGTCAACGGCCTGTCGGAAAACGGTCGCGTCGTCGGCAGCGCGGTGTTCACCGAAGGCCCGCTCGTCGCCACGCAGGCCGTCGCGTGGACCCTGCCGTCGACCACCGACGGCATCGCCACGGACGTGCGCCAGCTCGGGCGGTTCGTCGGCGACGGCATCCTCGAGAGCCAGGCGATCGGCGTCTCGCCATCCGGGGAGTTCGTGGTCGGCCAGGCGCGGCGTTCCGTCGGCGCCCCCGCTGGCGCGCGCTGGAACCTGAGCACTGGCGTGACGAGCCCGGTGATGTTCATGCCGCCATCGGCCGCGGTCAGCAGCGAGTTGGTCGACGTCAACGACCAGGGCTTCGCCGCGGGCACGTTCCTCAACCCCACCGGATCCGGCATCTACATCGCGGGCCGTGCCGAAATCTTCGAGTTCCCCGGGCTGGGCGGCAGCAGCGCGGCGGCTGCGGCGATCGATTCGGCGGGGAACATCGTCGGCTACGCCGAGGATGCGCAGGAGATTTCGCGTGCCGTGATCACCGATGGCGACGTCCTCGTCGATCTGCGCACGCGCCTGCTGCATCGCTGGCGCAACTACACGATGAGCGAGGCCACCGACATCAACGACCGCGGCGAGATCCTCGTGCAGGCCTGCTGCGGCACCTCCTGCGGTGTCGCCGTGCTGCGCCCGGCGCTGCACAGCGACGATTTCGAGACCGACAGCGGCTGCGGCCCCTGAGTCCGCCGATCCCCGGCGTTCATCGGCGCCTTGCGTGTCGGCAGGGCGCCCCGTCAGCGCGCGACATCGTGCGGACGCCAGCGGCCGTCATCGCGGCACGCTAAGGTGGCGGTTCCTCCGGAGCGCCCCCTATGCCACCCATCGATCCCCGCCCCGCTGCCGTGCCCGGCAGCGACACCGACGCCCTGCGCGACTGGTTCGCCGGCCAGGCCCTCGTCGGCATGATCCCCACCCCGCGCGCGCCCGGCGTGCTGCCCTTGACCATCGACGGCATGGCGGAGGCGGCCTACCAGTACGCCGACGCCATGCTGCGCGCGCGCGGGCGCTGAAGCCCGCGCGCGCCGCTCGGTCGCCCGCCGTCCGCGCGCGGTGACTCGCGCGACGGCGCGTCACCGTGTGCGGCGGGCAACACCTCGCCGACCGCGGATCGCTGGCACTTCTTCGCTGCGGGGGCTGCGCACTACGCTCGAGCGGTCCCGTCGGTGCAGGCGCACAGCCGATGCCAAGATCCGCTCGTCCTCCGCATCGCACCGCCGGCAGCCCGTTCCTCACCCAGGTCGCGCTGCGCCCCGAGCGCATCGACGATCCGGACCGGCACCCCTTCGACGTGCGCTCGATCGCGCTCGGACTGCCGCTGCGCTTCGAAACGCCGGTCACGATGTTCGTCGGCGAGAACGGCGCCGGCAAATCCACGCTGCTGGAGGCCATCGGCTGGGCGCTGGGCTTCGACGCCCGCGGCGGCGATGTCGAGCGGTCGTTCGTCGAAGGGGCCGACGGCCACGCGCTGGGCCGCGCGCTCGCGCTGTCCTGGCGCCAGCGCGTGTCCGGTGGCTTTTTCCTGCGCGCCGAGACCTTCCACGCCTGGGTCGAAAGCATGGAAGCGCGCGGCGCCGTGTTCAGCCAGTACGGCAGCCGCTCGCTCAACACGCGCTCGCACGGCGAGGCCTTCTTCACCCTGTTCGAAGGCCGCATCGAGGACGGCGTCTACCTGCTCGACGAACCCGAAGCCGCGCTCTCGCCCGACCGCCAGCTCGCCTTCCTCGCCCTGCTGCATCGCCTCGAGCGCACGCGCGGCGCGCAGTTCCTCGCCAGCTACAAGGAACAAGGTTTCGTCTGAATCTCAGGCGAGCGTGCGGTTCCGGCGCCAGGCGCGGCACAGCCGTTTCCTCGCACCGACCGCTGCCGACTCGGCGGGACGCGAACGGCCGGCATCGATCGGCGGCGTAATGGCGGCCTGACCCCGCTTGCGCGCTGCCTACGGCGCGGCCTCGAAGCCGTCCGCGAACACGGTCTCGGGCAGCGCAAGCCCGGTGCGGACCATGGCGACGCCAGTCCGCGTCGGCTGGCCGGATGCGCTGTCGTAACCGAGCACCACCAGGCGCAGGCGCGTGTCGAGCCGCATCGCGGTCATTGTCGATCTGCGCGACAGGTCCGTCGAAAAGCCGCCTTCGGTCTTGCCAGCGACGCCGAAGGTGGGATCGGGCTGGCCGGTCGCGTCGAAGCGCGCGATCCCGAATCGCGAGTTTCCGATCAACAGGTTGGTCGTTCCGCCCACCACGATCGCGCCATCCGGCTGGACCACGAGGCAACAGGCCTGCGCATTGCCTGGGCCGAATCCGGCGCGCGCGACGCCGCTGTTGTCCGGCCCGAAGCTGCTGTCGACCAGACCGTCCGGCGTGATGCGCACGATGCTCAGCGATGACTGCGCCAGCTCGTCGTCGAACGCGATCAGCGTCCCACCCTGCCCGTCGATTGCCATCGCCTTGGGAGATCCGCGGATTCCGGCGACGCCATCGAGCAGGCCCCCGGTGGCAAAAGCATTGTCGAGATTGCCGTCGGGCAGGAAGCGCGCGACCGCCATGCCGCGTGCACTCGATGGTCGCTCCACGAGTCCGGCAACCACGATGAGGCCGATTGCGTCGGCCGTCACGGCGGTCGCGTAATCGTTCGTCGTGCTGCCGCCGATCGGAATCCGCAGCCCGCCGTCCGCGAACGACAGGTCGGGGAAGCTCGTCGTGGCGTCGATCACCGTCACCCCGAAATCCATCGTATTGAACGGGCCCGCGCCGCCCGCGATGACCAGCCGATTGCCGGGCGCCGACGCGATGGCGAAAGCCCGCGAGCCGCTGGTCAGGTCCGTGCGGACGAAGGCGCGGAACCCGGAACGCTGGAAGGTGCCGCGTTTCAGGTAAACCCAGATGACGGGCGGATTGCTGGCGGCCCAGTCGTCGAACGCCAGGCCGTCTCCATCGCCGGTGACGATCCCGAGGGTCGGGGACACGGACGAAAAGAAATCCACATAGCCACCGATGCCGAATCCGGGATCGAGCGCGCCGTCGGGCAGCAGTCGCACGACCGCCGAGTTGGCTTGCGTCGAACCTTGCGGAACCCGGGCGACGATCAGCGACAGACTCCCGCCGACATCGTCGATCGCGACGCCGGTCGACACGGCCGTGTTCGGCAAGGCCAGAACGGTTCGCCCACTCGGCCGCCAGCTGGTGTCGTAGGTGCCGGCTTGGGCCGCCACCTCGGGCGCCGTGAGCAGGCTGCAAAGCATGGCCGCCAGCGTGATCTCCCATCGCGCCACGCGCATCGTCGCTCTCCGTTTTGAAGCACGCCTCAGGCGCGGGAAGTGATCGAGCCGGCGCAGCCGGCGCGCAGGTCCTGTGAGGATGAACACCGATCGGCGGCGGCGTCGGACATCCCCGGGCGCGTGGTTGCGCCGGATGGCACTCGGAAAGGGGGCGGGAGGATTGCGCAAGCGCGCACAAAACCGGCAGCCGCCGGGCTTGGCGTACAGATTCGCCTTCGACGGCACCGTCCCTGCACGCGGCGACCATCACCCGGAAAGCGGTAACCTTTCCCCGGTTTCCCTGACCCCGATTTCGCGCATGATTCCTTCCGACATCCACACGGGTGAGCACTACGTCTGGGGTGGTGTGTGCGACGGTTGGCACCTGCTGAAGTCGCCCGGCCTCAGTGTCATCCAGGAGTGCGTGCCGGGTCGTGTCGCGAATCTGGTTGAAACTCGTCGAGGCGCGTCGCCAGCGGCTTGATGGTGGATCGGTCAGGCGGCGAGATCAAGCGGTGCGGGCGGCTGCGCGAGGCTCTGCCAGCCGTCGACCTTTCGCAGCGCGATCT
>JAJTHZ010000246.1 GCA_021299185.1 Lysobacteraceae bacterium | reverse complement strand
TCGCGAGCGATGCTCGCTCCCACAACCGTCCTGCGGCCCCGATCACTGCCGCAAACGCCGGCCTCACCCCTCGCCGGAATGCGTAGGGTGCAATGAGCGCAGCGAATCGCACCCTACGGTCCTCGCGGCGCCAGCGCCCCGACGGCAGGCACGCATCGCCCGGCAGTGCTTGTGGGAGCGAGCATCGCTCGCGACCGCGGACGCCATGACTTCGGCAGGCCCCACAGGTGCCGGTCGCGAGCGATGCTCGCTCCCACAACCGTCCTGCGGCCCCGATCACTGCCGCAAACGCCGGCCTCACCCCTCGCCGGAATGCGTAGGGTGCAATGAGCGCAGCGAGTTGCACCGCCCCATCGAAGCGGTGCAATTCGCTGCGCTCATTGCACCCTACGGTCCTCGCGGCGCGAGTGCCCCGACGGCAGGCACGCATCGCCCGGCAGTCCTTGTGGGAGCGAGCATCGCTCGCGACCGCGGACGCCGGGACTTCGGCAAGCCCCACAGGTGCCGGTCGCGAGCGACGCTCGCTCCCACAACCGTCCTGCGGCCCCGATCACTGCCGTAAACTCCGACCTCACCCCCTCGCCGGAGCCCGCCATGAAAGTCCGCGCCGCCATCGCCTTCGAAGCCGGCAAGCCCCTGGTCGTGGACACGGTGGACCTCGACGGCCCACGCGCCGGCGAGGTGCTGGTCGAGATCAAGGCCACGGGCTTGTGCCACACCGACAAGTACACGCTGTCCGGCGCCGATCCCGAGGGCCTGTTCCCGGCGATCCTCGGCCACGAGGGCGCGGGCATCGTGGTCGACGTCGGCCCCGGGGTGAAGTCGCTCAAGAAGGGCGACCACGTCATCCCGCTCTACACCCCCGAATGCCGCGAGTGCGAGTACTGCCTCAACCCCAAGACCAATCTCTGCCAGGCCATCCGCAGCACCCAGGGCCAGGGCCTGATGCCCGACGGCAGCAGCCGCTTTTCCCACCAGGGGCGCAAGGTGCACCACTACATGGGCACCAGCACCTTCGCCCAGTACACGGTCCTGCCCGAGATCGCGCTGGCGAAGATCCGCGAGGACGCGCCGTTCGACAAGGTCTGCTACATCGGCTGCGGCGTCACCACCGGCATCGGCGCGGTGATCTACACCGCCAAGGTCGAACCCGGCTCCAAGGTCGTGGTGTTCGGCCTCGGCGGCATCGGACTCAACGTGATCCAGGGCGCGCGCATGGTCGGCGCCGACATGATCGTCGGCGTGGACATCAACCCCGCGCGGCGCGAGATGGCCGAGAGGTTCGGCATGACCCACTTCGTCAACCCGAAGGAGGTCGAGGGCGACCTCGTGCCCTACCTCGTGAACCTCACCAAGGGCGGCGCCGACTATTCCTTCGAGTGCGTCGGCAACACGACCCTCATGCGCCAGGCGCTGGAGTGCTGCCACAAGGGCTGGGGCACTTCGGTGATCATCGGTGTCGCCGCCGCGGGGCAGGAGATCTCGACCCGCCCGTTCCAGCTGGTCACCGGCCGCAACTGGCGCGGCAGTGCCTTCGGCGGCGCGCGCGGCCGCACCGACGTACCGAAGATCGTCGACTGGTACATGGACGGCAAGGTCAACATCGACGACCTGATCACCCACGTGATGCCGCTGGAGCGCATCAACGAGGGCTTCGACCTGATGACGCGCGGCGAGTCGATCCGCGGCGTGGTCGTGTACTGATGGCGCTGGAGACCCTGTCCGAACAGCGCTGCTTCGACGGCACGCAGTCGGTCCACCGCCATGCGTCGGCGGCGATCGGCCTGCCGATGCGGTTCTCGGTCTACCTCCCCCCGCAGGCGCGCAGCCACAAGGTGCCGGTGCTGTACTTCCTCGCCGGTCTGACCTGTACCGAAGAGACCTTCATGATCAAGGCCGGCGCGCAGCGGATGGCCGCACGGCTCGGGCTGGCGCTGGTCGCCCCCGACACCAGCCCGCGCGACACCGGCATCCCCGGCGAGGCCGACGACTGGGAGTTCGGCGGCGCCGCGGGTTTCTACCTCGACGCCACCCAGGCGCCGTGGTCGAAGCACTTCCGCATGGCCTCGTGGATCGTCGACGAACTGTCCGCCTTGGTCGCCGCGCAGTTCCCGGTCGATCCGTCGCGCACCGGCATCAGCGGCCATTCGATGGGCGGCCACGGCGCGCTCACGCTGGCGCTCAAGCACCCGGGCCGCTATCGATCGTGCAGCGCCTTCGCGCCCATCGTCGCGCCCTCGCAGGTGCCGTGGGGCCAGAAGGCCTTCCCGCGCTATCTCGGCGACGACGGCGCCGCGTGGGCCGCGCACGATGCCTGCGCCCTGATCGCCGCCGGGCATCGCTTCGACGGCGAACTGCGGGTCGACCAGGGCGAAGCAGACAAATTCCTCGCCCCGCAGCTGCAACCCGATCGCCTCGAAGCCGCCTGCGCCGCCGCCGGCCAGCCGCTGCGCCTGCGTCGCCACGCCGGTTACGACCACAGCTACTGGTTCATCCAGAGCTTCATCGAAGACCACCTCGAACACCACGCCGCGGTGCTGCAAGCGTAAACTTGCACACGCCCACTGTAGGAGCGCTGCGTGCAGCGCGACCGGACTGCGGCAAGCATAAAGAGCTCGCGGCGCACGCGCCGCTCCCACAAACCCCAGGGCTTGGCGCGGCGGCTCGAACGCGAGGGTCGGGTGGGAGCCGGTTTCACCGGCGACCGACTTGCCGAAGCCTCACCGCAGCGCCGTCGCTGGTAGAACCGGCTCCCACATTGCACGCTTTCTGCAGGAGCGCTGCGTGCAGCGCGACCGCACTGCGGCAGACCACCGAGCGCGCGGTGGTCACGCGAGCACACGACGTCGCCGTGGCGCGTCCGGAAGCACGCGAACACGAAGCGCAAGGCCGCCACGGCAACGCGTGCCGTGGCAGCCCGGCCGCAGGATCAGAACTGCTGGCTGTAGGACACGTACCAGAACCGGCCCGGGATGTCGTAGCTCGGGTCGAAGCTGTTGGCGAAGGTCGAGTACGAGACCGGGGGATCCTCGTCCAGCAGGTTGCGGATGCCGGCGATCACGCGGCCGTTCCACGGGGTGTCCCACGTGCCCTGCAGGTCGAAGTACCACGTGTCGTCCAGCGTGTTCTCGCCATCCTCGAACTGCGGCGAACCATTCGGGTTCGAACACAGGCCCGGGTTGCCGAAGATCGCCGGCAGCGAGCAGTTCTCGTCCAGCGCCGACAGGTAACGCGCGGTCAGCGTCGCACCCCAGTCGCCCGACTGCCAGTTGGTCGAAATGTTGGACGTGATCCGGTTCGCGAAGTTGAGGCGGTTCAGGTACACGCCGACGAGATTGCCGTTCGACGCCGAGCCGTCGGCCAGGACGTCGCCCGCTTCCGGCTGGCCCAGGTCGCCGTAGTAGCTGACGTAGGCCGTGTCCCAATTGATGCGGAAGCGCCCGAACGTCGTTTCGAAGCGATAGTCGACGGTGAAGTCGTAGCCTTCGGTCTCGAAGCCACCGATCGTGGCGTTGCCGGTGCCGGCGAACAGGTCGAGGATCTCACCGCCCGGACCACGGGTGATGAGCGCGCAGTTGGCGAGGTTCGAGCCGTTGTAGCAGGAGTTCAGGATGAACTGCGGGTCGAGGCCCTGGATCGCATTGCTGATCTCGATGTTGTACCAGTCGAGGTACACGTCGAGGCCTTCCACGAACGACGGGCTGTAGACCAGGCCGAGCGTCTTGTTGCGGGCTTCTTCCGGACTGAGGTCCGGGTTGCCGCCCGTGGTCACGCGGATCTGCGTGTTGGCCTGTTCGTAGTTCACCGGGGTGCCGCGGATGCCGCCCACGCCATTGCGGCAGGCGTTGCGAACGGCCACCGGAGCGGTGTTGATGAACGGCACCGAGCATGGGTCCTGGATCTCCGGGAAGGCATCCGACTGGCCCGAGAACAGGTCGCTGATCGTCGGCGCGCGGAAACCGTCGGCGTAGTTGCCGCGGACCAGCAGGTCGGCGAACGGCTTCCAGCGGAAGCCGAACTTCGGGTTGGTGGTGTCGCCGAAGTTCGAGTAGTCCGAATAGCGGGCCGCGATCGCGATCTCGAGGGTCTCGGCGAACGCCAGGTCCTTGAGCAGCGGGATGTTGAACTCGCCGTAGAACTCGTTCAGCGCGAAG
>JAJTHZ010000243.1 GCA_021299185.1 Lysobacteraceae bacterium | reverse complement strand
GTTGATGCCTTCGAGCAGGGTCCACTGGTACTGGATCGGATAGCCGGTGGCGCGCGCGTAGCGTTCGCCGGCTTCGACGAGGTCGGCGGGGTCGATGCGCGGGGCTTTGGGCAGCAGGGTGCGGCGCAGGTCGGCGCGGGTGGTGTGCAGGGACAGCGCGAGCGCGGGGCGCACCGGACCCTGCGGCAGGCGTTCGAACACCCGCGGATCGCCGACCGTCGAGAACACGAGGTTCTTGTGGCCGATCCCGCCGGCGGTGGCAAGCATCTCGATCGCGTCCATCACCGCGTCGACGTTGTGCGCGGGCTCGCCCATGCCCATGAACACCACCTTGCGCACCGCGCGCCGGCGCCGCGCCAGCACCACCTGCGCCACCATCTCTGCGCTGCCGACCTGGCGCTTGAGCCCATCGCGGCCGGTCATGCAGAACACGCAGCCGACCGCGCAGCCGACCTGCGACGAGATGCACACGCCGTCGCGCGGCAGCAGCACGCTCTCCACCGACTGCCCGTCGGCCAGTCGCACCAGCAGCCGCACCGAGCCGTCGGCGCTTTCGTGTTCGGACTGCACGCGGGCGATCGCGTCGAGTTCATCGCCGAGCGCCGGCAGCGCGGCCAGCAGCGCGGCCGGATAGGGCCGGGCGCGCTCGGCGCTGCCGGCGGTCAGCGGCTCGCCGCGGGTCCAGGCGCGCAGCAGGGTCCGGGCGTGCAGCGCCGGGACCTCGAGCGCGCGCAGTCGCTGGTGGAGGGCATCGAGATGCATGGTCGGCGATGGTGCCTGAGGCGGCGCCGGGAGGCGAGCGTGCGGGATCGGCCGCAGGCCCGCTCGTTCCCGTCCCGGGGGCGGTGCCGGTAAGGTATTCGACGACGGACCTCCAGGAGTGACGCCATGTGGTTCCTGTTCGGACTGGTCACGCTGGTGCTGGCCGTGGTGGCCGCGCTGAAGCTGCGCGCGCGGTCGGCGTGGCGCGGCATCGGCGATTCGGTGACGGTCGACGGCCAGTCGCTGCGCTACGAGCACGGCACGCGCGTGCACAAGAATCGCGTCCACGCGCGCCTGTGGGGCGTGACGGCCCCGCCCGGCTACGACTTCCGCCTGCATCCCGAAGGCTGGCTCGATCGCCTCGGCCGCAGCCTCGGGGTGAATGCCGAACGCAGCGTGGGCGACAGGGACTTCGACGAGGCGATCTTCATCGAGTCGGACGACGAACGCCTGGTCGCCGCCCTGCGCGGCGCGCCCGCGCTGCGCGCGCGCATCCTGGACCTGCAGCGCCAACTCATGATCGCAGGCTTCTCGAACTGCACCTGGCAGGCGGCCGGCGGCCGGCTCTGGCTCGAGGCCAGCGGCGAGGCCGACCCGCTGCCGGAGCTCACCGCCGGGATCGTCGCGACCCTCGACGCGCTCGTGCGCGCGCTGCCCGCGACGAACGCGTCGAGCAGGCTGCGCGGCGACCCCTTCGTGCGGCGGGCGCTGCTGCTGCTGGCGCTGAACGTCGGCTTCGTGGTGCTGGCCATCGCCACCCTGTTGCGCGTGATGCCGGGTCGCACCGACCTGCTGGAGCCCTGGTCCCTGTTCTCGGCCATGCTGGTGCCGGGCCTCGTGCTCGGCGGTGCCTACCTCGTCGTCGCTGCGCGCTGGTTGCGCAACTCGGCGCGCGCGCACCGGGTACTGGCCGAGATCCTCGTGCTGGGCGTGCCCGCCATCGTGGTCGGTGGCTATGGCCTGGCGCGCGAAGCCAACATCACCTTCGACACCAGCGCACCGGGCTGGCGCGTGGTCGAGCAGGCCTCCACCTCGCATCGCACCTACCGTTGCGGCCGCCGCAACCGCCGCACCTGCCACGAATACGTGCTCCGCCTGCCCTCCGGCATCGACGGCGAGGGCCAGCCGCGGGGCCTCGACCTCGACCGCGCCACCTTCGATCGGCTGCCGGTGCAAGGTCCGGTGGCCATCGACGTCCGTCCCGGCGCGCTCGGCTTCGCCTGGGTGGCGGACGTGCGCGGCGGTTGACTCCCGTTCGCGAGCCCGCCGCCCGACGGGCGGCACGCCACGGCGCGCTCACGGTGGCGGCGACTCGAAGCCGTCCCGCAGCATGTCGTCCGTGAAGCGTTCGAATGCACCCACGTCGAAGGCTCCGGGACCATGGCTGACGCCGATAATGTCGATCGGGCGCGGACGGCCCTCGACGTCGGCCTCGTTCGCGCCCGAGGCAAGGCAGCGGTCCAGCCCCGGCGAGGACGGGCCGAGGCCGAAGTCGGGAAGGTCGCCGACGGTGTTCACGTACTGTGGGTCGACCACGCTCGCGCCCGGAACGCTCGTGTTTTCGTGGGCAAGGACGCAGCCCGCTTCGACCGTCGCACCCACCAGCAATCGCACCACGCTGTCAGCGTCGCCGAAGAAACTGCTGTTGCGCAGTTCGATCGTGCCCTGCGCCCCGTTGGCGCGAAGACTCGAGACCGCACGCTCGATGCCGGGAAACCCGGCGCTCACCCGGAAATTGGTCGCCATCGTGACGTGCCGCAGCACCGCATCTGCGGACGAGGTCAGCTCGATCGTCGAGGTGCCGTTGCCGACGCCGTAGAGCACGTTGCGCGCGACCAGCACGCCGCTCAGGACCGCGCGGGTCGCAGACCCGCTCAGGTGCAGGGCCGAGCCATTGTTGGCGAAGTTGTCGTAAAGATGCTGTTGCGTGAGCCTCACCTGCGCGCCGGCGCTTGCATGGATCGCCCCGCCGATCAAGGTCGCCGCCTCGCCCTCGGTGATGCCCCGCGTGCCGAAGATCCCGGGACAGATACCGACCGACGCGCAGCGCATCCCGTCGCCGCCGCTTAGGATCAGGTTGGAGTTGTCCTCGACGGCGATGGCCCCACCGCTGACTTCGGCGCGATTGTCGACGAAGCGCACGTATTCGCCGATGAAGTCGCTGGCTCCGGTGAGGAAAACGGCCCCGCCGCTGCCCGTATTGGCGCGATTGTTGGACGCCGCACCCGCAATGGCGCCGGACTGTGTGGCGCGCCACGAAACGACGCTTCCGCCGGTCGCGTAGATGCCGCCACCGTCGCCCCCGAAGGCGATGTTGCCGGTAATGACCGTACGCGAGAAATTGGTGTTGCCCAGCACCTGCTCGATCTCCACGGTGCAGTCGTTCGCATAGATTCCCGCGCCGTGCACCGACGAGGTGTTGCTGCGGATGCTGGCGCCACGGACGATCAAGGTCCCACCCGAACAGTAGATGCCGCCGCCGAGGCCGATCTCCGGGAACAGCGACTGCGTGCCGTTGCCATTGAGAATCGCACCAGCATCCGATCCGATGATGCTGCCGCCGTCGAGACTCGCACTCGCGAACGTGCCTTCCACGGCAATGCCGCCGCCGCGCACCGACACGTTGCGACTGACGCTGACACCGTCGAGCACGAGGCCGACACGACCTAGAACGCGCACGCCGCCGCCGCGTTCGGCGGCGCTGTCGGCGCCACCGTCCCGGACGATGAGTTCGCGCAGCGTCAGCGTGCGGGCCGAGGCGCCGGTCGTCGTGGTGCGGATCACCGAATCGGCGAGGTTGCCGGCGATCGCGCGCCGCACGTTGCTCGGTACGGTCGCGTTGCAGGTCGAGAAGTCGCCGCGGATGGTGATGTTGCGATCGGTGATCGACAGGCTCTGGTTCAGGGCGTCCGCAGTGAGCCGGATTTCGGTCAGATCGTCGGCGCCGGTGGAGGCGCTGTTGACCGCGAGTTGCAGGCTATTGAAGTTGCAGGACGCGCCCGGACCGACCGTGATGATGTTCAGCAGGCCGCCGGCGCGCGCAGGCCCCGGACCCAGCATGAGCAGCAGCAGAAGGACCCCCACGCGACCTCGACCCATGACGGCGATTCCCCACCCTGGCTGCACGCCGACACCGGCGCGTCGTCCTTGAAGACGGCAAGCGGCGCCCGCCGCGACAGCCGGCCGGGCGATGCCTCCATCCTTGCCGGCCCGGGATCGAGGCCCAGGCCCGCCCGCGGCGCTCCCTGCCCTACTCCGGTTCCAGGCCGAGCGCGGCGAATCGCAGCGCCGCGGCGGTGCGGTTCCTGGTATCGAGCTTGCTGGCGATGCGTTCGACGTGGGTCTTGGCGGTGGCTTCCGAGATCTGCAGCACGGCGCCGATCTCGCGATTGCTCGCGCCACCGGCGAGCAGGCCCAGCACCTCGCGCTCGCGCGCGGTGAGCTGCCGCAGCGAGCGCGCGGCGGATGCGAGGTTCGCATGGCGCAGCACGCCGCTGCCGCTGCGCTGCAAGGCCAGTTCGACCGTGCGCCAGAGGCGTTCCGCCGTGGCGTCGGATGGCAGTCCGGCGTGGGCTCCCGCGACCTGGATCGCGGCGTCGTCGGCCGCGGACGGACCATAGAGCAGCAGCGTCGTCTGCGGCGAGGTCGTGCGCAGCACGCATGCGGTGGCGCTGCCATCCAGCTCCGGCAGCTGCTGGTCGATCACGGCCAGCGACACGGCGTGGCGCTGGCAGGCACCGATCGCCTTCGGCCCGGTGTGCGCTTCGGCGACGATGCGCACCTGCGGCGCCGCGCACAGCAGCGCGCGCAGCCCCGCGCGCGGGATCTCGTGGACCACGGCAAGCAGCACGTCCAGCCTCGGCATGGCGATCGTGCGTGGGCGGTCATCCGAGAGCGTTGCCCGTACGCCATTCGACGTAGAGCCTCACGAAACGACCACCCGCGCGGACCGCGCGCCGCGCCCGATCGGATGCGCGGACGGCGGTTCCGCCGCGCAGGGCATCGACGCGCGCTGCCGCCGCGACCATCGGCCGAACGGTGGACGCATCCACGCCGCCTTCACGCCCACACTGTGCCCCGGCAGGTCGCGGCCGCAGGGGCGCAACGCCGAGCCGATGTCCCATCGCTCGATCACCCAACCACTGCAGGAGTTCCCATCCATGAAGCGACTCACCGTGTTCACCGCGATCGTGTTCCTCCTCGCCCTGTCGTACCGGCCCGAGGTGCGCGCCGACGACGACGACATTGAATGCAAGGCAGTCACCACCACGCGCATCGCGGGTCTGTTCGATCGCTGGAATCGCTCGCTCGCCACGCTCGACCCGGAGCAGGTCGCGGCCAACTACGCCGAGGGCGCGGTCCTGCTGCCCACGGTGTCGAACGTGCCGCGCAGCAGCCCCGAGGCGATCCGCGAGTACTTCGTGCACTTCCTCGAGAAGCAGCCGATCGGTCGCATCGACCAACGCTGGATCACGATCGGCTGCAACGTCGCCTGGGACGTCGGCCTGTACACGTTCCGGCTGGTGGACCACGGGGTCGCGCGCAACGTCGCCGCGCGCTACAGCTTCGTGTACCGCTACGAGGGCGGCGTCTGGTTGATTG
This sequence comes from Lysobacteraceae bacterium, assembly GCA_021299185.1. Taxonomy (GTDB): domain Bacteria; phylum Pseudomonadota; class Gammaproteobacteria; order Xanthomonadales; family Ahniellaceae; genus UBA4656. The sequence goes on along the minus strand of JAJTHZ010000243.1, from coordinate 1,475 downwards.
CCCACCACCACTCCTCCGTCCTGCCCGAGGGTTGATCGCGGGCCAGCGGCCACGCGAGGCGATCCCGGCGCGAACATCGCGGCGCCGGGATCGCCGATACCGGTCCAGCGCCTCCGCCCACGCTGGGCACGCGCAGTTTCCGTGCGGCCGCGACGCAGGGCCATCGGGGGAATCACCCAGATGCGCACGCGATCGATCGGGGTACCGCGCCGCCCGCAATCGCGGACGCTGCGGTCCGCGCCCTGCGCTCCGCATGCGATGCCGGCGACGCGTTGGTCGACGCTGAAGGGCGCCCGCCCGAACTTGAAGCCGGGCCGGCCGTGGGCCCGGGCCCGCGCGTCCGGCCTGCCTCAGGCCTTGAAGACGCGGCCCACCGTCGGATTGGCGGCGATGTTGCTGGTGTGGACGATGTAGACCGCGCCGTATTCGTCCAGCGGGTAGACCGCGAAATCACCGCCCGGACCGGTGCCCGTGGTCGCGACCGCGACCCAGGCCGAGCCATTCCAACGATGCACGGTCGAACCGCCGGCGAAGCGCAGCCAGCCGCTGCCGACCGGGTCGCGCACCACGCCGGATACCGCGATGTCGATCGGTCCCGACGGGGGCAGCGCGATCGCGGTGAGCGTCGGCGTGCCGACGACGTTGGCGATCCATGCGCCACCCCGGTGGCCGACCAGCACGCCGCCGGCGCCGCCGTTCGCGCGCGCGCTGTACGACATCATCGGGCCGCCGCCCGGATCGACCCCGCCGTGCACGCCGAAGGCCGCGTTGGCGACGATCAGCGACCACGTCCCACCGGCCACGTCGTACTCCCAGATGCGCAGCGCGTCGCTGCTCGCGTAGGCGGCGAACCACAGCCGGCCCGCCGCGCCGCGCGTGGGGATGAACTCCAGCGAGGCCCAGTTCTGCTGCGTCGTGCCCGGCGACCGCGGGATGCCGGCGCGCATCGCCCCGCTGTCGAGGTCGTACACGTAGATGTACGACTCACCGTCGTCGCCGAACTTGGGCTTGTACAGCCGGCGACCCGCCACGTCGATCGCATTGCCGTCGTAGATGTGGCCGATCGCCCGAGCGCCGGTGCCCTCGCCCGGGTCGCGGAACGCGCGCAGCGCGCTCCAGGCGTTCGTCACCTCGTCGAAGATCGCCAGCGTGTTGTACTGGTACGCCCCGAAGCCGCTGTTCTGGCCGCTGCCGTCCGAGGCCCCGGTGCCCATCAGCAGCAGGCGTCGACGGATCGGATCGTAGACGCCCTTCCCGGCCCGGCCGAGGATCTGGTAACTGCTGCTGCTGCGCCCGTCCTGGAACGGCCGCACCGTGGTGGCCAGCGTCGGGTGCGGTCGTGTCGCGAATCTGGTTGAAACTCGTCGAGGCGCGTCGCCAGCGGCTTGATGGTGGATCGGTCAGGCGGCGAGATCAAGCGGTGCGGGCGGCTGCGCGAGGCTCTGCCAGCCGTCGACCTTTCGCAGCGCGATCTG
>JAJTHZ010000208.1 GCA_021299185.1 Lysobacteraceae bacterium | reverse complement strand
AGATCACGGCGGCCTCGTCGGAGCAGTCGGCCGGCATCCAGCAAGTGAGCGAGACGGTCACCCAGATGGACCAGACAACGCAGCAGAACGCGGCGCTGGTCGAAGAGGCCTCGGCGGCGGCGCGCGCGCTGGAGGAACAGGCCAAGGGCCTCGCGTCTTCGGTCGCGATGTTCAGGACCGACGCCACGGCCATCGACCCGAAGGGGCTCGCGCGCGCCGCGGCCTGAGTCGCGGCGCCCGACCGTCCGGTCGCGCGCGCCGCCGAAGAAGAAGAAGGAGCACCCCATGCGCTTCAAGACCCGACTCACCCTGATCGCCGCCAGCGGCGTGATCGGCGCGCTGCTGCTCAGCGCCATCGGCTTCATCGGCGAAAATCGCCTGCTCGACCTGTCGGCACGGCAGTCCCTGGTTGCGGAGGCGATGCGCAACCAGTTGGAGGCCGACATGATGCATGACGCGCTGCGCGCCGACGTGCTGGACGCCCTCCGCGCGGCGACCGACGGCGATCCGTCCGCAGGCGTGCGGATCCAGGAGGAACTGGCGGAGCACGCCACCCGGTTCCGCGACCGGATCGCGGCCAATGAGGCCCTCGAACTGCCGGCCGAGGTCGAGGCGGCACTGTCGGATGTGCAGCCGGTGCTGAAGCGCTACATCGCGTCCGCCGAGGAAGTCGTGGCCGTGGTGATGGACGACCTCGATGGCGCGCGGGCGATGATGCCCACGTTCGACGTCGACTACGGCGCGCTCGAAGGGCAGATGGCGGCGGTCAGCGACCTGATCCAGGGCGAGGAGCAGGCCCTGGCCCAGCGCGCGATCGAGACCGCGCGCTCGGTGCGCATGATGCAGACGGTCGCCGCCGTCAGCGGCACCGGACTGCTGGTCTGGACGTGGTTCTGGATCATGCGTTCCAGCCGCCGCCTGCTCGGCGGCGACCCGGAGACCGCGGCCGAGGTGGCGCAGCGCATCGCCGGCGGCGACCTGTCCGGTGACATCCGCGTGCCGGTCGGGGCGGAGGCCAGTTTGATGGCGCGGCTCGCCGGCATGCAGCGGGAACTGCGCGAGCGCATCGAGTCGGAGCGCGCGGTGGCGCGCGAGAACCTGCGCATCCGGCACGCGCTGGAGAATGCCCGCACCAACCTGATGATGATCGGCTCCGACGGCTCGATCGCCTACACCAACGAGGCGATGCGGCTGTTCTTCGAGCGCCGCGCCGCGTCGCTGGCCGCCGAGGTCGCCGGTTTCGATCCGGCCCAGGTGGTCGGGCGACCGTTGGCCGCCGTGGTGCCGCCGCTCGCCGGGCTGGCCGGGCGTCTGGCCGGGCTCGAGGAGACGGAACGCAGCACCGTGGTCTACGGTGCGCGCACGCTCGACCAGGTCGTGTCGCCGGTGCGCGACGAGCAGGGTCTGCGGCTCGGCACGGTGGTCGAGTGGCGTGATCGCACCGTCGAGATCGCCATCGAGTCCGAAGTCGACACGGTGGTTTCCGCCGCCGCCGCGGGCGACTTCAGCCTGCGCATCGCGACCGACGGCAAGGACGGCCACGACCGCGCGCTGGCCGAGAACCTCAATGCCCTGCTGGAGCGCATCGGCGCCAGCCTGGGCGGGATCCGTGCTGTGCTCGGCGCGATGGCGCGCGGCGACCTGACCGCACGCATGGAGGGGCAGTGGTCCGGCGTGCTCGGCGAGATCCGTGACGACGCCAACGCGACCCTGGCCAAACTCACCCAGATCATCGCGGGCATCAAGGCCAGCGCGCAGGCGATCGACGCCGCGGCGAAGGAGATCGCCTCGGGCAACCAGGACCTTTCGCAGCGCACCGAGGAGCAGGCGGCGAGCCTCGAAGAGGCCGCGGCCTCGATGGAAGAGATGACCGCGACCGTGAAGCAGAACGCCGAGAACGCGGCGCAGGCGAACCGGCTGTCGGCCGGCGCCAGCGAGATCGCGGGCAGCGGCGGCGCCCTGGTGGCGAAGGTGGTCGACACGATGGGCGCGATCGCGGCGTCCTCGCGGCGGATGGACGAGATCATCGGGGTGATCGACGGGATCGCGTTCCAGACCAACATCCTGGCGCTGAATGCCGCGGTCGAAGCCGCGCGCGCAGGTGAGCAGGGCCGCGGTTTCGCGGTGGTGGCTTCCGAGGTGCGCGCGCTGGCGCAGCGCTCGGCGGCGGCGGCGAAGGAAATCAAGGGCCTGATCCAGGACAGCGGCGAGAAGGTCGGCAGTGGCAACGCGCTGGTCGCCAAGGCGGGTGCCGCGATGGCGGAGATCACGGCCTCGGTGCGCCGGGTGACCGACATCATGGGCGAGATCACGGCGGCCTCGTCGGAGCAGTCGGCCGGCATCCAGCAGGTGAGCGAGACGGTGACCCAGATGGACCAGGCCACGCAGCAAAACGCGTCGCTGGTCGAGGAGGCTTCCGCGGCCGCACGCGCACTGGAAGAACAGGCGCGCGGACTGGTCGATGCGGTCGCCGTGTTCCGGCTCGACGTGGGCTCGCGCGCGGGCCCGCAACCCCTTGCTGTTCGTTCTGCCGCCTAGCGGCAGACGTGTCGTCCCATCCCACCCGGAGTGCCCCGTGAACCGCGCCATCTACCGCATCGTGGGGCCCGCGGCTGCCCTGATGGACCGCCTGCGCTTCCAGACCAAGCTGCTGCTGATCGGCGCGGTGTTCGCGCTGGCGATGGGCGTGCTGACCGCGATCCTCGTGCCGCTGCTGCAGGAGGAGATCGACTTCGCGCAGCGTGAGCTGCGCGGCGTCACCGCGATCGAGCCGCTGGCGGCGGTCGTGCGCACGCTGCAGGTGCATCGCGGCACGGCGAACCGCGTCCTGCGCGGCGAGACGGCGGCTGCCGGGGAACTCGCCCAGGCCCGCGCCGCGGTCGACGCGGCGCGCACCGGCATCGCGGCCTGGCTGGCGGGCGACGGCGCAGGCTTCGGGCTGGAAACGGGATGGTGTGAGATCGACGCCGCATGGTCGACGCTGGTCGAAGAGGTCGACCGGCTGTCGCCGGAGGAGAGCTTCCGCCGCCATTCGGCCCTGGTCGAGCAGGTGAATGCGTGGGGCGAGGCGATGGCCGACGGGACCTGGCTGACGCTCGACCCCGAGATCGAGACCTTCGCCCTGATGGATGCCGCGCTGTTCCGCTTTCCGGACGCGATCGAACAGACCGCCCGGCTGCGCGGGGTCGGTGCGGGGATGGCCTTGCAGGGCGTGATCGAGCCGCAGGCCAGCGAGGATACCCGCGTGATGCTGCGCCTCGCGGCGCGCGCGATCGAGCGGGCGCAGACCGGCCTGCTTCGGGTCGCCGAGGCACGGCCGGACGTCGCCGGCCACCTGCAGCAGCAGGTCACCGGCGCCGCGGCTGCGGTGACCGCCTTCGCGACGGCGACCACGGGGCGCCTGCTCACCGGCGGCCGGCCGTCGATCGACGCACCGGAGTACTTCGGCATCGGCAGCCAGGCCGTCACCGCCTTGTTCGAGACCCAGGCGGCGGGCGTCGCGCCGCTGCGCACGCTGCTGCTGGAGCGCGAATCGCGCTATGCCACGCGGCGCAATGCGAGCCTCGCCGTGGTGGCCATCGCCGCCCTGCTGAGCTTCTACCTGTTCCTCGGCTTCAGCCGTTCGATCCGCGGCACCCTCAGCGGCCTGTCCCGCGCCAGCCTGCGGCTGGCCGACGGCGAGTTCCCCGATCCGATCAACCTGCGCACGCGCGACGAGCTGCAGGACATCGCCGACACCATCGTCAAGCTCACGCGCGCGCTCAAGCAGTTCGATGCCGCTCAGCGCGAACTGGCCGCGGCGCATGCCGCGGGCGCGACGGACGCGCGGATGCCGGCCGGCAACTTCCGCGGCAGCTTCGCCGAGATGGCGAACGCGATCAACGGACTGGTCAGCCAGCACATCGACGTGCAGGCACGGACCACCTCGATCATGGCCGCCTACGCGCGCGGCGATTTCAGCCAGGAGATGGAGGCGCTGCCCGGCCAGCGCGCGCGGATCACCGAGGCGATGCAGGGCGTCAAGCGCAACCTGGTCGGCATTTCCGACGCGATCCGCGCGCTCGCCGGGGCGGCGGCCGACGGTCGGCTCGACGTGCGCGGCGACGCCGGCGCGTTCGAGTTCGCGTTCCGCGGCATGGTGGAGGACCTGAACCGGGTGATGCAGGCCTGCGAGCAGGGCGTCGACGGCGTGGGGCGCGTGCTGGCCGGGCTCGCCGACGGCGACCTGACGGTGCGCATGCAGGGTGAGTTCCGCGGGCGCTTCGCGGCGATGCGCGACGACGCCCATCGAACGGTGGAGCAACTGTCCAGCATCATCGGCGGGATCCAGTCGGCCGCCGGCGCGATCGACGCCGCGGCGAAGGAAATCGCCGCCGGCAACCTGGACCTGTCGCAGCGCACGGAGCAGCAGGCCGCCGGCCTCGAAGAGGCGGCCGCATCGATGGAGCAGATGACCGCTTCGGTGAAGCAGAACGCCGAGAACGCCTCGCAGGCTAACCGGCTGTCGGCTGGGGCGCGCGATGTGGCCGGCAGCGGCGGCGCGCTGGTGGCGCAGGTGGTCGACACGATGGGCGCGATCGCGGCGTCCTCGCGGCGGATGGACGAGATCATCGGCGTGATCGACGGGATTGCGTTCCAGACCAACATCCTGGCGCTGAATGCCGCGGTGGAAGCCGCGCGGGCGGGCGAGCAGGGCCGCGGCTTCGCGGTGGTGGCCTCGGAGATCCGCGCGCTGGCGCAGCGCTCGGCGTCGGCGGCGAAGGAGATCAAGGCGCTGATCCAGGACAGCGGCGAGAAGGTCGGTGACGGCAACGTGCTGGTCGCGAAGGCCGGCGCGGCGATGGAAGAGATCACGGCCTCGGTGCGCCAGGTGACCGACATCATGGGCGAGATCACGGCGGCCTCGTCGGAGCAGTCGGCGGGCATCCAGCAAGTGAGCGAGACGGTCACCCAGATGGACCAGACCACGCAGCAGAACGCGGCGCTGGTCGAGGAGGCTTCGGCCGCAGCGCGCGCGCTGGAGGAACAGGCGCGCGGACTGGTCGCCGCCGTCGCGGTGTTTCGACGCACCGGGCGTCCGGGTCTGCCGCCCGTCGCGTCGCGGACCGCGGCCTGAGCACGCCGCGACGACGGCGTCGTGCGTCGATACCCCGCCGCGCGACGGCGTGCTGCGTCATCCGGGCGGGGCATCGTGGATTTGGTGTGATGCCCCCTGGGCACGCGCGGTGCGTCGGTGGCCCCGTCAGGACGTCGAAAGGTATCGCTTGGTGACACGCACCGGCTGGGTGCGAGCATGGGCGTGTCGGCCACAGTCGGCGGTCAGAAGGGCGTGGCGCGCAATCGTGCCGCCGCGCTGTGCCTTCCGCTGGATCGCGCGACATGGACTTCCCGCTTCTTCCGGCGCGCCACGCGGCGATCGGTATCGCCTGTTCGCGGCCCTGCGGGTCGCTGATCGATCACCCTGCCCCGTGGTTATCGGCGCACAGCGCGCCGCCTGAAGCCTCGCGATGCGCGCCGCGCGCGCCGGTCACCGCCCTGGCGGCCGGCGCCGACCCCATGCGTCCGGACGCTAGCGTCCTGCACCCGATCGCGAGCATCGCGATGCGGTGTGGTGAAAACAACGTGACGTTTCTTGGGTCTGTTGAAATTCAAGTGGGTTATGCCGGGCGAGCGACATGCGGGTTGACCGAGTAGAAGTCGAGCTTTCCGGCGATCAGGAAAATGACGGTTCGGATCGTGGACAGGCGGGTGAATCCACGTGCCCTGCGT
>JAJTHZ010000047.1 GCA_021299185.1 Lysobacteraceae bacterium | reverse complement strand
CCCCGCGCGCCCGGCGCCGCCGGCGACCAAGCCGTCGCGGGAGCCCGACCTCGCGCAGGCCTACGCTGCGCGCGCGCGCGCCGAGCGCAGCGAGCGCGAGCAGGCCGAGCGCGAGGCGCAGGCCAAGGCGCGCGAGAAGCGCGAGCGGCGCGCGAAACTGGCCGCGCTGCTCGAAGGCAAGGCGCTCAACGTCGCCGACGCCGACATCGCCCGCCATTTCGACCACGGCGGCAAGATCCGGCGGGTCTACGTCACCGCCGAGCAGTTGCCGCGGGTCAATGCCGGCGAACTGGGGGTCGTGCAGCGCGACGGGCGCTACCTGGTGGTCAGCCGCGAGGTCGCGCTGGCGGCGCGCGAGATCGTGCCGGAGTGCATCGCGCTGCTGGCCGACCCCGATGCGCCGCCCGAGGACGACGTGCCGCCGGACCTGGTCTGGTAGCGCAGCGCACGCCGTCGATGCCGGCACGAGGCCCGCGCGAGCGGGCCTCGTCGTTTCCGCCCCGCGGACGCCCGCTTCAGGGCGTGTACTGGTCGACGCGGCGCAGGATCGTGATCTGCGGCATCTCGCGCACGCCCGCGGCCTGCATGCCGGCCATCAGTTCCGGCGAGGCGAGGAAGGCCTGTGCGCGCTGCAGCGACTCCCAGTCCATCGAGACCAGCACGTCGTCCTCGGAGCCGTGCCGCAGGTAGATGCGGCAGGCCAGTTCGCCCGCCGCGCGGCGCGCCTCGGCCGCGCCGTCGAACACCTGCTTCCAGTGCGCGAAGTCCTTCACCTTGTGGCGCACGTCGAGCGTCACCATGCGGGCATCCCGCGGTTTTCGGCAGTATCCGACGGCCGCGGTCCGCGTGCAATTCGGCGGCGGGCGGATCGGCGGGCAACGGACACCGATCGATCCCACGCGGGCGCGGCGCGTGCGCCGCGAGCTTGCCGTCCTTGCGCCGGCGCCGGCGCCGGCGCCGCGCTCGGCACGCCCAGCCGGCGCGCCTACTCCGGGTCGTAGTCCAGCACCGGCGCCAGCCAGCGCTCGGCTTCGTGCAGCGACCAGCCCTTGCGGCGGGCGTAGTCCTCGACCTGCTCCCTGGTCACCCTTCCGACCACGAAGTACTGCGACTCCGGGTGCGAGAAGTAGTAGCCGCTGACCGCGGCGGTGGGCAGCATGGCGAAGGATTCGGTCAGCGTGACGCCGGCGCGGCGCGGCGCGTCGAGCAGTTCGAACAGCTTGGCCTTCTCGCTGTGTTCGGGGCAGGCCGGATAGCCGGGCGCGGGGCGGATGCCGCGGTACTTCTCGTCGATCAACGCCTCGTTGTCGAGCGACTCGTCGGTGGCGTAGCCCCACAGGTCGCGCCGCACCTTGGCGTGCAACGCTTCGGCCAGCGCCTCGGCGAGCCGGTCGGCCAGCGCCTTGAGCAGGATCGCGTTGTAGTCGTCGTGCGCCGCTTCGAAGCGCGCCACGTGGGCGTCGATGCCGATGCCGGCCGTGACCGCGAAGGCGCCGATCCAGTCGCGCACGCCGCTGCCCTTGGGTGCGACGAAGTCGGCGAGGCAGAAGTCGGGGCGGCCCGGCGGCTTGTCGGCCTGCTGGCGCAGGAAGTTCAGCACCGCGACCGGATTGCCGCGGTCGTCGCCTTCGGCCGCGTAGACCTCGACGTCGTCGCCGACGCTGGCCGCGGGCCACAGGCCGACCACCGCCTTCGCGGTCAGCCAGCGCTCGGCGACGATGCGCGCCAGCATGGCCTGCGCATCGCGGTGCAGTTCGCGCGCCTGCGCCCCGACCAGCGGGTCGTCGAGGATGGCCGGGAAGCGGCCGGCCAGTTCCCAGGTCTGGAAGAACGGCGTCCAGTCGACGTACGGCACCAGGTCGGCCAGCGGCCAGTCGTCGAACGTGGTGATCCCCGGTGCGGCCGGCTGCGGCGGCTGGTACGCGGCGCCGTCGAACCTGAAGCGCTGCGCGCGCGCCTGTGCCAGCGGCACCAGTCGCTTGCCGGGGCCGCGGTCCTTGTGGCGCTCGCGGATCTCGGCGTACTCGGCGCGCATCTTCGACACGTAGTCGGCGGCGAGGTCGCGGCTGACCAGGGTCTGCGCCACGCCGACCGCGCGCGAGGCGTCCTTCACCCACGCCACCGGCGCCTTGTAGTGCGGCTCGAGCTTCAGCGCCGTGTGCGCGCGCGAGGTGGTCGCGCCGCCGATCAGCAGTGGGCAGGTGAAGCCCTGGCGCTGCATTTCCTTGGCGATGTGCTGCATCTCGTCCAGCGAGGGCGTGATCAGGCCCGACAGGCCGATCATGTCGGCGTTCTCCGCGCGCGCGGCGTCGAGGATGCGCTGCGCGGGCACCATCACGCCGAGGTCGATCACCTCGAAGTTGTTGCAGCGGAGCACCACGCCGACGATGTTCTTGCCGATGTCGTGCACGTCGCCCTTGACCGTGGCGAGCACGATGCGGCCGTTGTTCTTCGCGGTGTCGCCGCTGCGCGCCTTTTCCTCCTCGATGTAGGGCACGAGGTGGGCGACCGCGCGCTTCATCACGCGCGCGGACTTCACTACCTGCGGCAGGAACATCTTGCCGGCGCCGAACAGGTCGCCGACCACGTTCATGCCGGCCATCAGCGGGCCTTCGATGACGTCGAGCGGGCGCGTGCAGGCCTGCCGCGCTTCCTCGGTGTCGGCCTCGACGTGCTGGTCGATGCCGTGGATCAGGGCGTGCTGCAGCCGCTTGTCCACCGGCAGCGCGCGCCAGGCATCGTCCTCGGCCGCGGTCGCGCCCTTGCGCGCCTTGTAGCGGTCGGCGATGGCGAGCAGGCGCTCGGTGGCGTCGCGGCGGCGGTTGAGCACCACGTCCTCGACCCGCTCGCGCAGGTCGGCGTCGAGGTCGTCGTAGATCGGCAGCGCGCCGGCGTTGACGATGCCCATGTCCATGCCGGCGCGGATCGCGTGGAACAGGAACACGCTGTGGATCGCCTCGCGCACCACGTTGTTGCCGCGGAAGGCGAAGCTGACGTTCGACACGCCGCCGGAGACATGGCAGTGGGGCAGGGTGGCGCGGAGCTCGCGCGTGGCCTCGATGAAGTCCACTGCGTAGTTGTCGTGCTCCTCGATTCCGGTCGCGATGGCGAAGATGTTGGGATCGAAGACGATGTCCTCGGGCGGGAAGCCGACGCGGTCGACCAGCAGGCGGTAGGCGCGGGTGCAGATCTCGACCTTGCGCCGCGCGGTGTCCGCCTGGCCCTGCTCGTCGAAGGCCATCACCACCACCGCCGCGCCGTAGCGGCGCACCTTGCGCGCCTGGGCGAGGAAGGCGTCCTCGCCCTCCTTGAGCGAGATCGAGTTGACGATGCCCTTGCCCTGCAGGCACTTCAGCCCCGCCTCGATCACGCTCCACTTGGAGGAATCCACCATCACCGGCACGCGGGCGATGTCGGGCTCGGCGGCGATCAGGTTCAGGAACCGCGTCATGGCGGCCTCGGCGTCGATCAGGCCCTCGTCCATGTTGACGTCGAGCACCTGCGCGCCGTTGGCGACCTGCTGGCGCGCGACCTCGACCGCGTCCTCGTAGCGGTCCTCCTTGATCAGTTTCTTGAACGCGGCCGAGCCGGTGACGTTGCAGCGCTCGCCGACGTTGACGAAGTTGGTCTCCGGCGTGATGACCAGCGGTTCGAGGCCGGACAGGCGGGTATGGCGGGCGTGGCTCATGCGGCGTCGGCGATGCGGGCGCGGGCGCTGCGCGGTGGGAAGGCGGCGACGGCTTCCGCGATCGCGGCGATGTGCGCCGGCGTGGTGCCGCAGCAGCCGCCGACGAGGTTCAGCAGGCCGGCGGCGGCGAAGTCGCGCAGGGTTGCGGCCATCTGTTCGGGGCTTTCGTCATACTCACCGAAGGCGTTCGGCAGGCCGGCGTTGGGGTGCGCGCTGACCGCGCAGTCGGCGACCTCGGCCAGCACGTCGACGTAGGCGCGCAGTTCGGTGGCGCCGAGCGCGCAGTTGAGGCCGATCGCCAGCGGCCGTGCGTGCGCGACCGAGGTGTAGAAGGCTTCCGCGGTCTGGCCCGACAGCGTGCGTCCGGAGAGGTCGGTGATGGTGCCGGAGATCATCACCGGGACCCGCCAGCCGCGCTCGTCGAACATCTCCTCCAGCGCGAAGATCGCCGCCTTGGCGTTGAGCACGTCGAAGATGGTCTCGACCATGATGACGTCGCTGCCGCCTTCCACCAGCGCCTCGGCGGCTTCGCGGTACGACGCCGCGAGTTCGTCGAAGGTGACGTTGCGGAAGCCCGGGTTGTTGACGTCGGGGCTGATCGAGGCGGTGCGGCTGGTGGGGCCCAGCACGCCCAACACGAAGCGCAGCCGGTCGGGCGTGCGCGCGGTCATCGCGTCGCACTCCAGCCGTGCGATGCGCGCGCCCTCGCGGTTGAGTTCCGGCACCAGGTGCTCGAGGTGGTAGTCGGCCTGGCTGATGGTGGTGCTGTTGAAGGTGTTGGTCTCGATGAGGTCGGCGCCCGCCTCGAGGTAGGCGCGATGCACCGCGCGCACGATGTCGGGCTGGGTGATCGACAGCAGGTCGTTGTTGCCCTTCAGGTCGCAGGCATGGCCGTGGTGCGCGTGGCCGTGCGAGGCGTCATGGCCGTCGCGGAAGCGCTCGCCGCGGTAGCCGGACTCGTCGAGCCGGTACTGCTGCAGCATGGTGCCCATCGCGCCGTCGATCACGAGGATGCGGCGCGCCATCGCGCCTTCGAGGGCGGCGACACGGGCGGGGTCCTTCCAGGGCAGGGTGTTCATCAGGGCTTGCGGGCGAGCAGGGCGAGGACTTCGAAGTGGGGCGGACGCTGCTCGCGGGTGGCGAGTTCGCACGACGCGACCTCGAGCCCCGCCTTGGCGGCGAGCGTGCGCAGTTCGGCCGGTGTGAAGCCGAGGTTGCGATGGTCGAACTCCGCCACCGCGCCCTTGTGCTGGTGGCGGGCCAGGGTGCAGGCCAGCAGCCGGCCGCCGCGGCGCAGGACGCGCGCGGCCTCGGCCATGGCCTGCGCCGGGCGCTCGGCGTAGGGCAGGGCGTGCATCATCAGCACCAGGTCGAAGCGCGCGTCGGGCAGGTCCAGCGCGTGCATGTCGCCGGCGCGCACGGTGATGTTGGCGCGCCCCGACAGGCGCGTCCGCGCGGCGTCCACCACGCGCTCGCTGGCATCCACGCAGGTGATGGAGCGGGCGTGCGGTGAGAGCAGTTCGGCGGTGACGCCGTCGCCGGAAGCGATGTCGAGCACGTCGCCGAGGTCGAGCAGCCGCACGAAGCCGCGGGCCAGGGTCTCCCAGGTGCGGCCGGGGGAGTAGTGGCGCTCCATGTCGCCGGCCACGCTGTCGGCCCAGTTCTCGCGCTGGGCGCGCTTGGCGAGCACCGCGGCCACCCGCTTGGCGTCGTCGCGCAGCAGGGCGTCGTCGGCCGATTCGCGCAGCGCCTGCCACAGCGCGCGCGTCTCCGGGCCGGCATCGACGTTGTAGCGGTAGTAGGCCGACACGCCGGCGCGGCGGTCGCGCACGAGGTCGAGCTCGCGCAGCTTGGCGAGGTGGGTGGACACGCGCGGCTGGGCGAGCCGGGTGGCGGCGGCGAGTTCGGCGACCGTGAGCTCCTCCCGCTCGAGCAGGGCGAGCAGCCGCACCCGGGTCGGGTCGGACAGCACGCGCAGGAAGGCCGAACAGCCGGCAAGGTCCACGTCTATCTTTTCATCGCGATTCAAAGATGGGACATCATCGCCGCCGGCAGCCTGTGGCGTCAATCGGCGACCGTTGCGTGGTTGCGTCCCGCGGCGTGCGCTCCGCCAGCGATGCGCGGACTGTCCTTGACGGGGTGGATACTTGGCTTCCGTGTCCCTAGACTCGCACTGGCACGCGGGGATGCAGGGGGCATCGATGGCAGGGATGACGGGGTTTCGCCGCGGCGCGGCGCTCGTATGGTGGCTTTGCCTCGCGGCGCCGGTGGCGCACGCACAGGTCTACAAGTGGACCGACGCCAGCGGTCGCGTCCACTACTCGGACAAGCCGCCGCCGAAGGCCGCGGACCAGCCGCCTGCGGCGGTCGAGCAGGTGCGCATCAACGATGCCTTCGGCACCTTCAAGATCCCCAGCCAACGGCCGCTTCCGGGGCCCGGCAGCGCGCGGGCGATGTCGCTCGACCGTTTTGCGGTGCGGCTCGACGCCGCCAACAGCAAGGGCGTTACCTCCGGCCGGGTGTTCGCGGGCGCAGAATGCGACGTCGCGGCGGCGCTGCAGTGGAACTCCGGTGTCATGGACATCAGCGAGGCCGATGTCGCGGTGGTGGCGGCCAACCGCTTCCGTGCTGCCGGCTGGCCGCTGTCGGTTCCCGGTGCTGGCGCCCCGGCGACGCTGTCGCTGGAGGCCGAGGTGATCGACCTAAAGTTGGATTTCTGTGTCCACCTGGACCAGCAGTGGCGCAGCGGCGCCGAGCGTTCGGCGCGCGCATACGTGAAGGTGCGCTGGGTCCTGTCCGAGGGCGGCGAGGCCATCTTCCGCGAGGTCTCCGAGGGCGCGGAGGACGGCTGGCGGTCGGGAGGCAAGTTGACGCCGGTGTTGCAGCGGGCGGTCGCCCAGGCCGCGGACAACCTGCTGGCGCAGCAGTCGTTCGCCGATGCCGTACGCGGCGCGCCCGATGCCTTCGGCGTGCGCGGCGGCAGGGCAACGCGCGAGGACGCCGCGGGTCCGGAGCCGGTCGCGGTCGGCCTGACCTGGGGCAGCGGCGAGGGTCGTTTCCAGGATCGATCGGAAGCCTTGTTGGCCGCCACGGTCACGGTGCGGACGCTGCGTGGGCATGGCAGCGGCGTGGTCGTCGATCCCGAAGGCTACGCCTTGACCAACGCCCACGTGGTCGGCAACGAGCGCCACGTGACCCTGACGGTCGACGGTCGATCCGTGGCCGCGCAAGTCGTCAACAAGAACCCGCGTACCGATGTCGCCTTGCTGCGCTTCGACGGCGCCCGGCTGGTCGCCGCCCCGATCGGCCGTCGACCCCCGCGCGCCGGCGACACGCTGTTCGTGATCGGCACGCCGCTGGATCTTTCACTCAGCCACACGGTCACGCAGGGCATTCTCTCGGCGGTGCGCGAGGTGGACGGACGCAGGCTGTACCAGACCGACGCCGCGATCAATCGCGGCAACTCGGGCGGCCCGGTGTTCGACGCCACGGGCGAACTGGTGGCGCTCAGCGTGTCGGGGCTGTTTTCGCGCGAGGGTGCCTCGATGGGCGTGAGCTACCTGATCCCGATCGATGCCGCGCTGGCGGCGGTCGGCGCCGGCGGCAAGCCCGCAGAGGGCCCGTAGACGCCCGCGCGCCGTCGTCGAGGCACCACTCTATTGCGCGGCGATATCGTGGCAGGATGCCGGCTTGAGTCCGAACCGATTGGAGTCCCCGATGGATTTCCGCTTCACCGAAGAGCAGTTGATGATCCAGGACGTCGCCCGCCGCATCGCGGCCGAGCGCATCGCGCCGATCGCCGCCGATTTCGACCGCAGCGGCGAGTTCCCGCTGGAGACCATCAAGGTCCTCGGCGAGAACGGCCTGATGGGCATCGAGGTGCCGCATGAGTACGGCGGCGCGGGGCTGGATTCGATCGCCTACGTGCTGGCGATGGTCGAGATCGCCGCCGCCGATTGCGCGCACTCGACCATCATGAGCGTCAACAACACGCTCTATTGCAACGGCCTGCTGAAGTTCGGTACCGAGGCGCAGAAGCACAAGTACGTCACCCCGATCGCGACCGGCCAGGCGATCGGCGCCTTCGCGCTGACCGAGCCGCAGTCGGGCTCCGACGCGTCGGCGATGCGCATCCGCGCGGTGCGCTCGCCGGATGGGTCGTACTACGCCGTCAACGGCAAGAAGAGCTGGATCACCTCCGGTCCGGTCGCGCGCTACATCATGCTGTTCGCGATGACCGATCCGTCGAAGGGCGCGAAGGGCATCAGTGCCTTCATGGTCGACACCGAGCGGGAGGGCTTCCACCGCGGCAAGACCGAGCCCAAGCTCGGCATCCGCGCCTCGGCGACCTGCGAGATCGAATTCACCGACTACCGCATCCCGGCCGAGGACCTGATCGGCGCCGAGGGCGACGGCTTCAAGATCTCGATGGGCGTGCTGGACGCGGGCCGCATCGGCATCGCCGCGCAGGCCGTGGGCCTGTCGCGCGCCGCCTACGACGCGGCGCTGGCCTACTCGCGCGACCGCAAGGCGTTCGGGCAGTCGATCGGCTCGTTCCAGATGATCCAGGCCAAGATCGCCGACATGAAGTGCCGGCTGGACGCGGCGCACCTGCTGACCCTGCGCGCGGCCTTCGCCAAACAGCAATCGGCGACGACCGGCGCGCGCTTCTCGACCGAAGCCTCGGTGGCCAAGCTGTACGCGTCCGAGTCGGCGATGTTCATCACCCACCAGGCGGTGCAGATCCACGGCGGCATGGGCTACTCGAAGGAGATGCCGCTGGAGCGCTACTTCCGCGACGCCAAGATCACCGAGATCTACGAAGGCACGAGCGAAATCCAGCGCCTGGTGATCGCGCGCAACGAGACTGGTTTGCGCTGAGGCGCGGCCGCGCCGGCGCGGCTCAGTGCCGCGTCGGCGTCGAGGGGCCGCGTACGCCGGGCGGCACCGTAGGTGCCGTCGGCTTGGCGGTGGCGGGCGCTTTCGGCTCGGCGGGCTTGGCGACAGGCGGCGCGCCGGGCGTGGCCGGGCGCGGCGGGACGCCGGCGGCCGGCCGCGGTGCCACGCCCGCCAGTGCGGCCTGCGCGCGCAGCGCGGCGGCGGTCGCCGCGTTGGGCACGTTGCCCGGCGGCTTGGCGGCCAAGGGCGGTCCGGGCGGCGCAGGTGCGGGTGCCGCCGGCGCTGCGGCGGGCTCGCCGTCGCCATCCTTGAGCTTGTGCAGGATCGCGTCCAGCGCGCGGTCGACCAGGGCGACCTGCTCCAGGATCACGGCCCTCTGTTCCTTCAGTTCCTCCGCCAGTTCGCCGGCGGTCTTCTCGGCGATCTTCAGGCCGTTGCGGTTCACGAACAGGTAGAGCGAGCGGATCGTGCTGATCCACAGCAGTTTCGCGCGTTCGCGCGAACCGTCGTCCTTGACGAACTCGAACCAGGTGCCGGCCTTCAGCGCGCGGGCGATCTTGAGCCAGGTGCCGAGCGCCTCCACCGCGGCCATGTCGACGTCGTCGTCGTCGACCGTGTCGCGCGCGCCGAACACCACTTCCTCGCCTGCGCGACCCGCGGCGAACGACACCGTGATCTGCTCCGGCTGGTGGGCCGGCTCCGCCGCGCGCGCCGCGGCCGCCGGCGCGGACTGCTGGCGGTAGATCTGCGCCACCTCGTCCCACAGTTCCTGCAGGTGGCCTTCGTGCAGACCGGTGGCGGCGAGGCCCTGGCGCAGCAGGCGCTCGATCTCGGGCGTCGTCTGGCGCAGGCGCAGGCGATCGGCATCGTCCTTCTTCGGCTCGACGCTCCACGCGAAGTCGTCGATGAAGCGCGTCGCGGCGCGCCACTCGGCGGAATCCTCGCCGTGCCGCAGGAAGGTCAGGACCAGGTAGTTGGACCACTTGCGCGACAGCAGGTCGCGCACGGTGGGCGGCAATTGACGGCCCTCGAGGCGGGTCAGCAGCGCACGCGCCGCGATACGCTGCGCGACCTCGAGGCGCTCCTTGCCGCGCGCCGTCTCGGTGGTGCGGCGCTCGACCAGTTCGGCGCGCTTGCGATTCTTCTCGATGAAGTCGGTGAAGTCCGCCGACAGGCGCTCGAAGACACCCGTGTCCTCGTCGAAGTCGCGCAGCAGGCTGCCGACGACCTCCTGCACCTTGTTGTAGAGGCGATGGTCCTTGTCCGATTCCTCGCTCCAGCCGACGCAGGCCTGCGCGAGTTCGTCGAGCAGGCGCCGCGCCGGGTGGTCGCGATGGGCGATGAACTCGCGGTCCATCAGCGCGACCTTGAGATAAGGGATCTGCAGCCGGCCGAGCATCGCGGCGATCGGCGCGGGCAGGTTGCGGTCCTGCACCGCGTATTCGAACAGCATGCCGACCAGGTCGATGGTGTCCTCGTCGGCACCCAGGTGCCCGGCGCCGGCCGCCGGACCGCCGAGGCGCCTTACCTGCCGCAGCAGTTCCTGCTTGACGGCGACGCTGGGCTGCAGCGAAGGCGCGCCATACCCCTGCGCCTGCATCTCCTCCTGCATCAGGGTCAACGCGTTGAGCAGTTCGCGTGCGCCCGGCGCGGGGCCGGCGGCCACGCCGCCGCTCGCAGACCCCGCACCGGCGGGCGCGCCGCCACCGCGGCGGGCCGCCAGCAGGCTGCGCAGTTCGCCGACCACCTGCATGATCTCGCCGTCGCTGCGGTCGCCGTGGCTGCCGACTTCGGCCAAGGCCTCGGCCATCGCGGTTTCCGCCGCCTGCTCCACGACGGGGGCGGCCGGATCGCGGCGGCGCGCGGGCACGGCGTAGCGCAGTTCGGGCAACACGCCGGCCTGGACGAGGATGGTGTTGCATTCGTCGAACAGCGGTTCGAGGCCGGCCAGCACGTGGCGCTCGAACAGCTTGAGCACGATCAGCTTGACCGGCAGCCCGACCTCGAACTCGGTGATCGCGGTGGCGAAGGCGCGCGCCAGCATGCGCGGGCCGAGCGGGTTGTTGGCATGGTCGACCTTGCGCCCGGCCGCCAGCACGCCGAGCCGCTGGTTGAGCGCGTACATCGCGCGGTTGAGCCGGGTCTCGGCCTTGTCGACCATCGCGTTGACGGCCAGCGACTCCTCCAGTTCGGCCTCGTCGACCAGCGCCAGCGACGATGCCGCCGCCTGCCGCGGGTCGCCCGCCTCGTCGCTGGCCGGCGCCAGCTTGCCGCCCTCGAAATCCAGCAGGTAGCGGTTGGCCGCTTCCTGCCACAGCGCCTCGGCGCGCAGGCGCTTGCGCCGGATCTCGCGCATGCCGTCGAAGAAGGTCGCCTGGTTGCTGTTGCTGGCCGCGCGTTCGGCCATGTCGAACAGCGCGTCGTCGACGCCGGCGAACAACTCGCCGATCAGGCCGGCGAGGCGCTTTTGTGCGACGCCGCGAAGCAGGCCCAGGAGGCGCGCGGCATTCACGGCGCGGGGCGGGGCGGGCGAGGGCCCGGGCGGCTGTTGGCTCGACATGATGAGGGGTCCGGGCGCGGTGTCCGGGGCCGCGCGACGATGGGTGAAGCGTAGGGTGGCACCGTGTGTCACATTGTGAAACAGTTCACACCTGACCGGGGGGTCGGGAACTTCCCGACCGTTTCGGCCTGTTCGCCGCTCTGCGGCAGAAAACGTCGCTGCATCCGATACTTGCGTGCAAGGCCGTGGCGGCTGCCCGAGTCGAGGCGCTATCCTTTCGCACTTTCTTGACCGGCCCGCGAAGGAGCCGTGCGCCCATGACCTCCCAGGCCCCCGCCGCCGCCGCGGCGACCGCCATCGATGCCATCCTCGAGCACCTCCGCGCGCGCCTTGCGCCACCGCGGCAGCGCGATGCCGAGCGCCTGCTGCGCCAGTTCCTGCGCCGCGTGCCCGCCGAAGAACTCGCCGCGCGCGGGCCCACGGCCTGGGCGGCGGTCGCCGCCGGCCTGCTGGAATTTCTGCAGGTGCGGCTGCCGGACGCCGCCAACGTGCGGGTGTTCAACCCCACGCTGGACGAGCACGGCTGGGAGGCGTCGCACACCGTGGTCGAGATCGCCACCGACGACAGCCCGTTCCTGGTCGATTCGGTCAGCATCGCGATCGCGGCGCAGGGCAACCTGGTGCACTCGGTCATCCATCCGGTGCTGCTGGTCGAGCGCGACCCGGGTGGGCACGTGCTGTCGATCGCCGACGATCCGGCGACCGGCAAGGGACGCGCCGAATCGGTGATGCACTTCGAGGTCGACCGGCGCGCGGAAGCGGGCGAACGGGTCGCCCTGCGCGAGGCGGTGGAGGCGGCGCTCGCCGACGTGCGCGCCTGCGTGCGCGACTGGCGCGCGATGCGCGACCGCGCGCGCGCGATCGCCGACGAACTCGCCACCCGCCCGATGCCGGCCGACGACGCGCAGCGCGCCGAGGCGCAGGAGTTCCTGCGCTGGGTGGCGGCCGACCACTTCACCTTCCTCGGCTACCGCGAGTACGAGGTCGCCCACGCCAACGGCGAGGACGTGCTGCGCGCCAAGGCCGGCTCCGGACTGGGCGTGCTGCGCGGCAGCGATGCCCCGCCGCGGCCGCTGCGCACGCTGGCTGCGCGCCAGGCGCAGGACAAGGGTGCGGTGGACGTGGTGATCCTGACCAAGACCAACGCGCGCTCGACCGTGCATCGGCCGGGCTACATGGACTACCTGTCGGTGCTCAAGTTCGGGCCCGACGGCAAGCCGGTCGGCGAGGAGCGTTTCCTCGGCCTGTTCACCTCTGGTGCCTACGGGCGGCGCCCCTGGGACGTCCCGCTGGTGCGCCACAAGTACGAGGCGGTGATGAACCGCTCCGGCTTCAAGCGCGACAGCCACAGCGGCAAGGCGCTGCGCCACATCCTGGAGACCCTGCCGCGCGACGAGCTGTTCCAGGCCGGCGAGGACGAGCTGTTCGACACCGCGATGGGCATCCTCGCCCTGGCCCAGCGCCAGCGCGTGCGCGCCTTCGTGCGCCGCGACCGCTTCGGTCGCTTCTACTCGGTGCTGGTGTTCCTGCCGCAGAACCGCTTCACGCCGGAGGTGCGCGAGCGCATCGAGGCGCTGCTCAAGCGCGCCTTCCACGCCGAGCGGGCCGATTCCACCGTGCACGTGTCCGAGGCCGCGCTGGCGCGCATGCACGTGGTGCTGCGGCCGCGCGGCGGCGAGCGCCCGGCGGTCGACGTCGCCGACCTCGAACTGAAGCTGGCGCAGATCGTGCGCAACTGGCACGACGAACTGCGCGACATCCTGGTGCAGAAGCACGGCGACGAGAAGGGCCTCAAGCTGGCCGCGCGCTTCGGCCGCGCGCTGCCCGCGGGCTACATCGAGGCGGTCACGCCGTGGATCGCGGCGACCGACGTGGAGACCGCGGCCGCGCTGCAGGGCCCGGAGGACATCCGCCTGTCGCTGTACCGCCCGCGCCGCAAGGGCGCCGAGGGCACGCTGCGCTTCAAGCTGTTCCGCTTCGGCAGCCCCATCCCGCTGTCGGACGCGCTGCCGATGATGGAGAACATGGGCCTGCGCGTGCTCACCGAGCATCCGTACACGATGGACGCCGGCGGCGGCGTCATCCACATCCAGGACTTCGAGGTCGCCGCCGCGCTCGGCGCCGAGTTCGACCTCGACCTGATCAAGGACGCATTTGGCCACGCCTTCGAGCGCATCTGGCGCGGCGAGGCGGAGAACGACGGCTTCAACCGCCTGATCCTGTCCGCCGGGCTCGACTGGCGGCAGGTGTCGATGCTGCGCGGCGTGTGCAAGTACCTGCTGCAGACCGGCGTGCCGTTCTCGCAAGCCTACATGGAGGCCACGCTCAACCGCTACCCGCTGCACGCGCGCCTGCTGGTGGAGCTGTTCGAGGCCAAGTTCGACCCCGAGCGCGACGGCGCCAGCCGCACCGTCACCGAGGCCGCGCGCAAGCGCCTGCTGCGCGAGATCGAGCCGCTGGTCGACGAGGCGATCGCGAAGAGCCACGGCGGCATCGCCGAGCAGATCGCCACCTCGCGCGGCTTCTCGCGCGCGGCCCAGGTCGACACCGTGGTGCAGGCCCTCAACGCGGTGATGGACACCGTGGCGAGCCTCGACGAGGACCGCATCCTGCGCAGCTTCATGGCCATCATCAAGGCCACCCTGCGCACCAACTACTGGCAGCGCCGCGACGGGCGGCCGAAGGATTACATCGCCTTCAAGCTCGACCCGGCCAAGGTCCCGGACCTGCCCAAGCCGCGCCCCTACCGCGAGATCTTCGTCTACGGTCCGCGCGTCGAGGGCGTGCACCTGCGCTTCGGCCCGGTCGCGCGCGGCGGCCTGCGCTGGTCGGATCGCCGCGAGGACTTCCGCACCGAGGTGCTGGGCCTGGTCAAGGCGCAGATGGTGAAGAACACCGTCATCGTGCCGGTCGGCGCCAAGGGCGGCTTCTACGTCAAGCGGCCGCCGCTCGGTGGCGACCGCGACGCGCAGCTCGCCGAAGGTGTGGCGTGCTACCGGCTGTTCATCAACGGCCTGCTCGACGTGACCGACAACCTGCACGGCGACCAGGTGGTGCATCCGTCCGACGTCGTGCGCCACGACGGCGACGATCCCTACCTGGTGGTGGCCGCCGACAAGGGTACGGCGACCTTCTCCGACATCGCCAATTCGATCTCGGCCCAGCACGGCTTCTGGCTGGGCGATGCGTTCGCCTCCGGCGGCTCGGTCGGCTACGACCACAAGGGCATGGGCATCACCGCCAAGGGCGGCTGGGAGTCCGTCAAGCGCCACTTCCGCGCACTCGGTCGCGACAGCCAGAGCGAGGACTTCACCTGCGTCGGCATCGGCGACATGTCGGGCGACGTGTTCGGCAACGGCATGCTGCTCAGCCGCCACATCCGGCTGCTGGCGGCGTTCGACCACCGCCACATCTTCCTCGACCCGAACCCGGATGCGGCCCGGTCGTTCGCCGAGCGCGAGCGCATGTTCGCCCTGCCGCGCTCGTCGTGGGACGACTACGACAAGTCGCTGCTCAGCGCCGGCGGCGGCGTCTACCCGCGCAGCGCCAAGACCATCCCGCTCACGCCGGAGGTCAAGGCCGCGCTCGGCATCGAGAGCAACGTCTCGCAGATGACGCCGGCGGAACTGATGAGCGCGATCCTCAAGGCGCCGGTCGACCTGCTGTGGAACGGCGGCATCGGCACCTACGTCAAGGCGGCCTCGGAGTCGAACGCCGACGTCGGCGACCGCGCCAACAACGCGCTGCGCGTCGACGGCCGCGAACTGCGCTGCAAGGTGGTGGGCGAGGGCGGCAACCTGGGCATGACCCAGTTGGGCCGCATCGAGGCCGCGCAGGCCGGCGTGCTGCTCAACACCGACTTCATCGACAACTCGGCGGGCGTGGACACCTCCGACCACGAGGTCAACATCAAGATCCTGCTCAACGACGCGGTGGCGCGCGGCCAGCTGTCGCTGGATGCGCGCAACGAGTTGCTCGCCGCCATGACCGGCGAGGTGGAACAACTGGTCCTGCGCGACAACTACCTGCAGAACCAGGCGATCAGCGTCATGGAGCGGATGAGCGTGCAGCGCCTCGGCGCCGAGCAGCACTTCGTGCGCACGCTGGAGTCGCAGGGCCTGCTCGACCGCCAGATCGAGTACCTGCCGTCCGACGCCGAGTTCGCCGAGCGCAAGGCGCGCGGCCAGGGCCTGACCCGGCCGGAGCTGTCGATCCTTCTGTCGTACTCAAAGATCGTGCTGTTCCAGCAGTTGCTGGATACCGACGTGCCGGAGGACGCCTACCTCGCCAGGGAACTGGTGCGCTACTTCCCCGCCCCGCTGCAGGAGCGGTACCGCGACAGCATGGAGCGCCACCGCCTGCGGCGCGAGATCATCGCCACCGCGGTGACCAATTCCACGGTCAACCGGATGGGCGCCACCTTCGTCATGCGCATGCAGGAGGACACCGGCGCCGGCCCCGGCGAGATCGCGCGCGCCTACACCATCGCGCGCGAGGTGCTCGAGGCGCGCGCCCTGTGGGGCGCGATCGAGGCGCTGGACGGCAAGGTGCACGGCAGTGCGCAGATCGACGCGCTGCTCGGCATCTGGTACCTGCTGCGCCATGCCACGCGCTGGCTGCTGAACGCCCCCGGTGCGCGGCGCGACATCGCCGCCGCGGTCGCGCGCTACGCCCCCGGTGTGGCCGCGCTGCGCGGCGCGCTGGACCAGGTGTCGTCCAACGAGGATCGCGCGCTCGCCGCGCGCGAACTGGCGCGCTGGGGCAAGGCGGGCTTCCCGGCCGACCTGTCGCGCTCGCTCTCGCAGTTGCCGGCGCTGCCGTCGGTGTTCGACATCGTCGAGGTCGCGGCCGAGCACCAGTTGCCGCTGGAGCAGGTCGCGCGGGTCTACTACGCGTTGGGCGAGGCCCTGCACCTGAAGTGGCTGATGTCGCGGATCGAGGAACTGCCGGTCGACGGCCGCTGGCATGCGCAGGCGCGCGGCACGCTGCGCGACGAGTTGTTCGGGTACCAGCGGGCACTGGCCGCGCAGGTCCTGTCCGGTGCGAAGCGCGGCGAGGACGGCGCGGCGACAGTGCAGCGCTGGCTTGGCCGCGAGGATGGTCCGCTGCGGTTCACGCTGTCGATGCTGGCCGACATGCGCAACCAGGTGTCGATGGACTATCCGACCGTGTCGGTGGCCATCCGCCGCCTTGCGCAGCTGGTCGCCGCCGGTGCGCGCGCGGCCTGACCCGGCCGGTGCCCGGCGATTGGCGCGCGCCGGTCGCGCCGGTCGCCGGTCGCCGCGTCACGGCGCCGCGCGATGACCGAGCGCCTCTCCGACGTCGCCCTCCGCCTCCTGTCCGGCAAACCCGCCGAGGACCGCTCACAGATGGACGCCAAGACCGTCGCCATCGTCGCCAGCAAGTCGCCCGAGGGCCAGCGCACGCTGGCCGAGATGCAGCAGCGCTACGGCACCGCGACGCCGGAACAGGCCGACGTCATCGTCGCCCTCGGCGGCGACGGCTTCATGCTGCAGACCCTGCATCGCTGGCGCCACACGGGCAAGCCGGTGTTCGGCATGAAGGCCGGCACGGTGGGTTTCCTGATGAACCTGTACCGCCCCGACGGCCTGGTCGAGCGGATCGCCGCCGCCCACCCGTCGGTGCTGCGACCGCTGAAGATGACCGCGGTGGGCGAGAGCGGCAACACCACCGAACTGCTGGCCTTCAACGAGGTGTCGCTGCTGCGCCAGACCAAGCAGGCGGCGAAGATCAAGGTGTCCTTGAACGGGAGGCCTCGCATCGACGAACTGGTGTGCGACGGCGTGATGCTGGCCACGCCCGCGGGGTCGACCGCCTACAACCTGAGCGCGCACGGGCCGATCCTGCCCTTGGGTACCGACGTGCTGGCACTCACGCCGATCGCCGCTTTCCGCCCGCGCCGCTGGCGCGGCGCGATCCTGCGCTCCGACACCGAGGTGCGGTTCGACATCCTCGACCACTACAAGCGGCCGGTGTCGGCCACCGCCGATGCATCGGAGGTGCGCGACGTGGTGGAGGTCGTGATCCGCGAGTCGCGGGCCGACGCGTTCACCCTGCTGTTCGATCCCGAGCACAGCCTCGAGGAGCGCATCCTGAGCGAGCAGTTCGCGCTCTGACCGGAGTCTTCGGGGGACGGCGGTCTCCGCGGTATGCTGGGGCCGAATCTGGAGCACCCCCATGCCCCGTGCCGGCCGAACCCTGCTCGCCGCCGCCCTGATGGCGGTCCTCACCCCCGCCGCCGCCACCGACTGGCGTGCCAAGGCCAGTCCGCATCTCCTCGATCAGGCCAAGTCCGGCGCCCCACTGGACGTGCTGCTGGTGCTCGATGGCGAGCCGGTGCTCGCGTACGTCGATCCGCGGCTGCCGAAAGCCGCGCGCGGCGCCGCGGTGGTCGCACAACTGCAGGCGGCTGGCGCCGACGCGCGCGCGGCGGTGGTGCGCGAACTGGCGGCACGCGGCGCGCCGGTGCGCGAGTTGTGGATCGCAAATGCGGTCGCCACGCGGCTGGGGCCCGCCGACCTCGCCGCGATCGGTGCCTTGCCCGCCGTGGTGCGCATCCATGCCGACCGTCCTTTCCGCGCCGACATGCCGCGCACCGAAAGCGTGCAGCCCAAGGCCGCCAAGGCGATCGAGCCCAGCGTCGCGCGCGTGCGCGCCCCGCAGGCCTGGGCGCTCGGCGCGCGCGGCCAGGGCGTTCTGGTGGGCGCGCAGGACACCGGCTACCAGTGGGACCACCCGGCGGTGCGCGATGCCTATCGCGGCTGGAACGGCAGCGTCGCCAGCCATGCCTACCACTGGCACGGCGCGATCCGCGTCGACATCGACGGCGGGAGCATCCCGGCCTGCATGCCGAACGCCACCAGCCCGTGCGACGACAACGGCCACGGCACGCACACGCTGGGCACGGTGCTCGGCGACGATGGTGGTGCCAACCAGATCGGGGTGGCGCCGGATGCGCAATGGATCGGCTGCCGCAACATGGACGCCGGCACCGGCCGGCCCAGCACCTACATCGAGTGCTTCCAGTTCTTCCTCGCGCCGACCGACGCCAACGGCGCGAACCCGCGCCCCGACCTGGCGCCGGACATCATCACCAACTCCTGGGGCTGTCCGGTCGGCCCGCCGCCGGCCGGCGAGGACTGCGCGCTGGCCTCGTTCGACGCCACGCTGTCCGCGCTGCGCACGGCCGGCATCCTGGTGGTGGTCGCGGCAGGCAATGGTTCGCCGAACTGCGGCAGCATCGCCACCCCGCCGGCCATCTCGGCCGACGTGTTCACGGTCGGGTCCACCGCCAACGCCGACGTGTTGTCCTCGTTCTCGCTGGTCGGGCCGGTGGCCGTGGACGGCAGCGGCCGGTTGAAGCCCGACGTGGTCGCGCCGGGCAGTGGCGTTCGCTCGGCGACGCCCGGCAATTCGTACGGCATCAAGAGCGGCACCAGCATGGCGACGCCCAACGTGGCCGGCGTGGCGGCGCTCTTGATCAGCGCCAACCCCGCCCTGCGCGGGGACGTGCCCGCGCTGGAGGCGATCCTGCGCGAGACCGCGCAGCCCCTGAATCCGCCGGGGCTCAGTTGCGCGCCCTATGCCGCCACCGATCATCCCAACCCGATCTACGGCTGGGGCCGGGTCGACGCGCTGGCCGCGGTGCAGCGCGCGATCGCCGAGGCGCCGATGTTCCGCAACGGGTTCGAGCCGGCGCCTTGAGGCTCGCGCGAGGCGCTGCGGGAGCGATGATCGGTCGGCCGGCGGCGGCTGCGGCCGCGCAACGCGCGATCCGCGCACGCACGCGAGCCGTCAGCCGTGGATAGCCTCGTCGTCGCGATTTCCTCCCGCGCCCTGTTCGACCTGCGCGAAAGCCACGACCTGTTCGAGACCGCGGGCCTCGATGCCTATCGCGCCTACCAGATCGCGCGCGAGGACCAGATCCTGGCCCGCGGCATCGCCTTCCCGCTGGTCGAGAAACTGCTGCGCCTCAACCGCCTGTCCGAGGACACGCCGCGGGTGGAGGTGATCCTGCTCTCGCGCAACTCCTCCGACACCGGCCTGCGCATCTTCAACTCGATCGAGCACTACGGGCTGGAGATCGTGCGCGCGGCGTTCACCAATGGCGCGCCGACCTGGCCCTACGTGCAGCCCTTCGGTGCACAGTTGTTCCTGTCGGCCCACCACGACGACGTGCGCTCGGCGCTGGAGGCCGGCATCGCCGCGGCGACCATCCTGCCCTCCAAGGCGCCCGAGCGCGCCAGCGACCAGTTGCGCATTGCCTTCGACGGCGATGCGGTGATCTTCTCCGACGAGAGCGAGCGCGTCTCGCAGGAGCAGGGCTTGGCCGCCTTCCACGAGAACGAGCGCAGCAAGGCCGCGCATCCGCTGAGCGGCGGCCCGTTCCGCGCCTTCCTCGACCGCCTGCACCGCATCCAGGGCGCCTTCGCCGCGGGCCAGTCGCCGATCCGCACCGCCCTGGTCACCGCACGCTCCGCGCCCGCCCACAAGCGCGTGATCCTCACGCTGCGCGAGTGGGGCGTGCGGATCGACGAGGCGCTGTTCCTCGGCGGCCGCGACAAGGGCCCTTTCCTGCGCGCCTTCGGCGCCGACATCTTCTTCGACGATTCGCACCACAACGTGGAATCGGCGCGCGACCACGTGGCGGCGGGGCATGTGCCGCATGGGGTGTCCAACCCGCGGTAGGGCTGGCGGGGACGTGGCTTGGGTCGTTGGTGGAGGGTCCAGGGCCCAAGGCCCAGAGACGCCGCTTCGGGGCGGCTTTTCCTGCACCCTATTCCCTGGGCCCTGTACCCGCTGCCCGAACGGGTACAGGGCCCAGGGTATAGGGCTTGACGGTCGGGGCGGGCCTTCGGGCGGCTTCACGGGCCTTGCGGCTACAATGCGCGGGTTGAAAGGAGCCCCGCAATGAACGCCAAGCCGCAGCTCGCCACCCTCAATCCCTACGACCTGTTCGACGTGCGCGCGATGCTCTCCGAGGAGGAGCGCATGGTGCAGGACACGGTGGCGCGCTTCACCGACGAGCGCGTACTGCCGATCATCGGCGAGTGCTTCGACAAGGGCGAGTTCCCGAAGCACCTGGTGCCGGAGATCGCGGCGATGGGCCTGCTGGGTTCCTCGCTGCCGACCGAGTACGGCTGCGCCGGCATGAACGCCGTGTCCTACGGCCTGATCTGCCAGGAACTCGAGCGCGGCGATTCCGGCATCCGCTCGTTCGTCTCCGTGCAGTCCTCGCTGTGCATGTACCCGATCTACGCCTACGGCAGCGAAGCGCAGCGCCAGCAGTACCTGCCGAAGATGGCGGCCGGCGAGATCATCGGCTGCTTCGGCCTCACCGAGCCGCACGGCGGATCGGACCCGGCGAACATGAAGACGCATGCCAGGCGCGACGGCGGCGACTGGGTGATCAACGGCGCCAAGATGTGGATCACCAACGGTAACCTCGCCCACATCGCGATCGTTTGGGCGATGACCGACGACGGCATCCAGGGCTTCATCGTCCCCACCGACACCCCGGGCTTCAAGGCGCAGGAGATCCATCGCAAGATGAGCCTGCGCGCCTCGGTCACCAGCGCGCTGTTCTTCGACAATGTGCGCGTGCCGGACAGCCAGCGCCTGCCGAACGTGAAAGGCCTGAAGGGCCCGCTCGGCTGCCTGACCCAGGCCCGCTACGGCATCACCTGGGGCCCGATCGGCGCGGCCATCGCGTGCCTGAAGGAGGCCAACGAGTACGCCAAGACCCGCATCCTGTTCAACCGCCCGATCGCGGCCACCCAGGCGGTGCAGGTGAAGCTCGCCGAGATGGCGCGCCGGATCACGCTGGCGCAGTTGCTGTCGCTGCAACTGGGGCGCCTGAAGGACGCCGGCAAGATGCAGCCGACCCAGGTCTCGCTCGCCAAGTGGAACAACATCCGGGTGGCGATCGACATCGCGCGCGAGGCGCGCGACATTCTCGGGGGCTCCGGCATCACCACCGAGTACTGCCCGATCCGCCACGCGCTGAACCTCGAGTCGGTCATCACCTACGAGGGCACCGAGACCGTGCACCAGCTGGTGGTCGGTCGCGAACTGACCGGCATCAACGCGTTCTGAAATCCCGGCGGCGCCGCGCCTCGCGCACGGCGTCGGCCCGCCATCGGAGGCCGCGATGCTCACCGTGCACGGCATGAAGGCCTCCGGCAACTGCTACAAGGTGCAGTTGGCGCTGGAGCAACTCGGCACGCCGTACCGCTGGGTCGAGGTCGACAGCGCCGCCGGCGGCACCCGCACGCCGGCCTTCCTGGCCATGAACCCCAACGGCAAGGTGCCGCTGCTCGAGGTCGAGCCGGGCCGCTACCTGCCGGAGTCCAACGCGATCCTTTGCTTCCTCGCCGATGGCACGCGGCTGTGGCCGGCCGATCGCTGGTCGCGCGCGCAGGCGCTGCAGTGGATGTTCTTCGAGCAGTACTCGCACGAGCCCTGCGTCGCCGTAGCGCGCTTCATCGCGCGCTGGCTGCCCGCCGACCACCCGCGGCGCGCGGAACTGCCGCGGCTCATCGAGCGCGGCCACCAGGCGCTGGCGGTGATGGAGCGCCACCTGGCGGCCCAGCCGTTCATGGCCGGCGGCGACCATTCGATCGCCGACATCGCGCTGTTCGCCTACACCCACTGCGCCGCCGACGGCGGCATCGCGCTCGACGGCTACCCGTCGATCCGCGCCTGGCTCGACCGCGTGCGCGCGCAGCCGGGCTTCGTGCCGATGCAGGCCTGAGCGTCGCTCAGCCCGCGCGGGCGCGGTCGAGCGAATGCAGCGCCCCGGGCCCGCGCCCGGCGCGCCACAGCAGCCAGGCGAAGCCGACGCCGATCGCGCCCATCGCGGTGTAGAACCACATCCCCGGCGCATAGCCGGCGGGATTCTCCGGTGACGCGCCGCCCCAGTCGTTGAGCGCGCCGATCACCACCGGCACCGCGGCCATGCCGATCTGCTGGCAGAACGTCATCAGCGCATAGGCCGAACCGAGGCGCGTCTCGTCCACCAGTTGCGCCACCGAGGGCCACAGCACCGCGGGCAACAGCGAGAACACCAGCCCGAACAGCGTGATGCAGGCCAGCAGCGTCAACGGCACCACGCGGCCACCGGGCAGGGGCACGTCGGGGCCCGGCGGCAGGTAGGTGACGGCGAGGAACAGCGGCAGCATCGCCAGCGCGCCCGCGGCAAGGAAGGTCGAGCGGCGTCCGACGCGGTCGACCCACAGCCCGAACAGCGGCGTGGCGATGATCGCGGCCAGCGGCAGCACGCTGCTGAGCATGCCGGCGGCGGCGCGATCGAGTCCGTGCGCCTGCTGGAAGTAGTTGATCGCGAAGCCGCGGAACGGGAACACGGTGGCGTAGAACACCACGCACAGCGCCACCACGTACCAATACGAGAGCGGGAAGCGGAACAGTTGCCCGAAGCGAAGCGCGTCCGGCTCCGCTCTCTGCCCCAGGTGTGCCCGCCCTTCCACCCGCTTCTCGTGCGCCCAGTAAAGCATCGCCGCCGCCACCGAGATGCCCGCCACGCCGGTCGCCAGCCACAGC
The DNA here is from genome assembly GCA_021299185.1 of Lysobacteraceae bacterium. GTDB lineage: Bacteria > Pseudomonadota > Gammaproteobacteria > Xanthomonadales > Ahniellaceae > UBA4656. Next base: position 8,179 of record JAJTHZ010000047.1, on the reverse strand, counting down.
GGGTCCTGCCAGTTGGCGTACAGCGGCGCTGCGAAGCCGGTTGACCAATCGGCCGAGGCCGAACCGAGGCGCGAGATCGACAGGTTGAGCCCGAATGCGAGGCTGAGTTCGCTGCCCTTGAACCAGCGCGCGAGCACCGTGGTCGCGGCAACGATCATCGGCTCGGCGCCGAGGCCGAGCAGGAAGCGGCCGGCGAGGATGGTCTCGAAGTCGGGCCCGAGCGCGCTCAGCGCCGCGGCCACGACGCAGATCGCGGCGAACACCACCAGCGCGGTGCGGGTGCCGAAGCGGTCGATGATCCAGCCGCCGATCAGCAGCACCAGCAGGGCCGCGACGCTGTAGGCGGTGGAGAGCAGTCCGATCTGCGCGAAGGTGAACCCGAGCTGCGAGCGCATCAGGTCCACCACCGGCCCGAGCGAATCGTAGACGTAGTAGTTGCCGAACATCGCGAGGCTGACGAACAGCAACGCGGTCCAGCGCTGGACGGGCGTGGGGCGGGGCAGGGCGGGATTGGTCATCGTGCGTCGTCCGTTGCAGACCGAACCGTAGCCGATCGCGGCGCCGACCGGAACGCCCGGAGAGGACGGCGGGCGCCGCGCCCCCGGCGATGGCCGGCTTCACCTCACTCCGCGCCGGCCACAATCGGTCCGCCCGAGCGCCGGTCGTCGTGGGAGTGCGTTTGCCGATACAAGGGGAGGCGGGCCGCGGCCCGCCCGGGCCTCAGTACAGCACGCGCGTGCGCAAGGTGCCGGGGATCGCGGCGAGCGCGTCCTTGAGTGCGGCGGTCTGCGCTTCGGTGGTGGAAACGTCCACCACCACGTAGCCGATCTGCGGATTGGTCTGCAGGAACTGGCCGTCGATGTTGATGTTCTCGCGCGAGAAGATCTCGTTGACCCGCGACAGCATGCCCGGCACGTTGCGATGGATGTGCAGCAGGCGATGGCTGGTCGGGTGGCCGGGCAGGGTGGCCTCGGGGAAGTTGACCGCCGACAGGGTCGAGCCGTTGTCGCTGTAGCGCACCAGCTTGGCGGCGACCTCGATGCCGATGTTGTCCTGCGCCTCCAGCGTGCTGCCGGCCACGTGCGGGGTCAGGATCACGTTGTCCATGCCGATCAGCGGCGACTGGAAGGGCTCGTTGTTGGCCTGCGGTTCGACCGGGAACACGTCGACCGCCGCGCCGGCGAGGTGGCCGGACCGCAGCGCCTCGGCCAGCGCGTCGATGTCGACCACGGTGCCGCGCGCGGCGTTGAGGAACACCGCGCCCTTCTTCATGCGTGCGAACTGCGCCGCGCCGATCATCATCCGCGTGGCCGGCGTTTCCGGCACGTGCAGGCTGACCACGTCGGCGCGCGAGAGCAGGTCATCGAGGCTGGCCGCAGCGCGCGCGTTGCCGAGCGCGAGCTTGGTCTCGATGTCGTGGAAGATCACCTGCATGCCGAGCCCCTCGGCCAGCAGGCCCACCTGGGTGCCGATGTGGCCGTAGCCGACCACGCCGAGCACCTTGCCGCGCACCTCGAAGCTGCCCGCGGCCGACTTCGACCAGCCGCCGCGATGGCATTCGGCGTTCTTCTGCGGGATGCGCCGCATCAGCAGGATGCTCTCGGCGATCACCAGTTCGGCGACGCTGCGCGTGTTCGAGTAGGGCGCGTTGAACACCGGCACGCCCTGCGCCTGCGCGGCAGCGAGGTCGACCTGGTTGGTGCCGATGCAGAAGCAGCCGACCGCGATCAGGCGCTTGGCCTGCGCCAGCACCTCGGCGTTCAACTGGGTGCGGGAGCGGATGCCGACCAGGTGCGCCTCCGCGATGCGGCGCTTGAGTTCGTCTTCCGGCAGGGCCTTCTCGTGCAGTTCGATCTGGGTGTAGCCGGCGGCCTCGAAGGTCTGGACCGCGCTGCGGCTGATGCCTTCCAGCAGGAGGACGCGGATGTCCTGTTTGGGGAACGAGGTTTTCTTCATGGGAGCGGTCGCTGGCGCAAGGCCGCTGTCGGAGGCCGGCAGGGCGCGTGAAGGGCCCATGACTATGCCAGAAGCGCCGCCCCATGCGGCGATGCAGCAGTGGACTCCCGGTGCCGCCGCTGGCACCCTTGCCGGCTGATGAACGCCGCGATGTCCCCGCCCGAAGGAATGCTCGCCGAGCTGGCCCGGCTGCAGCCGGACCTGTTGCTCAAGACCGCCCCGAGCGACCTCGAGCACTATGGCCGGGACTGGACCCGGCGCTGGACGCCGGCACCGCTGGCGATCGCGCTGCCCGCGTCGATCGAGCAGGTGCAGGCGATCGTGCGCTGGGCGGCCGCGCGCGGCGTCGCCCTGGTGCCCTCGGGTGGACGCACCGGCCTGTCCGGCGGCGCGGTGGCGGCCCGCGGCGAACTGGTGCTGAGCCTGGAACGGATGAACCGGGTGCTCGCCTTCGACCCGATCGACCGCACCCTCACCGTGCAGCCCGGCATTGCGCTGGAGGTCGTGCAGCGCGCCGCCGCCGAACACGGGCTGTGCTACCCGGTCGACTTCGGCTCGCGCGGCTCCTGTTCGATCGGCGGCAACATCGCCACCAATGCCGGTGGCATCCGCGTGATCCGCTACGGCAACACGCGCGAGTGGGTGGCGGGCCTGAAGCTGGTCGACGGCCGCGGCGAACTGCTCGACCTCAATCGCGGCCTGATCAAGAACTCCAGCGGCTACGACCTGCGCCACCTGGTGGTCGGTTCCGAAGGCACCCTGGGCATCGTGGTCGAGGCGACCCTGCGGCTGGCCGATCCGCCGGTCCGCCAGAACGTGATGGTGTTCGCCCTGCCGGCGATGGACGCGCTGATGCAGGTGTTCGCCGCCTGCCGCGCGCGGCTGTCGGTGGGCGCCTTCGCATTCTTCACCGACCGCGCGTTGCACCACGTGCTCGCGCACGGCGCGCAGCGTCCGTTCGAGGGCGAGGCGCCGTTCTACGTGATCACCGAGTTCGATTGCGTCGACGACGCGCAGGAGGCCGAAGCGCTGGCGGTGTTCGAGCACTGCGCGGAGCAGGGCTGGGTGGTCGACGGCGTGATCAGCCGCAGCGAGGCGCAGTCGCGTGCGCTGTGGCGCCTGCGCGAAGGCATCACCGAAAGCCTCGCGCCGTACAAGCCGTACAAGAACGACATCTCGGTGCGGGTCAGCGCGATCCCCGAGTTCATGCAGGCCATGCAGGCGATCTTCGCCCGCGAGTATCCGGGCGTCGAGGTGGTCTGGTTCGGCCACATCGGCGACGGCAACCTGCACATCAACGTGGTCAAGCCCGCGGCACTGGGCGAGGCCGAGTTCATCGCCCAGTGCGAGCACGTCACCAGCCTGCTGTCCGACACGCTGGCGCGCTTCGGCGGCAGCATCTCGGCCGAACACGGGATCGGGCTGGTGAAGAAGGGCCACCTGCTCGGCACCCGCAGCGCGGCCGAGGTCGCGATCATGCGCGGCATCAAGCAGGTCCTCGACCCGCAGGGCATCCTGAACCCGGGCAAGGTGTTCGACTGATTCCGACGGCCCGCGCGCCGCGCGGGCGTTCGCGGGCCGGGCGTCCTACAATGCGCGGTTTCGACGCCGCCCCTTCGCCCATGGCCGCCCAGCCCGCCCCGACCCCGTCCGCCCGCGCCCGCCAGGTCAATCGCGCCGAGGTGGTGGACCTCAATTTCCAGGACTACGTGCGCGCCCATCCGGGCCGCTCGCTGCCGACGCCCGATCCGGACGCGCCGGTGCTGCCGGGCAGCGCGCTGGATGCGCGTGGCTTCCTGGAACTGTTCGAGTCGCAGCTGATCAGCCGCCACCTGGACCTGATGGCGCGCGTGCTGCGCGTGCAGAACAAGGTGTTCTACACGATCGGCTCGTCCGGCCACGAGGGCAACGCGATGGTGGCGCGCGCCGCGCGCCACACCGATCCGGCGTTCCTGCACTACCGCAGCGGCGGCTTCATGGCCGAACGCTTCCGCAAACTGCCGGGCATGGATCCGGTGATGGACTCCGCGCTGTCGTTCGCGGCCAGCAAGGAAGACCCGGCCTCGGGCGGGCGGCACAAGGTGTGGGGCTCGAAGCCCCTGTGGGTGCTGCCGCAGACGTCCACCATCGGCTCGCATCCGCCGAAGGCGCTCGGCACCGCGATCGCGATCGAGGCCGGCAAGCGCACCCGTCGCCCGCTGCCGGTGCCGGACGACAGCATCGCAATCTGCACCTTCGGCGACGCCTCGGCCAACCATTCCACCGCGCAGGGTGCCTTCAACGCCGCGCAGTGGACCGCCTACCAGGGCATCCCGGCGCCGGTGCTGTTCGTGTGCGAGGACAACGGCATCGGCATCTCGGTCAAGACCCCGAGCGGCTGGATCGCGGCCTCGTTCTCCGGCCGGCGCGACCTCGATTATTTCTACGCCGACGGCCTCGACCTCGCCCAGGGTTTCGGCCAGGTGCTGGCCGCGGTCGAGCACTGCCGCCGCACCCGGCGGCCGACCTTCCTGCACCTTGGCACCGCGCGCCTGATGGGCCACGCCGGCACCGACTTCGAGGTCGAGTACCGCGCGATCGACGAACTGCTCGCGGCCGAGGCACAGGACCCGCTGCTGCGCAGCGCCGACATCGCGCTGTCGACCGGGCTGTCCACGCCCGACGCGCTGCTCGCGCAGTACGAGGCGATCCGCGCGCGCTGCATGGCCGCCGCGATCGAGGCCGACCGCCGGCCGAAACTGGCGGATGCCGCCGAGGTGATGAAGCCGCTGGCGCCGTACTCGCCCGCAGCGGTGGCCGCCGAGGCCGCGCGCGCCGACTACGGCGACGAGCGGGCGCGCGTGTTCGGCGGCGAGAAGAACCTGCCGGAGAACCTGCCGCCGCGCCACCTCGCGCTGCAGATCAACGCCGCGCTGTTCGACCTGATGGCCAAGTACCCCGAGACCCTGCTGTTCGGCGAGGACGTGGCGCAGAAGGGCGGCGTCTACACGGTGACCAAGGGCCTGTACAAGGCCTTCAAGGGCAACCGCGTGTTCAACACCCTGCTCGACGAGCAGACCATCCTCGGGCTCGCGCAGGGCTACGCCAACATGGGGATGCTGCCGATCCCCGAGATCCAGTACCTGGCCTATTTCCACAACGCCTGCGACCAGATCCGCGGCGAGGCCTGCTCGCTGCAGTTCTTCTCCAACGACCAGTACCGCAACCCGATGGTGGTGCGGATGGCCGGTCTCGGCTACCAGCGCGGCTTCGGCGGGCACTTCCACAACGACAATTCGATCGCTGCCCTGCGCGACATCCCGGGCCTGGTGGTCGGCTGTCCGTCGCGGGGCGACGACGCGGCGCTGATGCTGCGCACGCTGACCGCGCTGGCCAAGGTCGACGGCCGGGTCAGCATCTTCCTCGAGCCGATCGCGCTGTACATGACCAAGGACCTGCACGAGGCCGGCGACGGCGGCTGGCTCACCGCCTATCCCGCGCCCGGCGCCACCCTCCCGCTCGGCGAGGGTCGGGTGTACGGTGAGGGCACGGACCTGCTGATCGTCACCTTCGGCAACGGCGTGCCGATGGCGCTGCGCGCGGCGAAGGCGGTGGAGGCGCGTGGGCTCGGCCGTTGCCGGGTGCTCGACCTGCGCTGGCTGGTGCCGCTGAACGCCGAACTGATCGCGCGCCATGCCGGCGCCTGCGCGCGCATCCTGGTGGTCGACGAGGGCCGGCGCAGCGCCGGGGCGGGCGAGGGCATCGTGACCGCGGTGGTGGAAGGCGGGCATGGCGCCAAGCCGCTGGCGCGGGTGGTCAGCGAAGACACCTACACGCCGCTGGCTGGCGCCGCGAACTTCATCCTGCCGTCGGATGGCGCGGTGCTGGCGGCGGCCGAAACCCTGCTGCGCACCTGAGCCGGCGCGCCCCGGCCCGCCGGTGGAGCGGGCGGGGGGAATCGCCTATCATCCGCGGGCCATGCCGGTCAGCCAGCCCACCACCATCCTGTTCGCCGACGTCAGCGGCAGCACCAAGCTGTTCGAGCTGCGCGGCGACGTGGAGGCGCGGCGCATCGTCTCCGCCGTGCTGTCGGCGCTCGGCGAGGTCGCGGGCCGCCACGGCGGCAAGGTCATCAAGACCATCGGCGACTCCGTGATGTGCACCTTCCCGGCGGCCATCAACGGCCTGCTGGCGGCGACCGACATGCAGAAGCGGATCGCCCACGACCCGGTGTTCGTCAAGGACAACCTCGCGATCCGCGTCGGCCTGCACCATGGCGACACCCTGATCGAGGACAACGACGTCTACGGCGACGCGGTCAACACCGCCGCGCGCATGGAGCAACTGGCCAAGCGCGAGCAGATCGTCACCACCGCGACCACGGTCGCGGGCGTGAACCCCGGCGCGGTGCGTTCGCGCGCGCTGGGCACCGCGCGCGTCAGCGGCAAGCAGTTCCCGATCGAGATCGTCGACGTGCTGTGGCAGGAGGACCTGTCCAACGTCACCACCGTGCAGCGCGCGATCCGGCTCGACAACCTGCCGGGGCAGGGCGGGGCGAAGATCACCCTGCGCTACCGCGACCGCGTGTTCGAACTCGACGCCACCTCGCAGCCGTTCACGCTGGGCCGCGAACTCAATTCCAGCCTGGTGATCGACGCCGAGTGGGTGTCGCGCAACCACGCGATGATCGAGTACAAGCGCGGCTATTTCATGATCTCGGACCGCAGCACCAACGGCACCTGGGTCAAGCTGGGCGAGGACGACGAACTGCGCCTGCACCGCGACGAGACGCAGTTGCGCAAGTCCGGCACGATCAGCCTCGGCCAGGCCGTGGCGGCCAACAAGAACGATGTGCTGTATTTCCAGTGCGCGGGCTGAGCCTGCCGCGCTGAGCGTCCGATCGCGCGCGGCCGGTTCGCCGCCGTCCCCTGCAACGCTATGATCGTCGGCTCGCGACCGAGGAGCCGACCATGCTGCGCGCCCTGCCGATCCTGATCCTGCTGAGCACCGCGGCACACGCCGCGACCCCCGCGCCGGCCGCGGAGGTCCTGCTGCTGCGCGCCGACCGCGTGATCGTCGATCCGCGGCAGCCGCCGCGCGGGCCGAGCACGCTGGTGGTGCGCGGCGATCGGCTGGTGTCGGTGCTCGATGGACTGGACGCGACGCCGGCGCTGGCCGAGGGCGAGTCGGCGCGCGAGATCGACCTGCGCGGCCGCACCGTGCTGCCCGGCCTGGTCGACAGCCATGTGCACCTGACCGGCGAGCCGGCCACGCCGTGGTGGCGCGACGCGATCGACACTCCGGAGCAGGCCGCGATCTCCGGCGTCAGGAACGCTGCGCTGACCGTGCGCGCCGGCTTCACCACCGTGCGCGACCTCGGCGGCAACCGGCAGGCGCCGCACGCGCTGCGCGACGCGATCGCCGCCGGCACCGTGCCGGGGCCGCGCATGCTGGTCGCGGGGCAGTCGATCTCGATCGTCGGCGGCCACGGCGATGCCAATGGCTTCAACCCGGAGGCCACCGCGGTGCTCTCGGGCGGCAACATCTGCACCGGCGCCGACCAGTGCGCGCAGCGCGTGCGCGAGATGTCGCGCGCCGGCGCCGACGTGATCAAACTCGCCGCCACCGGCGGCGTGCTCAGCCAGCAGAACCGCGGCCTCGACCAGCACTTCAGCGGCGCCGAACTGAAGGCCATCGTCGACACCGCGCACCTGCTGGGGCTCAAGGTCGCCGCCCACGCGCACGGCCCGCGCGGCATCGAGGCCGCCGCGCGCGCGGGTGTGGATTCGATCGACCACGGCACCTACATCGACGCCCGCGGCGTCGAGGCGATGCTCGCCAGCAAGACCTTCCTGGTGCCGACCCTGTCGCCGACCATCGCCTATCGCGAGCGCATCGGCAGCGGCGCCTACACCGCGATCGTGGAGGCCAAGATCCGCCAGCGCCTCGCCGCCACCGGCAAGAACATCGCCGCCGCGCGCAAGGCGGGCATCCGCATCGCCTTCGGCACCGACGCCGGTGTCTCCGACCATGGCCGCAACGCCGAGGAGTTCCCGCTGATGGTCCAGTACGGCGGCATGAGCGCGCGCGACGCGCTGGCCTCGGCCACGGTCGAGGCCGCCGATCTGCTGGGCCTCGGCGACGAGATCGGCACGCTGGCGCCCGGCAAGTCGGCCGACGTCATCGCGGTCGAGGGCGATCCGCTGGCCGACGTGGCCGCGCTGCAGCAGGTGCGCTTCGTGCT
>JAJTHZ010000073.1 GCA_021299185.1 Lysobacteraceae bacterium | reverse complement strand
GTCGCGGTCCTGCTGCTGCTGGTCGTCGCGCTCGCCGCCTGCGGGCGCAAGATGGCGCGCCCGGACGCCTCGCCCGCGGCCAACGCGCGCGGCACGCCGCCGCCCGCGCTGGTGGTGCGCGAAGGGCCCGCGCCTGCCCGTGAGCGCGACGGCGGCCCGGCCATCCCGCCCGACGTGTCCGCCGTGCCCGAACCGGTGCCGCGCGCCGAGCCGCGCGCGGCCTACGGCAACCGCTCGCCCTACACCGTGCTGGGGCGCACCTACACCGTGATGCCCTCGGCGCAGGGCTACGTCGAGCGCGGCATCGCGTCCTGGTACGGCACCAAGTTCCACGGGCGTCTCACCAGCTCGCGCGAGCCCTACGACATGTACGCCATGACCGCGGCGCACAAGTCGCTGCCGCTGCCGACCTTCGTGCGCGTCACCAACCTCGACAACGGCCGCAGCGTGATCGTGCGGGTCAACGACCGCGGGCCCTTCCACGCCGATCGCATCATCGACCTGTCGTACGCCGCGGCGGTCAAGCTCGGCATCCACATCGAGGGCACCGGCAAGGTGGAGGTGCGCGCGATCGACCCCGAGCACCCGGAACTCGCCGCGGCGCCCGAGGTCCCACGGGGTGCCCCGCCGGCGCCTCTTTTCGTTCAGGTCGGCGCCTTCGCCAGCCGCGACAATGCGCGTCGCCTGGCCGCGCGCGTCGAGGACAACGACATCGACGACGTGTTCCTCGATCGCGTCAAGGTGGATGGCCGCCTGCTGCACCGCGTGCGGGTCGGCCCGCTGCGCAGCGTGGCCGAGGCCGACGCGCTGACCGCGCGCCTGCGCGCGATCGGGCTGCGCGGCATCACCGTCAGCGTCGAATGACCCCTTTCCAGCCTTCCTCCTCCCGCCGATGAAACTGCTCCCGACCTGCCTGCTCCTGCTCGCCGCGGCCCTGCCGGCGGCCGCCCAGACGCCGACGCCCGTGCCTGCGCCCACACCGGTGGCCGCGCCGACCCCGGTGCCGCCGCCGCCGACCCTGAGCGCGCGCTCCTACGTGCTGATGGACTTCGACAGCGGTGCGGTGCTGGCCTCGCGCGAGCCCGAGATGGTGGTGGAGCCCGCCAGCATCACCCAGGTGATGACGTCCTACATCGTGGCCGCCGAACTCGCCGCCGGGAAGGTCAAGCTCGACGACCCGGTGTTCATCAGCGAGACCGCCTGGCGCCGCGGCGGCGCCGGCACCGACGGCAGCACCTCGTTCTTGCAGGTGAAGTCCAGCGTGCCGCTGGAAGTCCTGCTGCGCGGCATGGTCGTGCAGTCGGGCAACGACGCCTCGATCGCGCTGGCCGAGCACCTCGCCGGCAGCGAGGAGACCTTCGCCAGCCTGATGAACGAGTACGCCGCGCGGCTGGGGCTCACCGCGACGCGCTACCTCAACGCCACCGGCCTGCCGGCCGACGGCCACGTCACCACCGCGCTCGACGTCGCCCGCCTCGGCCGCGCCCTGATCCGCGACTTCCCCGAGCACTACCAGCAGTACTCGATCAAGGAATACACCTGGAACGGGATCACCCAGCACAATCGCAACACGCTGCTGTGGCGCGACCCGAGCGTGGACGGGATCAAGACCGGGCATACCTCGCGCGCGGGGTTCTGTCTCGCGACCAGCGCCAAGCGCGGCGACATGCGCCTGATCGCGGTGGTGATGGGCACCGCCAGCGAGAAGGTGCGCGCCGACGAATCCCAGGCCCTGCTCAACTACGGCTTCCGCTTCTTCGAAGCCAGCACCCTGTACGCGGCCGGCGCCGAAGTCGCCGCGCCCGAACTGTGGAAGGGCGAGGCACCGAAGGCCCGCCTCGGCCTCGCCGCCGACGCCCGGGTCACCATCCCGCGCGGCAGTTACGGCCGCCTGCAGGCGGCGGTGAACGTGCCCAAGCCCCTGCTGGCGCCGCTGGCGAAGGACCAGCCGGTCGGCAACCTGGTGGTCAAGCTCGACGACAAGGTCATCTTCGAGGCCCCGCTGGTGGCGCTGGAGGACTACCCCGAGGGTGGGTTCTTCAAGCGCTTGGGCGATGCGGTGCTTCTGTGGTGGTCGAGCGATTGAGGGCATGCCTTGAAGGGCATGCCCTCAATCGCGAGGGTGAGGCAGGATGCCGAACGGCGAACCCCAGAGATGGCGGTCGCGTGCCTTGATCGGAGCGAGCCCCGAAGCGTTTCCGCCATGGCCGGGCGGCTTCGACGGCCACCCCCGAGGGGTTTATTCTGGTCCCGTCGCCCCCACCTGTGGCCGATGGAAAACCCGACCGAAACCCGCGGCTTCACCTTTCCCGGCACCTTCGAGGTGACCGCCTTCGGTCCCGCGCGGCCGGAACTGGAAGCCATCGTGCTCGGCGAGCTCACCGCCGCCGGCGTGCGCCCCGACCCGGGCACCGTGCGCCACCGCCACTCGCGCGAGGGCAACTACCTCGCGGTCGCGGTGTCGTTCTGGTGCGAGGACCGCGCGCACTACGACAACGCCTACGCCCGGCTGCGCGCCCACCCCGCGGTCAAGTGGACGCTGTAGCCGCACGGCCCCTGGTGGTGCGCCGGCTGGGCCGGATGGCCTACGAGCCGGTGTGGCGCGCGATGCAGGCCTTCACCGACGCGCGTGGGCCGGACAGCGCCGACGAACTGTGGCTGGTCGAGCACGACCCGGTGTTCACCCAGGGCCAGGCCGGCAAGCCCGAGCACGTGCTGGGCGCCGGCGACATCCCGGTGGTGCAGGTCGACCGCGGCGGCCAGGTGACCTACCACGGGCCCGGGCAACTGGTCGCCTATCCGCTGCTCGACCTGCGCCGGCTCGGCATCGGCGTGCGCGAGCTGGTGCAGCGGATCGAACAGGCGGTGATCGACGCGCTGGCCGGCTGGGGCATTGCCGGAGAACGGAAGGAGGGCGCGCCGGGCATCTACGTCGGCGGCGCCAAGGTGATGGCGCTGGGCCTGCGCGTGCGTCGCGGCTGTTCCTTCCACGGGCTCGCCTTCAACGTCGACATGGACCTCGCGCCGTGGGCGCGGATCAACCCCTGCGGCTACGCCGGGCTGGCCGTGACCACGGTGCTAGACTGCGGTGGACCGGCGCACCTCGACGACGTCGCGGCCGTGCTGGTGCCCCTGCTGGCGCGGCAGTTCGCGCTCGCCCCGATCGACGCCGACGCCCCCGGCCTGCCCGCGCTCGCGCGGACCGCCGCCTGAAACCGCGATGAGCACGCCCGCGCCCGACAAATCCATCCCGCTGTCGCTGGTCGAACCGGCCCCGCTCGCCCCCGGCGAGAAGCAACTGGCCGCCGACAAGATCGCCCGCAACCCGGTCACCTTCGACGCCGAGCGTCCGGCGCTGCGCAAGCCCTCGTGGATCCGCGTGCGCATCCCGCCCGGCAACGCGGTGGCCGACCTCAAGCGGCAACTGCGCAAGAACGCGCTGGTGACGGTGTGCGAGGAAGCCTCGTGCCCGAACATCCACGAGTGCTTCTCCAAGGGCACGGCGACGTTCATGATCCTCGGCGAGGTCTGCACCCGCCGCTGCGCGTTCTGCGACGTCGCCCACGGCCGGCCGAAGCCGCCCGATGCGGCCGAGCCGGAGAACCTCGCGCGCACCATCGCCGACATGCGCCTGCGCTACGTGGTCATCACCTCGGTCGACCGCGACGACCTGCCCGACGGCGGGGCGGCCCACTTCGCGGCCTGCATCCGCCGGGTGCGGGAACTCAGCCCGTCGATCCGGGTCGAGATCCTGACCCCTGACTTCCGCGGCAAGGGCCGCATGGACCGCGCGCTGGCCGCGCTCAAGGACGCCCCGCCGGACGTGTTCAACCACAACCTCGAGACCGTGCGCGCGCGCTACCGCGAGGTGCGGCCCGGCGCCGACTACGACTGGTCGCTGGCCCTGCTCAAGCGCTTCAAGGCGCAGCACCCGGCGGTGCCAACCAAGTCCGGCATCATGCTGGGGCTGGGCGAGACGCTGGACGAGGTGCACGGCGCGCTGCGCGACCTGCGCGCGCACGACGTCGACATGGTCACCGTCGGCCAGTACCTGCAGCCCTCGGCGCACCATCACCCGGTGCTGCGCTACTGGACCCCGGAGGAGTTCGCCGCCATCGCGGACTTCGGCCATGACCTCGGCTTCACGCACGTCGCCAGCGGTCCACTGGTCCGTTCGTCCTATCACGCGGACGAAATGGCCCACGCGGCAGGCTTCGTGCATGCGTGACCTGTAGCACTGCGCGGACCGGGGTCCCGGTCCTAGCCTGCTGGAATGCTAGCCTGCGGGAATGACGGGGCCGCCGCGGCGGCCCGCTGGAGCGAACGATGAACGTGATCCGCCCCCTCGTCCTGTCGCTTGCGCTGGCCATCGGCGCGTCCGCCGGTGCGCCGCCGGCGCAGGCCAAGCCCGGCGTGCCCGCCGACCCCGCCACCCTGGCGCCGACCGCCGAGCAGGTGCAGTCGGCGATGTGGGCCACGCGCTTCCTGACCCGCTTCCACTACAAGCGCACGCCGCTCGACGACACCCTGTCGGCCGACCTCTACGACCGTTACCTCGAGGGCCTCGACGGCGACAAGCTGTTCTTCCTCGAATCCGACGCACAGCGCTTCGCCGCCTGGCGCACCACCCTCGACGACGCCATCTACGACGGCGACCTCGAGCCGCCGTTCGAGATCTTCCGCACCTACATCCGCCGCGTCGGCGAGCGCACCGCGCACGCGCGCGGCCTGCTGGCCAAGGGCTTCGACTTCAGCGTCGACGAGTCGATCGAACTCGACCGCGAGGACGCGGCCTGGGCCAAGAGCACCGCCGAGCTCGACGAGCAGTGGCGCAAGCGGGTCAAGAACGACTGGCTGCGCCTGCGCCTCAACGGCAAGTCCGACGAAGAGATCAAGAAGACCCTCGACCGCCGCTACAAGAGCTTCGGCGACCGCGTGCGCGAGCTCGACGGCGAGGACGTGTTCCAGACCTTCATGAACGCCTACGCCACCGCGATCGAGCCGCACACCGGCTACCTCGGCCCGCGCACGGCGGAGAACTTCAACATCCAGATGAGGCTCTCGCTGGAAGGCATCGGCGCGGTGCTGATGAAGCAGGACGACTACACCACCGTGCGCAGCGTGGTGAAGGGCGGTCCGGCCGGCCGCCAGGGCATCGTCAAGATCGGCGACCGCATCGTCGGCGTCGGCCAGGGCGAGAAGGGCCCGATGCAGGACGTGATCGGCTGGCGCGTCGACGACGTGGTGGAACTGATCCGCGGGCCGAAGGGCACCACCGTCGCGCTGGACGTGATCCCGGCCGATGCGCCCGAGGACAGCAAGCCGGAGCACGTCAAGATCGTGCGCGACACCGTGCAACTGGAGGAGCAGGCGGCCAAGAAGTCGGTGATCGAAGCCGGCGGCCGCAAGATCGGCGTGATCCACCTGCCGACCTTCTACCACGACTTCGAAGGCAACCGCCGCGGCGACGCCAGCGCGCGCTCGTCGACCAAGGACGTGCGCCGGCTGATCGGCGAACTCAAGCAGGAAGGCATCACCGGCATCGTGATCGACCTGCGCCAGAACGGCGGCGGCTCGCTCACCGAGGCCACCAACCTCACCGGCCTGTTCGTCGACCGCGGTCCGGTGGTGCAGGTGCGCGATGCGCAGGGCCGGGTCAGCGTCGAGGCCGACACCGACGAAGCGGTGGCCTGGGACGGCCCGCTGGCGGTGCTGGTCGACCGCTCCTCGGCGTCCGCCTCGGAGATCTTCGCCGCCGCGCTGCAGGACTACGGCCGTGCGCTGATCATCGGCCAGACCACCTACGGCAAGGGCACGGTGCAGAACCTGATCGACCTCGACAACTTCGCCAACAACGAGAAGCCCACCTTCGGCCAGGTCAAGCTCACCGTGGCGCAGTTCTTCCGCGTCAACGGCGGCTCGACCCAGAACCGCGGCGTGGTGCCCGACATCGAATGGGCGGGCGTGATCGACCCGACCCAGTGGGGCGAGAGCTCGATCGACAACGCCCTGCCGTGGGCGTCGATCACCCCGGCCGACTACAGCGGCCGCGGCGACTTCCGCGAACTGGTGCCGCTGCTGGTCGCCCGCCACCAGCAGCGCGCCGCGAACGACCGCGAATTCCAGTACTACCTCGAGGACGTCGAGGAAGGCCGCCGCATGCGCGCGGAACAGACGCTCTCGCTCAACGAGGCCGTGCGCCGCGCCGAGCGCGAGCGCCAGCAGAAGCGCATCGCGCAGCGCAATGCCGAGCGCGAGGCGCTGGCCAAGGCCGCCGGCAAGGCCGCGGCGCAGGCCGACGAGCGCCTCGACGACGGCCTGCTCTCCGACGAGCGCCGCGCCGAGGACGACGAGGACGAAGCCGAGCGCACCGGCCCCGACGCGCCGCTCGACGAATCGGCCCGCATCCTCGCCGACGCCATCGACCTGCTGTCGGCCGACACGCGGCTGGCGTCCAAGGTCAAGGCGTTCGAGATCGCCGACGCGCCGCGCACCTTGAACTGACCCGCGCGGGGCCCACGCGGCCCCGCAGGCATGCGGTGCCATGGCGCCGCACGCGGCGCCCCGGCATTCCGGCACCCCGGCACCCCGGCACCCCGGCACCCCGGCACCCCGGCACCCCGGCACCGCGCGCGGCACGATCGCAACGCATCGGCCCTGCCGCTGGCATCTCGCCCCGCGGCTGCCCCGCTGTCGCAACCGACATCCCGTTTCGCATCGGCCGCGCCCGTAGGAGCGCGCTTGCGCGCGACCGCCTCGTTTCGACCTTGCCGCAGGCGTCTTGCGTCGAGCCCTCCACTGTAGGAGCGCTGCGCGCAGCGCGACCGCCACGTCCCGATCTTGCCGCTGGCGTCTTGCGTTCGGGTTTGCTTGGCTGTCGCAAGCGACAAAGCGGTTTCGGTCCGCTGCCGCGGCCCGACCAGTGGGTCGTGCTTGTCCAAGATCCCCTGGTCCCCCAAGGACAGCCCGGAGCGCCGCCCTGTCTTCGTTGCGCTGTTCGGCAAGCATCCATCCCTGGAATGTCCGCCCGCCCGGCCATCCCTGGCCGGGCCTTCGCGGGGGCGCGGCGGTGCCGCGCCAAACCCCCGCTCAGCCCGCGCGAACTCGCGGCCATCCATGGCCGCGACCCCCTGACGGGGGCAAGAACCCGGTCCGCCCTGCGATGCTCGGCGGCGCTCAGGGGCCCCATGGAACGAACCCGCCATCCATGGCTGGTCGTTTGCGCGATCCAAAGGCATGGCCTTGGCCGCAGCGCGCACCCAGCAGAAGAAGCGGAACAGTCGGCGCCCTCGTGCAACCAGCCATGGATGGCGGGTTGGTCCATCGGGGCCCCCTAAGGTCCGCTGAGCATCGCAGGGCGTCCAGGGTTCTTGCCGGCGAAGCCGGTCGCGGGCATGGATGCCCGCGAGTCCGCGCAGGCGCGGGACGCGCCGTCAAGCGCGGACCCCTGGACGACCGAGAAGCGCAAGGCACCGCGCGCCAGGAAGGCGCGCGGCGGACCGCCGGGGGTGTGTTGGAGGTGCAGGAGGCCTTGCACAAGCAAGGTCTCCTGCTCGCGCCGCGG
>JAJTHZ010000081.1 GCA_021299185.1 Lysobacteraceae bacterium | reverse complement strand
CGCGCGCCTGCGCCAGCACCGCGGCGTCCAGCGCCGCCGAGGGTTCCGGGCGCGGCAGTCGGCCGTAAAGGGCGAGCAGTTCGTCGTCGGAGGGGTTCATGGTTTCAGGGCCTCGCGCAGGCGCGCCAGCGCATAGCGCAGGCGCGACTTCGCCGTCTCGCGGCCGACACCCGTGGCCTCGGCGATCTCTTGCACGCCCAGGCCCGCCTCGGCGCGCAGCAGGAAGGCCTCGCGCTGCTCCGGCGGCAGGGTTTCCAGCGCCCGCTGCAGGCGGCGCCGCTGTTCGAACTGCGAGAGATCGGCATCGGGTCGATGTTCCTCGGGAGCCTCCAGCGCGGCGATCGTGGTTTCCGGATCGGGCTCGGCCGGACGCTGGCGGCGCCAGTGGTCGACCATCAGGTTGTGCGCGATCTGCAGCAGCCAGGTGCTGAACTTCGCCTCCGGCTTCCAGCGGCTGCGCGCCGCCACCACGCGGGCCCAGGTTTCCTGGAACAACTCGTCGGCCACGGACTCGCCCGCGCCCCGCAGGAGGAACCGGTACAGCATCCCGCGATGGCGCGCATACAGGGCCTCGAAAGCGGGCAGGCGGCCCGCCGTCCAGTCCCGCATCAAGGCCTCGTCGGAGTCATCGGCTGCCATCGCGGACAAGGGTAAGCGATCTCCTGCGGGGGCGTGCTTGTGAGGAAACGTGGCAGGCGGCGCTTCGGGGTTGACCGGCGGGCACCGGGGCACGGCCTGCTTGCTAGACTGGCGTTTGGACTCTCCCCAGGTCTACAGATGGCCGCCTCCGGTTCCAGCCCCGCGACCGCCTCGATGCCGCTGTCGGCCGCCGGCTCGGGGTTGCTCTGGCGCTGCGCCACGCTGGACGCGGCGCTGGTCCAGGCCGAGGCGGAGATCACCGCGCTCGGCCTCGCCGAGGCGCGCCTCGTGTGGTCGGCCGAAGGCGAACCGGGTGGCAGCGCGGGCTGGAAGACGCTGGGCGGGTCGCCCGACCCGCTCGACGCGCTGCTGGTCGGCCGCCTCGTCGAGCACCGTCTCGCCCATGCGCAGGAATCCGCGCGCGACGGGCGCCGCCGCCGCGCGGCACTGCTGGTGCCGCCCTCGGAGGACGGCTTCATCGCCGTCACCTGGGCCGCGGGCGAGGTCGCGGTGCCGCCGGCGGAGTTCGTGGCCGGGCAGGGCGCCAGCGGCTCGATCCTGCGCGTCCTGCTCGCCAACCAGCGGCTGCGCGGTTCGGTCGACCGCCTGGCCAAGGCCGAGCGGCTGCAGCGCGCGCTGTACGCGATCGCCGACATGGCCGGCGCCGACCTCGAGATGCACGACATGCTGCGCAGCGTGCACGGCATCGTCGCCGGCCTGATGTACGCCGAGAACTTCTTCATCTTGCGCTACAGCGCGGAGCGCGGCGCGGTGCGCTTCGTCTACATCGTCGACACCCACGACCACGCGCAGATCGAAATCGACGCCGAGATCCCCGTCGCCAGCCTCTCCAACAGCCTCACCCTCGCCATGATGCGCCGCGGGCGCGCCTTCCATGGGCCGTCGTCGGTGGTGCGCGCGCAGCTCGGCGTGCAGCGCGACGAGGCGCTGGGTCCCGAGAGCGCCGACTGGCTCGGCGTGCCGATGATGCGCGGCGGCGAGGTGCGCGGCGCGATCGTGGTGCAGAGCTACGACGAGCGCACGCGTTACTCCGAGGAAGACCGCGTCCTGCTGTCGTTCGTCGCCCAGCACATCCTGACCGCGATGGAGCGCAAGCAGGCGCACGAGGAGCTCGAGCGCCGCGTCGACGAGCGCACCACCGACCTCGCGGCCGCCAACCAGACCCTGCTGTGGGAAGTCGCCGAGCGCCAGCGCGGCGAGCGCCTGCAGGCGGCGCTGTTCCGCATCGCCGAACTGTCGACCACCGCCGAGACCATCGAGCACTTCTACGGCGCGGTGCACGGCGTGGTCGGCGAGTTGCTCGATGCGCGCAATTTCTTCATCGCCCTGGTCGCGGGCGAGGCGCGTGACGAGCTCGATTTTCCCTACTCGGTCGACGAGCACGACCGCCAGCGCCCGCGGCGCAAGATAGCCAAGGGCATGACCGAGTACGTGCTGCGCACCAACCGCGCGCTGCTGGCCGACCGCGACGCGGTCGAGGCCCTGCGCCTCGCGGGCGAGGTGCAGAGCTTCGGCACCCGCTCCGAATGCTGGCTCGGCGTGCCGTTGCCCGGCGAATCCGGCCCGCTGGGCGTGATCGCCGTGCAGAGCTACACGCCCGAGAAACTGTTCTCGGCGCGCGACCAGGAACTGTTGACCTTCGTCGCCCACCACATCGCGCAGGGCCTGGAGCGCAAGCGCGCGCAGGACTCGCTCAAGGCCGCCTATGCCGATCTCGAGCGCCGGGTCAGCGAGCGCACGCGCGAACTGGCCGAGGCCAACCGCGAGCTGCGCGACCAGATCGGCGAGCGCGAGCGCGCGGAACTGCGCCTCAAGCACCAGGCGCAGCACGACGCGCTCACCGGCTTGCCCAACCGCACCTACCTGCTCGACCGCCTGGGCCACGCGCTGGCGCGTTTCCAGCGCGACCGGCGCCGGCACTTCGCGGTGCTGTTCCTCGACCTCGACCGCTTCAAGGTGATCAACGATTCGGTCGGCCACCTGGTCGGCGACGAGATGCTCAAGGAGGCCGGCGCGCGCATCGCCGCCGCGCTGCGCCAGCCGGACATGGTCGCGCGCCTGGGCGGCGACGAGTTCGCGATCCTGCTGGAGGACATCGCCGGCGAGCACGACGCGCACAGCGTCGCGCGGCGCGTCATCGATTCGCTGTCGGCACCGATCCGGGTCGGCGGCAAGGAGCTGTTCACCTCGGCCTCGGTCGGCATCGCGGTCTCGCACCCGCGCTACAGCCGCGCCGAGGACCTGCTGCGCGACGCCGACGTCGCGATGTACCGCGCCAAGGCCAATGGCCGACAGCGCTGGGAGGTGTTCGACGAGCAACTGCACACCGAGGCGCTCAAGCTGCTCGACCTCGAAGGCGACCTGCGCCGCGCGATCGCGCGCAACGAGTTCGAACCGCACTTCCAGGCCATCGTCGACCTGCGCAACGGGCGCACGCTCGGCTACGAGGCACTGCTGCGATGGCGCCACGGCGAGCGCGGCCTGCTGGTGCCGGGCGACTTCCTCGACGTCGCCGAGGACAACGGCGCGGTGGAGCAGATCGACTGGCAGATGTTCGACCTGACCTGCCGCGAGATCCCGCGCATCACCGACGAGCGCACCTACGTCTGCATCAACGTCTCCGCGCGCCACTTCCGCTCGCCCGACCTCGCGGAGGCGGTGCTCGCGCTGCTGCGCGTCCGCGGCATCGCCCCGCACCGCATCCGGCTCGAGGTCACCGAAGGCGCGCTGCTGGAGAACCCAGACCAGATCCGCCGCACGCTGGAGCGCCTGCGCGAGGCCGGCGTGCTCTCGCAACTGGACGACTTCGGCACCGGCTATTCGTCGCTGTCCTACCTGCACCGGCTGCCGATCCACTCGCTCAAGATCGACCGGTCCTTCGTGCAGGACCTGTTGCCGGGCGGCGGCGGCAACAGCGTGGCGGTGGTCAAGGCGATCCGCGCGCTGGCGCAGTCGCTGGGGATGGAAGTCATCGCCGAAGGCATCGAGACCGACCTGCAGCGCGAGGCCCTGATCGCGCTGGGGGTGACGATGGGGCAGGGGTTCCTGTTCGCGCGACCGCAGCCGGCGGGGGACCTGGTCACGCTGGCGGCCGTGGGCTGAACCTGCAATCGGCGGGCGCGGTGTCGCGGCCGGCGGGGCGTCGCGCGGTGCGTCGATGGCAGACCGCAGGCGGCCCACGGGCGTCTGGCGGCGCGGCGCGTTACCCTACGCAAGGCGTGAACCGGGGAGTGTCGCGATGTTTCGCGTGCGATTCGCAGGGCTGCTCGCCCTGTCGGTGTGCCCGGCCCTCTGCGCGGCGCAGCAGGTCGTCCCGCAGGCGGTGCTCGATGCGATCGTCGACGACGAGCCACGCCCGCTGCCGCGCAGCCTCACGCCCGACGAGCGCGCCCGCTGGCGCTTGCCCGCGCGTCTGCCGACCGCGCCGCCGCCCGGACCGGTGCGCGCACCGGCCGAGTACGAGCCCAACGACGGCCTGCTGGTCCGCTGGGGCACGCAGAACGCGCTGCTGACCGAAATGACCGTGGCGGTCACGACCCTCACGCCCGATGCGCGGATGTACATCGTGGTGTCCGGCGCGGCGCAGCAGGCCAGCGCGACCACCACGCTGCAGGGCGCGGGCGCCGACCTCTCGCAGGTGACCTTCGTCGTCGCGCCCACCAACTCGATCTGGATCCGCGACTACGGCCCGCGCTTCATCGACGCCGCGGGCGGCCGCGCGATGGTCGACCACGTCTACAACCGGCCTCGGCCGCTGGATGATGCGCTGCCGGCGGCGCTCGCCGGCCAATGGAACGAGCCGCGCTACGAGCTGCCGCTGGTCCATGGCGGCGGCAACTTCCACCTGTTCGCCAATCGCCGCGCGTTCATGACCGGGCTGATCCTCGATGAGAATCCCGGCATCAGCGCGCAGCAGGTGCGCGACCTGTACCAGCACTACCAGGGGCTGGACGTCACTCTCGTCACGCCGTTCCCGCAGAGCTTCGATGCCACCCAGCACATCGACATGTGGGTCTTGCCGGTGGACGACGACGAGGTCCTCGTCAGCGACTACCCCGAGAGCGTCGGCAGCCCGGCGGGCATTGCCGACGCCTTCGCTGCAGCACGGCAGGCGGAGGGGCTCGTCGTGCACCGCACGCCGGGATGGCGGGCCGGCGGCGCGCACTACACCTACGCCAATGCGGTGGTGATCAACGAGATCGTGATGGTGTGCCGCTTCGACGGCTACCCGACGGAGAACGCCGCCGCGCTGGCCACCTTCCGGGCCGCCTTCGAGGACCGCACGGTGGTCAGCGTCGACTGCAGCGAGATCATCTCGCTGGCCGGCGCCATCCACTGCATCGTGATGCATGTGCCGCGGCGGATCGACGTCGACCTGCTGCTGCGCGACGGTTTCGAGGGCCCGCCGCCCGGCTGAGCGGTGGCTCGTGCGCTCCACTGCGACGACGACGTCCACCGTCCCGCCGCGTCGATGCGGGGCGCCCCTGGGTCGGGGCCGTCGCGGATCTCGCCCTGACGGCCCGAGTCCGAGGCCTGTGGCGCCGGCCTCGCCGCCTTCGACGTCGCGCGCGGGCGTGGCGTTCGCCCGGAACCCGGCGGAGCGGACACGCCCATCGTCGTCGGGGCATCCTTCCGTCTTCGGACGCGATCCTCACGTGGCATCGACACGTGGAACTGAACGATCGCGCTCGGTCCGTTGGTGCTCCGATGGCATGGCGTTTGCACGTCGCCGGACTGCCGCGCCGCCGCATCCGGGCGGGCGTTCGTCGTGCCTGCCGTCGCACCAGGGGGTCAACGTGGGAAGTTTCGTTCGGGTCGGGCTGCTGCGCGTGGCCGCCGCCCTCGTCGTCCTGGGTCTCGTGCCGACGACGGCGCGCGCGTAGGCCGATGCTGCCAATTTCACCGCGATCGTCTGCCAGCAGGGTGGCTCGTACCTGTTCAGCGACGGCGTCGACGAACTGACCGACCTCGGCATCGATCGGCTGCTGACGGCGCTGTTCAACCCGATCGACGACCTCACCAGCAAGCAGAAGAGGGCGATTCGCAGGGCGGCGACCAAGGTCGCCGTGGGGTCGACCCTGGCCGCGCTGTGCCCGCCGATCCTGGTCGGCCAGGGATTCAGCGCGCTGACCGAGAACCAGCGCCGGCTGCGGGCGTTGACCGACGGTTTCGTGCCGGCGGCGCCGCGCGACTTCGTGCGCGACGTGGACAACCCGTCGTCGCCGGGCTCGTGCACCTTCAGCACGACCTTCGCGCAGGACGGCTCGGGACGCATCCTCGACTTCGGGCCCTTCGACCGGCCGGAGTGGGCCTACGTCGATCCGTTCGGGCCGTATCCGTCCTTCGCCGACCCGTTCTTCGCGCCCGGTGCGGCCGGCGCGGCGCTGCAGCAGGAGATCGAGGAGCGGATCACGTTCCCCGACATCGGGCTCGACGGGCTGCTCGACTTCAGCATCAACGTGCCGTCGATCGGCGTCTCGCTCGACGACATCATCCCGGGCCTCAGCGACCTGATCACCCACGTCGTGGTCGACAATCTCGACCTGCAGGACGCGCTCGATGCCGTGTTCCAGGGCTGGCGCGGATTCACCGCCGACCTGCGCGCCGACGGCGCCATCGTCGCCACGCCGGGTGGGTCCAACCTCTACGCCGGGCGATGGAGGTTCCGCATCGGCGGCGTGCTCGTCACCCCGCTGTCGTTCAACAACGTCGACTACGAACAGTCGTTCACCATCCGCGAGTACTTCCCGCCGGTCTATCCCGTGCTGCGGGTGGAGAACGCGGGCACGCCGAACGAGCGCCACATCGTCGCCGAGTACGTGTACGAGGCGCTCGACGCCAACGGTGCCAACCGCGCGTTCACGCCGCCGTACTTCGCCGCCGGAAACCTGGTCGGCACCGACAACTGCGATTCCGACCCGCGCCTGTTCAACACCTTTCCGATCAGCGTGCCGCTGGGCACGCACTACTACCCGATCAGCGCGGTGGATCGCTCCGGCAACAGCACCACGCTCAACTACGTGGTGAAGGTGACGGTGGTCGACACCCTCGCGCCGACGATCGAGCAGCCGGCGCCCGCCGCCATCGTGGTGCCCGCCGGCACCACCAGCATCGCGTTCACCGCGCCGGGCGTCGGCTGCACCGCGTACCTGTGCAACACCAACACCACGCCGGCGCCGCGACTGTTCCCGCCGCTGTTCTTCGACTTCGCCACGCTCACGCCCAGTTACGGCTGCAGCGTGATCGACGGCGCCAACAACACGCAGAACTGCGCGACCGCGCAGCTGCAGACCGGCACCCGCTACACGGTGCGCTGGACCGCGCAGGATTCCAGCGGCAACAGCGCGCAGGTCGACCAGGTCGCGGTGGTGCGCGCCGCCGGCAGCAACCGTGCGCCGACCACGCCCGGCACCACGGTGACCGTGGCCGCCGGCATCGTCACGCCGATCAGCCTGCAGGCCGCCGATCCCGACCTCGACCCGCTGACCTGGCGCATCCGCGGCGTGCCCGACCACGGCGACATCCCGGTGACGCCGACGCCCGCCTACCAGACGCGCTTCACGCTGACCGGTTCGTCGCCGCAATTGTCCAGCCACGTCGAATACACCTTCGGCATCGACACCCAGGACCGGGTCGCGATCGCCGACCCGGCCAACCAGCGGATCATCGTGCAGGATTCGAACGCGAACCTGGTCGACGGGCGCTTCTACGGCAACCGCAAGCCCTACACGCTGGCGACCTTGAACAGCGAGGAGTCGTTCAACGCCGACGATCCGGTGCCGACCGAACTGATCTTCGGCGACTGGGACCAGCGGCGCATCTTCACCGTGCAGTTCGCCGGCGATGCCGGGCTCGACGTCTCGGCCTTCCTCGGCGCCAACCCCCAGCACGTGGTGGTGCTGCCCGACACGGTCAACGGTGGCGATTCGAAGTACCTCGTCGTCACCGATCCCGGCACCGTGCCGGGCGTCGCCGGCACCCTGCGCGTGTTGCGCGTGATCGCGCCCTCCGGCCCCGCGCAGGGGTGGTCGGTCGCGCAGAGTTTCACCGCGGCGATGCCGTCGGTGTCCGGGGTCCCGATCCGTCCGACCGGCATCGCGATCGACTGCGGCACCCTGACCGTGCTGGTGGCCGACTGGGACAACCGCCGCATCCACCGCGTCGCGCTCGGCGCGGGCGGCGCGATCACCCAGGCCAGCCTCAACGCGATGGTCGTGCAGCGCACCTACGACATGGCCTTCGCCTTCGTCGATCCGCCCGGCGACGCGCTGCCGCAATTGACCCAGGCGCAGGACATCGCGCGCGGCGCCTGCAACGGCACGATCAAGACGATCGACAACTTCACCCGCCAGATCCGTTCCTTCGGCGACTTCACCGCCGGCGGCCTGACCCGCACCACCAGCACGTTCAACAACATCGGCACCCGCTTCGTGAACATCGCGCGCGCGAGCGTGGTCGGACAGCGCGGCGCCGAGTCGTTCTTCGTGCTGCAGGACAACAGCTTCGCGCGCTTCGACCGCTTCGGCCGCCTGCTCGGCGAGGTGCCGACGGTGGAAGCGGATTCCTCGGGCAACAGCCCGGGCTTCGATCCGTTCTCGCCCAACCTCGGCGGCGAAGGCGACACCACCTGGGTCAACATGGCGGTCCACGTCGATGCCGCACTCGGCCGCACCGACGTGTTCGCGATCTCGCGCGGCCGATCGACCAGCTTCCCGCCGGTGCTCGGCACCATGCGCTGGGCGGACGGCTTTGCCCAGTACACCCAGGGCTCCATCCAGTACACGGCGAGCTCCTCGTTCAGCGACCAGGCGGCCGGTCGTTCCGTGGCCTTCGACCCGACCACGCAGCGTGTGTACGCGCTGACTTCGCACGGCATGGAGTTCCGCGTGAGGGTGGCCGGCCAGGGAATGGGGACCTGGGCGGTGCGCAACCTGTTCACCTCGTCGGGCAACGTCTCGGTGGCGGCGACCGACCCCCAGGGCAATCCGCTGTTCTGGTCCACCACCCTGGCCGCGCAGGTCGGCGCGGACAACTACGACGAACTCGACCGCGTGCGCGTCGACGCCACCGGCGCGGTCTACCTCACCGAGCCGATCAAGGCGCGCATCCACAAGTTCCAGCCGAACGGCACCTACATCGGCTGGCTCGGCAAGTGCACCGGCGCTTCAGTTGCAGCGCCAGCATCTGCAGCCAGGCCGGCAGCGTGCACGGCAACGGCCAGGCACAGTTCAACACGTCGGGCGTCGGCTCGTGCGTGCAGTTCGCGCTGGCCTTCGACAACACGCTGGGCCAGTTCTACGTGTCGGATGCGATCGACGTGGCCGGCCAGGCCAACCAGTTGCCGCGTGTGCAGACCTTCTCGCTCAACGGCACCTGGCTCGCCCAGACCGTGCCCACGGGCCAGCCGGACAACCTGCTGAGCTCCGTCGACCCGGGCGATTTCGCCTCGGTCAACGACCTCGCGGTCAACGACCAGGTGTTCTTCGCGGTCGAGGGTGATCCGCTGCGCCGCGTGCACGCCTTCGACGTGCAGGCGTTCAGCCAGACCATCGCCGGGGCGACCATCAACTACACGCCGGACGTCGGCTACACCGGCAGCGATCGCTTCACCTATGACGTGGTCGACGCCTTCGGCGCAGCGAGCGCGATCGCCAACGTCGACATCACCGTGGTCAACGACACCACGCCGCCCACCATAAGTTGCCCGACGCCGCCGCCGGGCCAGTCGTTCTTCTCCGTGGAAGTGTCCACGCCCGGTGGCGCGCGCACCATCAGTCCCGGCAACACCGCCGGTGGCAGCGCGGAGCTGACGGACATCCTGCGCCAGGTCAGCGCCAGCGACAACATCAGCGTGCCCGCGGTCAGCCTCGGCAGCAACGCGCCGACGCTGTTCCCGGTGAATGCCACGACCAGCGTGGTCTACACCGCGCGTGATGCGGTGAACCTCACCGCGCAGTGCACGGTCGCGGTGCGGGTCACCGACACCCAGCCACCGGTGTTCGCCAACCCGAGCCTGCCCGACGTCACCATCGAAGCCACCGGCCCGCTGACCGTGCCCGGTGCCGCGGCGCTGCCCGCGCCAGGCGTCAGCGATCTCGGCGGCAGTGTCACGTTGGCCAACGACCTGCCCGCGTCGGGCCTGCCGCTCGGCGACACCACGATCGAATGGACCGCGGTCGATGGCGCCGGCAACCGTGCCGTGGCGCGCCAGAACATCACCGTGCGCGACACGCGCCCGCCGATGATCACGCGCATGGGCGGCATGCCGGTCGGCGCGCAGTCGATCGTGGCCGCGAACGGTTTCGCCAACGTGGCGAACTTCGAACTGCCGGTCGCGAGCGACGAGGTCGGCCTCGCCATCCCGATGGCCTGCACGCCCGTGCCGGGCGATCCGGTGGCCTCGGTCGAACTGCTGGTTTCCTGCGTGGCGGTCGACACCAGCGGCAACGAGGCCTCGGTCGAGTTCAGCGTGTTCGTGCGCCAGCCCGATGCCAACAACGACCGCGTCAGCGACCTGGTGGCCAACGGCGCGGGTGCGTTCTCCGACGCTGCGCTGGGCGGCACCACGGCCGGCACCTTCGTCAATCCGGGCAACGAGACGTTCGCCATCGGCGATGCCTGGCAGAGCACGCAGGGCGTGCGCTTCGCCGTGCGGCCGCGGGCGTTTCGCAGTTCGTCGCGCGGGCCTGCGCCAACCAGGTCACGATCGATGGTCTCGCGCGGGTCAACGACATCGACGGCACGCCGATCGAGAACGAGATCTCGGTCACCTGCACCGCCGGCGGCTTCGCCGTCGACAAGCACATCGGCACCGGCCGCGTGGGCTTCACCTTCACCGGCGGTTCGGCATCCACGCTGCTGGAGGCGCCCAACGACTTCACGCTCACCGGCACGATCTTCCGCGCCGCCCCCGCGAACCGGTCGCCGATCGTGCTGACCGCGGGCACGCGCACCCTGACCGTGGCGCCCGGCGTCGAGGTCGACCTCGCGCGCGCGGTCAACCAGCCGCCGACCACCAACGGCCTCGCCGGGCAGACCCTGCCCGAGGATTCGGCCACGGTCGTGGTCGACCTCAAGCCGGTGTTCGACGATGCCGAGGACCCCGACTCGGCGCTGACCGTCGTGGTGCACTCGAACAGCAACCTCGCGCTGTTCGATGTCCTGTCGGTCGCGCCGACGACGCAGTTGCTGTCGATCCGGCCGCGCGCCGATGCCAACGGCGTCGCCGATCTCGCGTTGCGCGCCTTCGACACCTACGGCGACTTCGTCGACCAGTCGGTGCGGGTCACCGTGGCGCCGGTCAACGACGCCCCGAGCTTCGCCCTGGATGGGCCGGTGACCGTCGCCGAGGATGCCGGCGCAGTCACGCGCGCCGGTTTCGCCACCGCCGTCGCCGGGCCGCCGAACGAAGCGGGGCAGGTGGTGAGTTTCGAACTCGCCGCCAACGACGCGCCCGGATTGTTCGCGGTCGCCCCGGCGATCGCCGCCAACGGCACCCTGAGCTTCACGCCCGCGCCGAATGCCAACGGCACCGCGACCCTCAGTTTCAGGGCGCGCGACAATGGCGGCACGGCGCTCGGCGGCATCGACACCGCGCCGACGCTGCGCACGACCACCATCACGCTGACGCCGGTCAACGACGCGCCGAGTTTCACGCCCGGTGCCGATCCAACCGTCGCCGAGGACTCGGGCGCGATCACGGTGCCGAACTGGGCGACCCAGTTCAGTGCGGGACCGGCCAACGAGGGCGCACAGACGGTGCGCTTCGCCGTGCTGTCGAACGATGCGCCCGGCCTGTTCCTGGTGGCGCCGACGGTGGACGACGCCGGCACCCTGCGCTTCACGCCTGCTGCCAATGCCTGGGGCGTGGCCAACCTGACCCTGCGCGCGATCGACACGGGCGGAACGGCCGCTGGCGGCGTCGACAGCTCGCCGGTGGTGCCACTGCGCGTGACCGTCACGGCGGTCAACGATCCGCCAACGCTCACGCTTGGCGTCGATCCGTCGTATGCGCCGGGCAGCAGCGGCCTGCAGTCGGTCGCGGGCTTCGTGGTCGCCACGCCCGGACCGAATGAGCCGGACCAGCAGGTGGTGGACCTTGCGCTTGCCGAGGTCAGCGACCCCGCCAACGTGGTGACCTCCGCGGCGATCGGTCCGGGCGGCGCCCTGCAGTTCAACCTCACGGGCACGGGCGGCACCGCGCGGCTGGCGATCACCGCCACCGACAACTCCGGCGTCGCCGCGAGCAACACCACGACCGCGCAATTCAACATCGTGGTCGCGCCTGGCGCCGACCTGCAGGTGGCGATCAGCAACCTCAGGGACATCGTGGTACTCGGCGCGCCGCAGGCCTATGTGATCGTGGTCGCCAACCGCTCCGACCTGCCGGTCGCCGGCGCGCGCGTGCGCGTGACGACGCCCGACACGCTCACCGCCCAGACCTGGAGCTGCGTGCCCGATCCCAACTCGCAGTGCGCCGCCACCGGCACCGGCTCACCCGACACCCTGGTCAACCTCGCGCCGCGCGAGGCTGTGGTGATCGTGCTCGAGGGCCTCACCGGCGATGCCCACGCGGGCGAATTCGTCGTGCAGGCCGAGGTCATCGCGCCGCAGGGCCTGCCGGACCCCGTGCTCGGCAACAACACGGCGGTCGACAGCGATCCGGTGAACGTCATCTCGCGCGATGGCTTCGAGATCCCCGAGACGCTGGAGGCCTTCATCCAGCGCGTGCTCGGACGGAGGCCCTGAGCAAAGCCGGGGTCAGCGTCCGGTTTCCCCGGTGTGCCCCGCCGAGTGACACCCCGCCGGTTCGCGCGGGGCAGGGCGCGCCCGGGCCATCGGACCCGTGGATCCGCGGCGCCGGCCATCGCGGGATCGATGGCCGGCGGCGATGGTCCGGCCGCGCAACTTCCATTGCGCGGCAGACTCGCTAACCTCACGCGAGGTTCGTCGAGCACCACCCTCCATGGAACTGGTCGAACGTTGTGCAGGTGCCCTGGTCGGTCTCGCGTGCGGAGACGCCGTGGGCACCACGGTTGAGTTCCGGCCGCGCGGGACGTTCGAACCGCTGCGCGACATGGTCGGCGGTGGGCCGTTCGGACTGGCGCCCGGCCAGTGGACGGACGACACCTCGATGGCCCTGTGCCTCGCCGACAGCCTGTTGGCGCGCGGCGGCTTCGACGCCGCCGACCAGATGGCGCGCTACGTGAACTGGTGGCGGTGGGGCTATCGCAGCGCCACGGGCGTGTGCTTCGACATCGGCAACACCGTGTGCGCGGCACTCGGGCGCTTCGAGTCGACGGGCGATCCGTTCGCCGGTTCCGAACGCCCGGACACCGCCGGCAACGGCGCCCTGATGCGGCTCGCGCCGGTCGTGCTGTTCTTCCATCCGGATCGGGACGCGGTGCAGCGGCATGCGGTTTCATCGTCACGCACGACCCACGCCGCACCCGAGGCGCTGGACTGCGCGCGACTGCTCGCCCACGTGCTCTCGCGCGCCCTGGATGGCGCGTCGAAGCCGGACCTGCTGGACGCGCGCGACCTCGCCCTCGAATCGTCCGCGGTGCATGACCTCGCGCAGGGTGGGTATCTCGCCAAGCCGGCGTCGGCGATCCGCGGGACCGGCTATGCGGTCGCCTCGCTGGAGGCGGCGCTGTGGTGCGTCGCGCACACCGACACCTTCGAGGCGGCGGTGCTTGAGGCGGCCAATCTCGGCGATGATGCCGACACCACGGCGGCGATCGTGGGTCAGGTCGCCGGCGCCCACTACGGGCTGGCCGCGATCCCGCGGCACTGGCACGCGCGCCTGCATCTCGCCGCGGAGATCGAATCGATCGCGCGCCGGCTGGCCGCGGCGTCGTTCTTAAGGGCGCGGCGTGCCGATTTGCCGCGCCCTCGCAGTGGCGCCATGAACATTCAGGAGATGCCGCGATGACCCATTCCGACCCGCAGCGCCACCACGCCATCGACTACATCGAGTTCGCCGTCACCGACCTCGACGCCGCCAAGCGGTTCTATGCCGAAGCCTTCGGGTGGACGTTCAACGACTACGGTCCCGCCTATGCCGGCATCCGGCGCGCAGGCGGCGAAGCCGGCGGCTTCCGCGTCGAGGCCAGCGTCGCGCCCGGCGGGCCGCTGGTGATCCTGTACAGCGACGACCTCGACGCCTCGTTGCAGCGCGTCCTCACGGCCGGCGGCGCGATCACCGTCGCGCCCTTCGACTTCCCCGGCGGCCGCCGCTTCCAGTTCCGCGACCCGAGCGGCAACGAACTGGCGGTGTGGACGGCGCGCTGAGGATCCGCGGCCGCGGTCGGGTCGCAGTGCTCGAAGGCCGAGGGCCGAAGCGCCGCATGGTCGATCGACCGAGCCCTGCCGCATCTCGGCCTTCGGCCACCGTCTCCCACGAGGGGGAAGGCGATGCACGGTCACGATGGCTGCTGCGATGATCGGTCCGCCTCGGCGCATCGATGCGACACGCGGTTCTGCGTCGGAAACCGGGGAAACGCCGGCCCTGGCACGGCAACGGTGCTTACGCGCCCGACCCGTCACGATCACGAGCCAGCGAACCTCACGTGCGACCCCATCGCCTCGACGAGCATCCTGCCAGGATGCGCCGCGCAGCCGCGGCAGCGGGGGAGCGATCCATGAAAGACGCCGGATGGTGGGGATTCGTGGGCCTGCTCCTGGCCACGTTCGATGTGGCCGCAGGGCCTCGGATCGAAGCGGTGACATTCGACAGCCAAGGCGCGACGCTCGCCGGCGCCATCGCCTGGCCTGAGCGATCGCCGCCGGTCGCCGCCGTGGTGTTCGTGCACGGTTCAGGTCCGCAGTCGCGCGATCTCGGCCTCGCCCGGCGCTTCGCGATGCGCGGCATCGCGGCGCTGGTCTACGACAAGCGCGGCGTCGGGGGCTCGGGCGGCACTTACGAGGGAACGCAAAGCGTCACCGGCATGAACATCGCGCTGCTGGCGGACGACGCGGCCGCGGCGCTGGATACGCTCGCGGCACGGGTATCGCACCACACGACCGCGGTCGGATTCGCCGGCATCTCGCAGGCGGGCTGGATCGTCCCGCTGGCTGCGCGCAAGACGCCCCGCGCACGGTTCCTGCTGCTGTGGAGCGCGCCGGTCTGCAAGGTCAGCGAGGAGGACATCTACAGCAAGCACACCGGGGACGAGGACGGGCCGGCGCGTCCGTCCTTCGCCACTGCCCTCGATGCGCGACGCGAGCCCTACGTCTGGCCTGCGTTCCTCGGCCGCGACACCGATGCCGCGGAGGACCTCGCAGCGCTGACGATCCCCGGGCTGTGGATCTTCGGCGGCCAGGACGGCAGCATCCCGGTCGACCTCTCGCGCCGCAACCTCGCGCGATTGCGCGCCGAGGGGCACCGTTTCGACGAGCACGTGGTTCCCGACCAGGGCCACGAGAATCTCGCGGCGACATTCGGGGTCGCCGTGGATTGGCTGCGTGGCCTCGGCCTGAGCGCGCTTCAACCCAGCGCGGCTGGCAACGCGAAGGCAGCCCTGTTGCATCCGGTTCGGATCGCAGGTCAACCGACGACACGTTAAGCTTTTCGTTCCGGCGTCCTATCCTGCGAGGAGCGTCGCGGCGCCACGCTCACGATTCGTACGTGGCCGATCGAGTGCCCCGCGCGGTCCACGCCAGCGGTCTTTCTGGACGGGCTTGAAGCCGGCATCGTGCCGTATGGGGCTGGGCTTGCGTGGTCCCTCAGCGACACCCCGTTCGGCCCACGATCCTGCTCGCCCTCGCGTCGCCACGAGGGAGCCCGGCGTGGTTCGGGTCGGTTACGAGCGTCGGCAGGCGTCGGCGCCCCGTCGTGATGCTTCCCGGCTTGCGGTGTAACATCGCGCGCGCTGCCCATGCAAAGGCCATTCCGATGAGATTCGTGCTCACCCTGCTCGGTCTGGTGCTGTGCTCCGTCGCCAGCGCGCAGGTTCCGTTCGGCGACGGTTTCGAAACGCCGTCCATTCGCGTCGGCATCAACACGAGCTTCGTGTCGTGGGGTCCGACGCAGACCGAAGCCGAAATCCAGGCGACCGGTGCCGCGCGGGTCACCGTGGGCCAGCGCACGATCTACGTCGGCACGCACGAGGCGTCAGCCATCAACCAGAACCCCATCGTGGCGAGCTTCACCAACGGCACGCCGGACTGGGTCGTCAACGACTACGAAGTCGGGGCGCCCGATGGCCGCGCGCTGGGCATCATCTGGGACTGCGCCTACCTGCTTTACGTGGCGATGACCGTCGACGGCGGCGGTTCGGGCATCGAGGCGCATACCAGCGAAGGCTGGCAAGCCAACTACGGTTCGGGAGGCGGACCCCGCGTCACGGTGCTGCTGCGACTCAACGCGAACAGCGGGCGGCCGATCGCGGGCACCTTCGCGATTTCCCGTCTTTCCAACGGAAACACGAACGCGCTCCTTCCCACCAATCTGAATTTCGTGAACCGACGTCCCGTCCTGTTCGCCGACAGCGGTTTTTTTCCGCTGGACATCAACCGCATGCCGATGACCCAGACCGGGACGGGCGGCTCACCACACGCGTATCGAGTGGTGTTCGACGCCAACCTCCGAACTGCCGTATCGGCCGAGGCGATCGGCTGGAACGGCGTGACCGTGTTCTCGCCGCTCCCTTAGCGAACCTCGGGATTGGCGCGGCCCCTGCGCTGGAGACCGTGAGGTTCGCGCATGGGCCGCCGGGTGGCCAGCGGGCCGCGCGGTCGCGACACATTGGAGCGCCTCCATGCGGGCCCGCACGCAGTCGCCGCCCTTCGGAGCAATTGCGCGGCCTCGTGGCCGGAGTCGCGCTTCGGTTGCACGGCGCCCGATCGCGCGCCACGTGAAGCCCCGTGCCATCGCGGCGAGGCGGCTGTGCGGCGACTCCGGTTCTGCGGCCGCCCGTGCAGTTCACGCGGGCGACCCCAGCGGCCCGGTCTATTCGAACCCGTTGCCGAACAGATCCGGCGATCGCTGGTAGGGCGAGCACTTGCTGAAATCCGAGGTCCCCGACAGCGGCGCCGATGTTGATGCGCCCTGGTAGCGCGTCGCGGTCGCGAGAAAGTGCTACGGGGTTGCTGCTTCACGGTCACTCCAGGGACATTGGCGGGCAAGGGTCGGTCGATCGTCCGTGGCGCGGACAGCGCCGGTCCGTCGCACGCATGGCGCGGCAGCGGGACGTCGGACCTGGCAGGGCAAGGTCCGGCGCAGTCGCCGTCGGACCCTCGATCGTTCTTCCTGCATGCCGATCCACGGCGAAACCGAACGCTTGCCTGGCTTGGCAACCGAACGTCCGGGAGCCTGACTGTCCTCCTGGGAGCACTTGCAGCAGCAACCTGCAGCGCAACCGCGGTAATCGACCGCGCTGCCGGCCCACGCCGCTCGGGTTGATCCCGATGTCGTGGGGCCTCGCGGCGGGAAGGGTTCGGGCACCCGGGGCCACGTTCGGGCCGATCCAGGCCAACGGTCCGCACCACGCGCACGTCCGCAACGCGCCGGGAAACGGTAGGCTGCGTCGGTCGCTTCCCTGACCCATCGACCACGACCGAACATGCGCCTGACCTGCCTGCTCCTGCTGTCCCTGATCGCGCCTTCGAGCGCCACCGCCATCGTCGTCCGTCACGACACGGACGACGCCGAGTACCGGGTGGACGCCGTGACGTTCCCGGCGCTGGTCGACCTGCCGGGCGAGGGGCATGGCGTGCTGATCGATCGCCAATGGGTGGTGACCGCGGCGCATACGCTGCCGCGGCACGGCGAGCTCGAACAGGTGGCGATCAACGGCAAGCCGCGCCCGGTGGCGCGCGTCGTCGTGCATCCCGGCTATCGGACGCCGCCGGACAGTCTGTTCGAACAGGCGATGGCGACCGGCGAGGCGGTGCTGATCCTCGCGCTGATCGCCGCGGCCGACGACATCGCGCTGATCGAGTTGGCGGAGCCGGTGTCGGACATCGCGCCCGTCGCGCGCTATCCGGACGCGACGGAGTACGGAAAGGTCATCCAGATCGTCGGCAAAGGCGCCACCGGCACGGGCGCGGCCGGGCATGACCCCAAGGGCCCCAACCGCACGACGCTGCGCCGCGCGTACAACACGGTCACCAGTGCCCATGAGCGCTGGTTCTGCTACGTGTTCGACGAACCGCCGCAGGCGCAGCCGCTGGAGGGCATCGGCGGCAACGGCGACAGCGGCAGCCCCGCGCTGATCGAGGTCGACGGCACCTGGACCCTCGCAGGCCTGGCCTCGTGGAAGCTGCTGACCGGCGACGTGCGCACTGCGCGCCCCGGGCGCTACGGGCAGGTGAGCTGCAACGTTCGCCTGAGCCACTACCGCGCGTGGATCGATGGCGTGGTGTCGGGTCGCCCGTGAGGCGAAAACCGGCGGCCGAAAGCCGGGGTCAGAATGACGTTTCCCGAGTCTCAAAACCGGGGGGCAGAGTACGTTTTCTGCGCCTTTTCGTGGCCGCCCCGGTCGCCCCGGCCCCGCGCGACGACCGAGCATCGCGCTGACCTGCTGCTGGAAGCGATCTGTGCCCAGCGCCTGCTGGCGCTGCAGGTAGAACCGGATCGTCGCGCGTCGATCATTGGACCACCCATGCGGAAGGACCCAACGCAACAGAAACCTCCACCCCGTTGCTTGGTGGTGTAGCGCAGGTGGTCGAAATTCGGAAGAGGCGTAGTCTCCAGCTTGGGACCAACCAAGACGCGGCGCCAGCAAGCGCCGAGGAGACCACGCCATGCGCAACGCTACCACCGCTGCACCCGCATTGCCGCACCTGACCGAGCCGTTCGACGCGCTG
>JAJTHZ010000136.1 GCA_021299185.1 Lysobacteraceae bacterium | reverse complement strand
GCGCGCAAGGTGCCGCGCGAGGGCTGGTCGGCGGGCGGGCAGCCGGGCGCCGCTGGCGGCGGCGTGGCGGCGGCGCGCTGCGCCGGATCGAGCCAGGGCTGCAGCAGGGTGGGCCAGCGCGCGAGTTCGATCCGCCGCGCATCCGCACCGGCGCAGGCGGCGTCGACCCGACGGCCTGCGGCGTCGACCCACAGCGCGAGCGCAAGCGGTTCGTTCGAGCCGCGGTCGGGCAGGGTGGGTGGCACCACGTCGTCGAGCACCCAGGCCTCGCGCACCTGGCTGCAGGCCCCGGTGGGTGTGTCGGCGACCGTGCGCCCGAGCGGCCAGCAGATCCGGGCCTGCGCGACGCGGGCCGGCGGCGCGGTGGCCGCGGCGTCGCCGCCTTCGCGCGGCAGCGCGTCGACCAGCCCGAACAGCAGCGGCAGTGCGGTCACCGCGCCGTACTGGCCGGGCATCGGCGTGCCGTCGGGGCGTCCGATCCACACGCCCACCACCCAGCGCGCCGTGGTGCCGATCGCCCACGCGTCGCGATAGCCGTACGAGGTGCCGGTCTTCCACGCGACCCGCGCGCGCCGGCTGGTGTCGAGGCCCTGCACCGCCTCGCCCGGGCGGCCGCCATCGGCCAGCATCTCGCGCACGATGAAGGCCGCGCCCTCGCTCATCAGGCGTTGCTCGCGCAGTGGTGCGTCGAGCGACAGCCGCACCGGCCCTGCGAGCCCGCCTCGCGCGAGCGCGGCATAGGCGCCGACCAGCGACTCGAGGTCGGTGCCGGCGCCGCCCAGCACCATCGCGAGGTTCGGTTCGGCGCCGCGCGGCAGTGCTAGCACCACGCCGGCGTGCGCAAGGCGCGCGCTGAGGCGCTTGGGCCCCACGCGGTCGAGCAGGTCGACCGCAGGCACGTTGAGCGAGCGCGACAGCGCCTCGGCGGCCGACACCGGGCCGTGGAAGGCATCGCCGAAGTTGGCCGGCCGATAGGCGCCGAACGACTGCGGCGCGTCGACCAGCAGCGACTCGGAGTGGATCAGGCCGTCGTCGAGGGCGAGCGCATAGACGAAGGGCTTGAGCGTGGAGCCGGGCGAGCGTGTGGCGCGCACCATGTCGACGTGGCCGAGGCTGGCGGCGTCGCCGAAGCGCGCGGAGCCGACGTAGGCGCGCGCCTGCAGGGTCGCCACGTCGACCACCAGCACCGCCGCCGAGCTGCGCTCCGGCAGCCCGGCGAGGTGGGCGGCCACGCGGCGCTCGACCATCGCCTGCAGGTCGGCGTCGAGCGTACTGCGCACCAGCGGCTGTCCCGGGTTCTCGTTGCGCAGGCGCTCGGCGGCGAGCGCGGCCAGCAGCGGCGGGCGCAGGCTGCGCGCGACCACCGGTTCGAGCCGGGCCTCGTCGAGGGCGCGACGCGTGCCGAGCCCGAGGTCGGCCAGCCGGCCCAGCACCTTGTCGCGCGCCGCGCGCGCGGCGTCCGGATAGCGGTCGGGGCGCAGGCGGCTGGGCGCCTGCGGCAGCACCGCGAGCAGCGCGGCTTCCGCGTGCGACAGGCGCCGCGCGGGCTTGCCCAGCCAGGCCCAGGCCGCGGCTTCGACGCCTTCGATGTTGCCGCCGAAGGGCGCGAGGTTGAGGTACAGGGTGAGGATTTCGCGCTTCGACAGCCGCGCCTCCAGCTGCACGGCGCGCAGCGCCTGCTTGACCTTGCCCAGCGGCGTGCGCGGGATCGGCTCGATCAGGCGCGCGACCTGCATGGTCAGCGTGCTGCCGCCCGAGACCACCTCGCCGTGGCGCAGCGCCTGCAGCGTCGCGCGCGCCAGCGCGAAGGGGTTGACGCCGCGATGGTGGAAGAACCAGCGGTCCTCGTAGCCGAGCAGGGCGTCGAGGTACTCCGGCGCGACATCGTCGGGGCTGACCGTGTAGCGCCACACGCCGTCGGCGGCCGGGAAGGCGCGCAGCGGTCGCCCGTCGCGCGCCACCACCACGCTCGCGCCCTCGCGCGCGAGGTCGGGGATCGGCGGCGGCAGGGCGCGATCGAGCAGGAACGCGCCGAACATCGCCAGCGCCAGCCCGAGCAGCGGCCCGATGGGCCGCCGCGGCCAGCGCGGCGGGCGCAGTCGCGGCATGGCTCAGCGCGCGACGGTGACCCGTTCGGGGCTGGCGGCGCCGACCGCGCGCAGCACCGGGCGGTACATGTCCTCGACCATCGGCGGCGGCACCACGAAGTCGCCGGGCGACACCGCGCGCACCAGGTAGAACAGGTTGGCCGCGCCACCGCCGTAGAGCTCCACCGCCGCCACGTAGCGGTCGTCGCGGTATTCCTCGAAGCGGATGGTGGCCGCGCCCGCGCGTTCCGACAGTGTCACGCCGTCGATCGTGACGTTGGCCCACTGGCTGGCGTCGGTGAGGTTGAGGTTCTCGACTTCCAGCCCGCCCGGCAGCAGGTCCACCACCAGCGCATCGCGCATGGCGTTGGCGCTCTCGACCTTGAGGTGCACCACCAGCACGTCGCCCTCGGCGAGCGCGCCGCCGTCCCACGGCGAGCCGTCGGTGCGATGCCAGCGGCGGGTGATGCGGAAATCGGTGCGCTCGGTCGGCGTGTAGCGGCGCGGGATGCCGGACACCTCGGTGGTGGCATACAGCGGCGCGCCGCCGGACGGCGTGATGCGCACGCCGGCGCCGAGCTGCGCGGGGTCGAAGGCGCGGCTGACCAGGGCGCGGCCGGTCGATTCGGACACGTTGCCGCCGACCGACACGCTGGCCGCGAAGCTGCGCGGCGCCAGCGCTGCCAGCGCCTTGCCGAGGCGCAGGATGGCGAGCTGGTCCTGGGTGCTGAACCACACCGTGCCGCGTTCGCCGCTGAGGGTGCGGGCGAGGTCGTAGGCGCGCGCGGCGTACTCGGGACGCGACAGCCCGGCCTCCTGCGCCAGCGCCAGCATCACGCCGAGGTCGCGCAGGTCGGAGCCGTAGTCGCCGAGCCAGTCGGGCCGCTTCCAGTCCTTGCCGAAGGCCTCCTCGGCGGCCTGCTGCGCACGCGGTGCGTCGCCCATCGCCTTGAACGCGGCGGCGAGGTGCATCAGCGGCAGGCCGCCGACCAGCTTGCCGCGCTCGTTGTCGAACAGCGCGCGCAGCGTGCCGACCGGTGCGCGGCCGACGCGCGAGAGCACGTAACCGGCGTGCGCCATCTCGGCCAGCCGCAGGTGCTCGTAGTGCTCGTACTGGTACTGCGTGTTGCCGCCCGACAGCAGGTCCTCGTTGAGCCGCGACAGCGCCTTGTCGAGCACGCGCTCGGGGATCGGATGGCCGCCGTCGCGCGCCAGCAGCAGCATCTCGGCGACATAGGGCGTGATGTAGGTGACCGGCTGGGTGTCGCCCGGCCACATCGCGAAGTGGCCGCTGTCGGTCTGCATCGAGGCGATGCGCGCGAACGCCGCGTCGAGCAGTTCGGTGCGCAGGGCGGCATCGAGCGGGCGCGGCTCGCCGTCGCGGCCGGGCAGGGCCAGCGCGTCGAGGCCGAGACGGTCGCTGGTTTCAGGATCGAGCAGGACCAGCGGGAAGGCCTTGCTGGTGGTCTGCTCGATGCAGCCGTAGGGGTAGCCCAGCAGGTCGCGCGCGCTGGCCGCGAACGGCAGCGGCGGCAGGGTGCCGACCGAGATCCGCGCTACCACCGAGTCCGGCAGCAGGCCATCGAGCAGGCCGCCGTCGGGCGCGACCGCGCGCGGCGATTCGAGCACCTCGTTGCGCACCCGTGTGACCGCCGGCCACGGCGGGCGCACGGCGAGCCGGAAGCGGCGCGTGATCGGCTGTTCGCCGCCCTCGATGGTGGCGGTCACCTCGCCCACGCCCCAGGCGCCGGTGGCGCGCAGCGGCAGGGTGAGGGTGCGCTTCTCGCCGTCGCCCAGCGCCACGCGGTCGGCGCTGCGGTCGACGTCGACCGGGCCCTTGGCGCTCCAGGCGATGCGGTAGGTGGCGTCGGCGCCGGACAGGTTGGTGAGGTCGAGGGTGAGTTGCGAGCGGTCGCCGAGCGCCATCACGCGCGGCGTGCTGGCTTCCGCGACCAGCGGTGCGCGCACCACCGTGTCGCGCTCGGCCGCGCCGAAGGTGTCGTCGGCGAACACCAGCGCACGCACGCGCAGCGTGCCGTTGAAGTCCGGCACCGGCAGCGCGACGGTGGCCGCACCCTGGGCGTCGAGCGCGACCGGGGCCTCGAACAGGTCGACGGTCTGCACTTCGGCATTCGGACGGCGCGCCTGCGGCAGCGCCGGCAGCGCCATGTCGCCGCCGAAGCGCAGGCGCGCGCTGCCGCCGTCGAGGCTCTCGATCACGCGGCCATAGAGATCGTGCGCCTCCACGCCGAGCCGGCGCTGGGCGAAGAACCAGCCGCCGGCGTCCGGCAGCGGGAAGCGCGTGATGTTGAGCACGCCGAGGTCGACCGCGGTGACCCGCACGCGCGCCGTGCGCCCGGCCAGCGCGGGGGCCTTGACCGCCACCGACAGCGGTTGCCCGGGGCGCATGGTGTCCGGGGTCTCCACCGTCACCGGCACGCTGCGCGCGCTGCGGTCGAGCTTGACGTGGGCGATGCCGACCGCGCGGTTCGGCGTGATGCGTTCGCTGGACGAGCCCGGGCGGAACACGATCGTGGTGAGGTACAGATCGTGGCGGCGCCACGCGGGATCGAGCGGGATCTCGACCACGGTGCCGGCGCGCGCGTTGACGGTCGACTGCCACAGCAGGCCGTCGCCTTCGAGCAGCACCAGCGCAGGGCCCTCGTGCGGTGGCGTGATCGTGGCGCGGATCGTGTCGCCATCGGCGTAGGCCGGCCGGTCGAGCGCCACCTTGACCTTGTCCGGGCGCGCTTCGGTACCGCGGTTCTCGTCCCAGCCCCAGCCTGCTTCGAAGGCGAGACGGGTCACAAGGCCGGTCGCGGGATCGGTGATCTCCAGCCGGTAGGGGCCCCATTCGACCGCGACGTCGATGCGCGCGCGCGAGCCGGCCGGTACGTCGATGCTGCGCTCGTCGACGGTCTCGAAGTTGGACACGTAGTCGACCCGCCAGCCCTGGTTGTCGCTCCAGTTCCAGGTGTAGTCGCGGCGCTCGCGCAGCACCTTGAGCGCGAGCCCGGAGCCACCGAGCAACTCGCCCGCGGCGTTGCTGCGCAGCACCTCGAAGCCGGCGTTGCCGGAGGGCGGCGCGCCTTCCGCGAGGTCGAACAGCGGCCGCACGCCGACCAGTTCGGCGGCCGGCCAGATGGTGCGCTCGAGGTTGCGCGACACCGCGCGGCCGCCGGTCTCGTAGACGCTGCCCTGCACCACGACCTTGACCGGACCGGTGACGGTGGCGCCCGGCAGCACGTCGATCGCCTGCTGCAGGCGGCCGTCCTCGTCGAGCGGGCCGTCGATCGCATCCTGCGGGTCCTTGGGCAGGTCCTGCAGCGGATCGCCGAAGTGCACGTCGGCCAGGGTGCCGATCGGATGCGGCTGGTGGGCGACCGCGAGCTTCGCGGTGAAGCGGTTGCCCGCCGCCGGCGCGCCGTACAGATAGGCCGCGTCGACCGACAGCGAGAGGTCCTCGCCCGGCGCCAGGCGCTCCTGCTCGCTGGCGAGGTCGAGCTTCAGGCGCTCGGGCAGGAACTCCTCGACCCGGAAGCGGAACGCGTGGTCGGGCGAGGACTTCTCCGGATCGGTGGAGAAATCGACCGACCAGCGCCCGGTCGGGGCATCGAGCGCGATCGCGCGGCTGAACGCGTAGGCGCCGAGTTCGCCGGCATCGAGCCGCTGCTGCAGCACGACCCGGCCATCCGGCTGGCGCAGGGTGGCGAACAGCGGCTGCGCCGGCAGCGCGCGGCCGTCGCTGTCGCGCAGCAGGGCGGCGACCTGCACGGTTTCGCCGGGGCGGTAGAGGTCGCGCCCGGACCACGGGAACACCTCGGCGTCGCGCTGCGGGCGGCCGGCGATCGCGAACTCGGTCAGGTCGAGCGCGGGCTGGTTGAAGGCGAGGAAGGTGACGTCGCGGCCCCAGGAGGCGACCAGCAACTGCGTGCTGTCGAGGCGGGTGGCGAACTTGGCCAGCCCCTGGCCGTCGGTTTCGGCCTTGGCCAACTCCGTGCCGTCGGCCTTGCGCAGCGCGACCGACACGCCGGGCAGGGGCTCGCCGCTCTTGAGCGAGGCGGCGTGCACCAGCAGGCTGTCGCGGTAGGCGCGCACGTGCAGGCCGATGTCGGAGACGAAGAACATCGCCGTGTCGTAGCTTTCCTCGAAGCTCGCCGGCCGCTTCATCACCGCGAAGTACAGGCCGGGCGCCGCGAGTTCGTCGATGTCGCGCACCGGCAGGTAGGTGAGCGTGCGCGCGTTGGCATCCGCCGCGATCGCGAAGCGGTTGGCGTAGACCGGGTCGGCGAGGCGCGCCAGTTGGCCCAGGGTCCACGACCAGCGGCGGCCGTTGCGCTGGTATTCGGCGAGGAACTTCGCCACGTCGGCGTCGCGCACGCGCAAGAACTCGACGTCCACCTCCGGCACGTTGACGGTGACGATCGGCAGGCCGCGCCGCTCGTGCGCCGGCAGCACCATGCCCTGGCTGGCGAAGCCCAGCAGCGGCTCCAGCGGGCCGGTGTAGATCTCGTGGCGCGATTCCGTACCCAGCGTCTCGCCGCTGGCCGCGGAGAGCGCCCCGCGGATCGTCACCACGTAGGTCTTGTTGGCCTCCAGGAACGGAAAGCGCAGGCGCGCGCCGTCGGCATCCAGGGCCCAGGAGCCGTTCGGCGCCGCGCCGTCCTTGAGCGTGATGGCCAGCAGCTCGTCGAACTTCTGCGCGCCGGCCAGCGGCCGGGAGAAGGTCAGCGTCGCGGCCGGGCGGCCGTCGTGCGACTCGCCGGTGGCGGTGAGCAGGCCGAAGTCCTGCCGCGCCTCCGCGGTGGGCCCGGCAACCGTCGCCACGGGGACCGGTTCCGGCGCGGGTCGGCTGCACGCGGCGAGCAGCAGGGCGGTGAGCAGCGTCGGCAGCAGCGTACGGCGCATGGTGGACTCCGGAGGACGTGCGCGCAGTATAGGTCGCGTGCCGGGGCGGATTCCGGTCGCGGCATGGCGGAATCCGGGCAGCCTTGACACGCATCCGACCGCGGCCCCGCTAGCCTGCGGCGATGCGAAACCTGATCGTGGTCCTCGGCGACCAGCTCGACCGGCGTTCCACTGCGTTCGACGGCTTCGACGCCGCGCAGGACGCCGTGTGGATGGCCGAGGTCGCCGGCGAAAGCACGCACGTGTGGTCGCACGTGGCGCGCACGGCATTGTTCCTGTCGGCGATGCGCCATTTCCGCGACGAACTGCGCGGGCGCGACTGGACCGTGCACTACCGGCTGCTCGACGCGCACCCGGAAACCACGCTCGCCAACGCGCTGGCGGCCGATCTCGCGTGGTTGCGGCCGCGCCAGGTGCTGCTGGTCAAGCCCGGCGACTTCCGCGTCGAGCAGGAGCTGCGCGCGACGGTCGATGCCGCGGGCGTGCCCTGGGTCGAGCGACCCGACACCCACTTCTACTGCGATCCCGCCGCGTTCGCCGCCTGGGCCAAGGGGCGCAAGGAACTGCGGATGGAGTTCTTCTACCGCTGGATGCGGCAGCGCGAGGACGTGCTGATGGACGGCAAGCAGCCGGTCGGCGGTCAGTGGAACTTCGACGCCGACAACCGTGGCAGTTTCGACAAGCGCGGGCCGGGCATGCTGCCCGCACCGCGCCGGTTCGCGCCTGATCCGACCACGCGCGAGGTGCTGGATTTGGTCGGTCGCCGCTTCGCCGATCACCCCGGATCGCTGGATGCCTTCGACTGGCCGGTGACTCCGGAGGACGCGGAAGCCGCCCTGGACGACTTCATCCGCGAACGCCTGCCGCTGTTCGGCACCTACCAGGACGCGATGTGGACCGGCGAGCCCTACCTGTACCACGCGCGGATCGCCGCCGCGCTGAACCTGAAGCTGCTCGATCCGCGGCGCGCGGTGGACGCCGCGGTGGCCGCCTGGCGCGCCGGGCATGCGCCGCTCAACGCGGTGGAGGGCTTCGTGCGCCAGATCCTCGGCTGGCGCGAGTTCGTGCGCGGCCTGTACTGGCTGCGCATGCCGGCCTTCGCCGACGACAACGCGCTCGGCGCAGGGCAACCGCTGCCTGCCTTCTACTGGACCGGCGACACCGACATGAACTGCCTGCGCGAGGCGGTCGGCCAGACCCTGCGCCTGGGCTATGCGCACCACATCCAGCGCCTGATGGTCACCGGGCTGTTCGCGCTGCTGCTCGGCGTGCGCCCGCGCGAGGTGCATGCGTGGTACCTCGCGGTGTACGTCGATGCGGTGGAGTGGGTGGAACTGCCCAACGTGCTCGGCATGAGCCAGTACGCCGACGGCGGCTACATGGTCAGCAAGCCGTACTGCGCGAGCGGCAAGTACATCCAGCGCATGGGCAACTACTGCAGCGGGTGCCGCTACCAGCCCGACCGCGCGGTGGGCGAGTCGGCGTGCCCGTTCACCACCCTGTACTGGGACTTCCTCGACCGCCACCGCGCGCGCTTCGCGAAGCACCCGCGCACGGCCCTGCAGTGGAAGAACCTCGAGCGCCTGCCGCCGGCCGACCTGGCGGCGATCCGCGGGCAGGCCGCGGCGCTGCGGGAGAAACTCGCGCCGTGAGCGCGTTCACGCGCGCCGGACGGCGCCCCGCGCGATACTGTCGTTTTGCCGAGGGGAATCCATGCAACCGACCTGCCTGATCACCGGCGCCAGTGGCGGCGTCGGCCGCGCGCTGGCCTTGCGGCTGGCGGCGGACGGCTGGCGTCTCGCCGTGGTCTCGCGCGATGCCGCGCGGCTCGATGGCGTGCCGGGCGCGCCGATCGTCGCCGACGTGTCGACCGTCGAAGGCGCGGCAACCGCGCTGCAGGCCGCGAGCGCAGCGCTGGGCGCGGTGCCCGCGCGTCTCGCGCACTGCGCTGGCAACACGCTGATCGCACCGATCGCGCGCACCCGCGAGGCGCAGTACCGCGAGGTGATGGCGGCCAACCTCGATTCGGCGTTCTTCACCCTGCAGGCCTGGCTGGGTGCCCTCGCCACCGCGAAACAGCCCGGCGCGGCGGTGCTGTTCTCGTCCGTGGTGGCCGGCATCGGCGTCGCCAACCACGCGGCGATCGCCGCCGCCAAGGGCGGCATCGAGGCCCTGGTGCGCTCGCTGGCGGCCGACGTCTCCGCTGCCGGCATCCGCATCAATGCCATCGCCCCCGGACTGATGCGCTCGCCGATGACCGAGCGGCTGGTGGCCAACGAAGCCGCCGCGAAGCAGGTCGCCGCGCAGTATCCGCTGGGACGCCACGGCGAGTCGGCCGGCGACGGCGCCGCCGCCGCCGCGTGGCTGCTGTCCGACGACGCCGGATGGATCACCGGGCAGGTGCTCGGCCTCGACGGCGGTTTTTCCGCCGTGCGGCCCTTCGTCAAGGCGGGCTGAGGTGGCGGCGGCGATCGTCTGGTTCCGCCGCGACCTGCGGCTGGACGACCACCCGGCGCTGCAGGCCGCGCTGCGCACCGGCCTGCCGGTGGTCTGTGCCTACGTGCACGCGCCGGAGGAGGAGGCGCCGTGGGCGCACGGCGCAGCCTCGCACTGGTGGCTGCACCATTCGCTGGCGGCGCTGGATGCCGACCTGCGCGCGCGCGGCGCCTCGCTGGTGGTGCGCCGCGGCCCGACGCGCGAGGCGCTCGCCGCGCTCATCGCCGAGACCGGCGCGCGCTGCGTGTTCTGGAACCGTCTCTACGAACCCACGCTCACCGCCCGCGACAGCGCGCTCAAGCAGCAGTGGCGGGCCGATGGGCTGGAAGCCGAGAGCTTCAAGGCCCACGTGCTGTTCGAGCCGTGGGAGGTCGCGACCGGCGCCGGTGATCCGTATCGCGTGTTCACCCCGTTCTGGCGCAACGCTCGGTCGCGGCTGGACACCGTCGATCCGCCGCCGGCGCCCGCGCGCATTCCTTCGGTGGCTGGGTTGGGCAGCGTGCCGCTCGACGAACTGCGCCTGCTGCCGACGATCCGCTGGGATGCGGGCTTCCACGACGCGTGGCGCCCGGGCGCGGCGGGTGCGCTCGAACTGCTGGAGGCGTTCATCGACGGCGCGCTGGCCGACTACGCGACCGGCCGCGACCTGCCGGATCGTGCCGGCACATCGCGCCTGTCCCCGCACC
The DNA here is from genome assembly GCA_021299185.1 of Lysobacteraceae bacterium. Taxonomy (GTDB): domain Bacteria; phylum Pseudomonadota; class Gammaproteobacteria; order Xanthomonadales; family Ahniellaceae; genus UBA4656. The sequence continues at coordinate 14,569 of JAJTHZ010000136.1, read as the reverse complement.
TGCACTTCGGCGAGATCTCGCCGCGCCGCATCGTTCGCGTACTGCACCAGCGCGGCCTGCTCGCCCAGGCCGAAGGCTTCGTGCGCGAACTGGGCTGGCGCGAGTTCGGCCACCACCTGCTGTTCCACTTCCCGCGCACCACCGACCACCCGCTCAACCCGCAGTTCGCGGACTTCCCGTGGGCCGAGGACGAGGGTGGCGTGCTCGCCGCCTGGCAGCGCGGCCGCACCGGCATTCCGATCGTGGACGCCGGCATGCGCGAGCTGTGGACCACCGGCTGGATGCACAACCGCGTGCGCATGATCGTGGCTTCGCTGCTGACCAAGAACCTGCGCCTGCACTGGCTGCACGGCGCACGCTGGTTCTGGGACACGCTGGTCGACGCCGATCTCGCCAACAACACCCAGGGCTGGCAGTGGACCGCCGGCAGCGGCGCCGATGCGGCCCCGTACTTCCGCATCTTCAACCCGGTGTCGCAGGGCGAGCGCTTCGACCCCGAAGGTCGTTACGTCAAGCGCTGGGTGCCCGAGCTCGCAGGCGTGCCGGCCAAGGCCGTGCACCAGCCGTGGACCCTGAAGCCGGTCGAGCGCACGGCCATCGGCCTCGCCCACGGCGCCTATCCCGAGCCGATCGTCGATCTCAAGGCCAGCCGCGAGGCGGCGCTCGCAGCCTACCAGCGGATGCGGGGGCGCTGAGCCGGTCCGGCCGCAACGGCCGGGCTTGGACCGGCCTCAGGCGCCCTGCCAGACGCGCAGCGGACTGACCCGCGCCGCATGGCGGAAATCCGCATCCGCGCCGAGCAGGGTCAGGTCGTGGCGGATGCACAGCTGCGCGATCAGTGCATCGATCGTCGCCAACTGGACCCCCTTGCGACGGCAGTGGTTGCGCAGTTCCGCGGCATCCACATGGTCGGTCCAGTCAGGACTGACGAAGGGCAGGGCGGAGAACCGGTGCAGGATCTCATCGCGCGCCTTCGGGCCGGTGAAGCCCTGCAGAAGTTCCTGCAGCACAAGGCCGGTGCAGACCACGGTCTCGCCGCTCTCGAGGGCCGCTCGGAGCGCACGAACTTCCGCCGCGCCACCCGGCGCGTCCCGGCGCAGCGCGAGCGACCAGACCGAGGTATCGACCAGCAGGCTCACCGGCGACGGCGTGGGGCGGGCGCCGGCTTCGAGGCGCGCTCGCGCTCCCGCCGGACGTCGAAGGCCGGATCCCACTCGAGTTTGCCCATGAGGTCGAGCAGGCCGCGCTGTCGGCGCCTGGCGATGAACTCCTCGAGGGCCAGTGTCACCGCGGCCTTCTTGGTGCGCTCGCCGCTGACCTCGAGTGCGCGCTCGATCAACGCCGGGTCAATCGACAGGTTGGTCGCCATGTGTCACCTCTCACACATGAGGCTACACACGCGGGCTCTTGGTAGCAAGCGCTGGTTGGCGGCGGTCGGCGTCGCCCTCGAAGGATCGTTGACGCGCTTTTTTCGCGCGTGCTACACCGCCGTGACATTCGCGGAGGAATCCCCATGGCCGGCGGCAAGCTGCAGGAACCGATGTCCAAGGTCGACACGGCCTGGCTGCGCATGGAGTCGCCGACCAACCTGATGATGATCACCGGGGTGATGATGTTCGACCACCCCATGGACGTCGGGCGCTTCAAGCGCATGCTGGCCGAGCGCTTCCTCGCGTTCCGGCGCTTCCGGCAAAAGGCGGTGGATTCCGCCGGGGGCGCCCATTGGGAGACCGACCGCGATTTCGACCTCGACTGGCATGTGCGGATCACCGCGCTGCCGGGCGGCGGCGGCCAGAAGGAACTGCAGCACCTGGTCAGCCAGCTGGCGTCGACGCCGCTGGACCACTCCAAGCCGCTGTGGCAGTTCCACGTGGTCGAACGCTACGCGGGCGGCGGCAGCGCCCTGATCACGCGCATCCACCACTGCTACGCCGACGGCCTGGCGCTGGTGCAGGTGCTGCTGTCGCTGACCGACGCCGAACTCAAGCGCGAGAAGGTCGCGCCGCTGACCAAGGCGTGGCTGAAGGAAGACCGCGGCGGCGTGCTCGACCGCCTGCTGGAGCCGGCCCGCGCCGGGCTGAGCAAGGCGGTGCACGTCGGCGAGAAGGTGCTGGGCAAGGGCATCGAGATGCTCAGCGATCCCGCGGCCGCGAGCCAGCTGCTGGATGAAGGCTCCGCGATCGCGCGCGAGTTCGCCCAGGCCGTGACCCTGCCGGACGATCCGCCGACCCCGTTCAAGGGCGCGCTGGGCGTGACCAAGCGGGTGGCCTGGATGGAGCCGCTCGACCTCGACGTGGTCAAGACCGTCGGGCGCGCGCTGGACTGCACGGTCAACGACGTACTGATGGCTTCGGTGGCAGGCGCGCTGCGCAGTTATCTCCGCGACCGCGACGAGGCGGTCGACGGGCTGACCATCCGCGCCACGGTGCCGGTCTCGCTGCGCCCGCTGGAGCACGCCAAGAAGCTCGGCAACCATTTCGGCCTGGTGTTCCTGGAACTGCCGATCGGCGAGCCGAACCCGCTGCGGCGGCTGGAGCGGGTCGCGGGCAATATGCGCGAGATCAAGCGCTCGCGGCAGGCGGTGATGAGCTTCGGCCTGCTCGCCGCGCTGGGCATGGGGCCCTCCGCATTGCAGCGGCCGGCGCTGGAGCTGTTCAGCCGCAAGGCCACCGCGGTGGCCACCAACGTGCCCGGGCCGCAGGCGCCGCTCTACCTCGCCGGCTGCCGGATCCGCGAGCAGATGTTCTGGGTGCCGCAGAGCGGCAGCATCGGCATGGGCATCAGCATCCTGTCCTACAACGGCCAGGTGTTCTTCGGCCTGATCGCCGATGCCAAGCTGGTGCCCGACCCCGGCGAGGTGATCCGCCGCTTCAAGCCCGAGTTCGAGAAACTGCTGCTGATCGCGCTGATGGAGGACTGGGACGAGCCGATCACCGCGGCCGACGCGGCGGCGACGCTGAAGTTCTTCGCCGGCGACGATGGTGTGTCGCCGGTCGAGGGCCACATCACGCACGGCGACGACGCGCCGCCGAAGCCGCGGCGCAAGGCGGCCGCGCGCAAGCCGCGGGCAAAACCGAAGATTGTCGCGCCCGCGGCGGAGCCGGCGCCCGCCGTCGAGCCGCCGGTCGCGCCGCCGCGCGCACGCCGGAAGACGTCGAAGGCGCCGGATGTCGCTGCGGACGGCGAGGCCGGGGTCGGCAAGCCCGGCGAGTTCGCGACCGAGATCGCGCGCTTCCGCAAGCGTCGCGCCTGAGCGCGGCGGTGGTTCAGCCGGCCGAGGCGGCCGGCGGCGTGTACGTCGAGGGCGCGCCGGGGCCCATCGGCAGGTCGAGCGCGTACCAGGCCACGAACAGCAGGGTCCAGCCGACCAGAAACACGATCGAGTAGGGCAGCATGGTGGAGATCACCGTGCCCATGCCCGCCTTCGGCTCGTAGCGCTGCATGAAGGCGATGATCAGCACGAAGTAGGTCATCATCGGCGAGATGATGTTGGTGCAGGAATCGCCGACGCGGTAGGCCGCCTGGGTGGTCTCCGGCGGGATGCCGAGCAGCATGAACATCGGCACGAATACCGGCGCCATCAGCGCCCACTTGGCCGAGGCCGAGCCCATCGCGAGGTTCACGAACGCCGTCAGCAGGATGAACTTCACCAGCAGCGGCAGGCTGCCGAGGCCGGTGGACTGCACGAACTCCGCGCCTTTCACCGCGAAGATGAGCCCGAGGTTGGTCCAGCCGAAGAAGGAGACGAACTGTGCTGCGAAGAACACCAGCACGATGTAGCCGCCCAGGGTCGACATCTGCTGGCTCATGCCCTTGATGACGTCGTTGTCGCTCTTGATGGTGCCAGCGCCGAGGCCGTAGGCGACGCCGAGCACGAGGCCGGCGAGGAAGATCACCGACACGATGCCGACCAGCAGTGGCGATTGCAGCACGCTGGCCTCGCCGACGGCGCCGATCTTGCGCAGGAAGCCATCCTCGGGAACGATGCCGGCGAGCACGATGGCGGTCAGCGTAAGCGTGGCCCACCCGGCCCAGCGCAGGCCTCGCCGTTCGGCGTCGGAGAGCGGCTCGACCGCGTCATCGGCGGCCACCGTGGTCTGGTCGGGCCAGCGCGGTGCGACGATTTTCTCGGTCACCCACCACCCAAGACCGGTCAGCAGCGGCGTGGAGGCGACCATCAGGTAGTAGTTCGCGGCCGGACTGACCACGTACGCGGGGTCGATCAGCCGCGCGGCCTCCTGGCTCAAGCCGGCCAGCAGGGGATCGATGCTGCCCAGCAGCAGGTTGGCGCTGTAGCCGCCCGACACGCCGGCAAAGGCCGCCGCCATGCCGAGGATGGGATGCCGGCCCGCAGCCTTGAACAGCACGCCGGCCAGCGGCACCAGCAGCACGTAGCCGATCTCGCTGGCCATGTTGCTCATCACGCCGGCGAACACCGTGACCGGCGTGAGCAGCGCGCGTGGCGTGACGAACAGCAGCCTGCGCAGCGACGCCTGCATCAGCCCCGAGTGCTCGGCGATGCCGATGCCGATCAGCGCCACCAGCACCGTGCCCAGCGGAGCGAAGCCGACGAAGTTGGCGACCAGCCCGGTCATGATCCGGTGCAGGCCCTCGAGCGTGAGCAGGTTGACCGGTTCGACCAGCTTGCCGGTGGAGGGATGGATCGCCGACACGCCGGCCCAGGCGGCCAGCGCCGAACCGACCACCACCAGCAGCGCCATCGAGGCGAACAGGGTGGCCGGATGGGGCAGGGCGTTGCCGGCCCGCTCGACGACGGCAAGGAAGCGTTCGACCGGTGTGCGGTGTGGCGTGGCGGCGAGGTCGGTCATGGGCGGCGCGGCGTGGTCGAAACGCCGAGCATAGCGGCCGTCGTGCCCGGCGTGCCGGGGCTTACTCGATGTGCGACTTGGCCAGCGCGGCGTCCAGCGCCTGCATCGCCTCGATCGGCTTCAGTTTCGAGGCTTTGGCGAAGGCCTGCGCGGCGTCGTCCTCGCGCTTGTCGCCGTACAGCAGCAGGAGGGCGTTGCCGGTCTCCAGCCACACGACCGGTGCGTCCGGGCACAGCTTCTGCGCGGTCTTGAGGTGCTCCTCGGCGGTGGCGGCTTTCGCGCCGTAGGTGAGGCCGGCCAGCATGCCGCCGACCTTGGCCACGATCTCGGCGTGGTACATCGCGGTCGCCAGATGCGCCTCGGCGTGCTTGGGCGCGAGTTTCAGCGTGGTGTCGAGGCTTTCCTTGACCTTCGCCGCCAGCCCGCCGGACAGCGCCTTGGCGATCGAGATCAGCTGGCTGTAGCGGCCCAGCGCGAAGGCGCGGAAGTAGTGCGCGTTGGCCTCCTTCGGCAGCGCTGCGATCGCGGCCTCGGCGAGCCCGGCCACGGTCTCGAAGCGCTTCAGTTTCTCCTTCGGGTCCTCGACGAGGTAGGTCGCGTGGATGCCCATCGCCTTGCCGGCGACCACGGCGCCGAGCGGGCCCAGTGCCGCGCCCTCCGCGTGCGCCTGCTCGAAGTCACCGCGGTGATAGGCGCGCCAGGCCTCGGCCAGGGCCTCGGCGAGCCGCGCGGCGTCGCCGGCCTTGCCGAGCTTCGGATTGGCCTTCAGCAGCTTGCCGATGCGGTCGGCGTCGGGGTAGGGCTCCTGGTCCCCGGCGTGCAGTTTGTCCCAGGCTTTCTCGAGTTTCGGTCCCGCGTAGTCGAACGCCTTGTTGGCGTGCGGAAAGCGTGCCCACTTCGACTTGGCCATCGTCGGTCCTCCACCGGGGCGCCAAGCATTGCGAAGCCCGGCCGCGCGCGCAAGCGTGGATCGTGTGATTGCTCTATCCATGAGGCGGACACTGTCGCCACGCGGGAGGGCCGACTCCCGCACCGACCCGCACGAGGAGAATCCCATGGTGAGGAAGACGAACACTGCCCCGCGCGCCCGCCGCGCGCTCGAAGGCGCCGACGCGGCGCGTACCCTCTGGCTCGCCGGCCTCGGCGCGGTCAGCCTGGCCCAGAAGCAGGGCGGCAAGCTGATCGAGACGCTGGTCGCCGAAGGCGAGGACTTCAAGGTCCGCACCGAGCGCTTCGCCAACACCCTGGTGCGCGACCTGCGTCGCGCCGCCAACGACGCCCAGGCCCAGGTCGAGGGCGTGATCCAGCCGCTGCGCGCGAAGGCCGTCCAGGCCGTCCGCGACGTGGAGGCGGGCGTCAACGAGCGCTTCGGCGACGTGCTGGGCCGCCTCGGCCTGGCCCGCAAGCCCAAGGCCGTGCGCAAGGTCAAGCGCGTGGTGCGCCGCGGCAAGGCCAAGGTGGGGCGTCGTCGCGCTGCCTGAACGATCCACGGGTTACATCCACTCGGGCCCCGGTCAGTTTTCGCCGGGGCCTTCTCATTGCGGCGCTGGTCAAACTCGACCCGGTTGACGCCTGTTCGCGACCGGCCTTCCATGCACACAGGCGTTGCTTGGAGCGCAGCATGGCGCGCGCGCTAAGCGCCATTTCGCCGGAGGCAAGTCACGTCACGGCTCGAAGCCGTCCCTGACGAAGCCACCAACCTGAAGCACGGCGCTCGGGCTCGTCGCATAGCCCGTAGAACCGATGCCCAGTTGGCCGAAAGTGTTCCGGCCCCAGCAATGCATCTGTCCTTCGAGTGTCACGCCACACGAATGGTCGAAGCCGGCATTGAGATGTCGATACCGTGCGGTGCCGGCGACGGCGGTGGGTGTTGCCGGGCTGTCGTTTGTCGTTCCGTCGCCGAGTTGGCCGAAGTAGTTGCCGCCCCAGCACTGGATCGAACCCCCGGCGAGAAGTGCACACGAATGCCTGCTGCCGACCGAAACCGATTCCGGCTCGGTGCTGAAGCCAGTCACACCTACCGGTACCGGATTTTGGCCGAATTGATTTCCACCCCAGCAGAACACGCGCCCGTCCACCAGCACCGCGCAGAATTGACGAGTTCGTGCCGAAACGCCGCTAGCACTGGCGGGAAGGCCGAGGACCGGCGCTGGCGACCAGCGGCCATTGAAGGTTCCGTCGCCCAGTTCGCCTGCAGTGTTGTTCCCCCAGCACATGAGTTTGCCGTCGCCGGACAGGGCGCATGTCGACGAATCGCCTGCGGCGATCGCGACGTTTCCCGCCGATAGCGACGCAACCTGCATTGGGACAAGGAGCAGGTTCGACACGTTGTTGGGCGGCTGTCCGCCTTGTCCGGAGGTGTTGCTTCCCCAGCACAGTACGCTTCCGGCATCTGTAACCGCGCAGGTGTGGTTGTCGCCCGAGGCGAGGGCCCTTACGCCCGAAGTCAGTCCCTGGACGGCCGCCGGGGTGGTCCGCGACTCGCGCGTGCCATCGCCCAACTGTCCGTAGTAATTGTCGCCCCAGCAGTCGACCCTGCCAGAGCCGGAAAGGGCGCAGGTGTGCCCGGTACCGGCCGACCCCGCGATTGCCAGCGAGGGTAAGCCGACCACGGGGGTCGGCAGTGGGCGCGTCGTGGTCGTCCCATCACCGAGCTGGCCGCTCCGATTGGCGCCCCAGCAATGCATCACACCATCGACAGGCTGCGCGCAGGTGTGGTGCTCGGATGACACGGTGAACGTCGTCGCGCGCACCCGGGGATCGATCTCTGTCGGCACCGTCCGACTGGCCGACCGGCCCCATCCGACCTGGTCCGCATCGTGCCATCCCCAGCAATGGACGTCCCCGGATACCGTAACCGCGCAGGCATGCGCGTGGCCTGCCGAAATCGCGGTCACCGGCTCCGCGGTCGGCACGCTCATGCGCGGATCGCCCTGCGCGGCGACACTGCCGATCCCCAGCTGTCCGAACTCGTTCCTGCCCCAGCATTCAAGGCTGCCGTCCGGCCTCGATCCGCAGGTGAATGACCATCCCAACGCAAGCGTCGACGCTCCTGCGCCGAAGCCCAGAACTGGCACGGGCGCGTTGCGACTGATGTTCGTGCCGTCGCCCAACGCGCCGTCCGCGTTGTATCCCCAGCAATGCATGCCCCCCGGAGTGACAGTTGCGCAGGTGTGTCCACCTCCCGCGACAACAACTGATACGGGACCCGGGAGCCCCGTGATCGAGACAGGAAAATATCGAGGCGAGGTGGAGCCGTCCCCGATCGCACCATAGAAGTTGATGCCCCAGCAGAGCAGCTCGCCGGCGCCCCGTATCGCGCAGCTGTGGCTCGATCCGGCGGTGATGTGCGACACGCCGGAGGACAAACCTGCGACGTTTGTCGGCAGCAAGCGAGGGGCCGACGTTGTGCCGGTTCCCAGCTGCCCGAAGTCATTCGAGCCCCAGCAGCGAACCCGACCCGTGGTCAGCACGGCGCAGGAGTGTTCGCCTCCGGCGCTGACCGCGAGAACGCCGCTTTCCAGGCCGTTCACCGGTGCTGGTGTCGGACGCGAGGTCAGGGTGCCGTCCCCGAGTTGCCCGCGACGATTGCTGCCCCAGCAAACCGCCGCGCCGGCATCGCTAACCGCGCACGAATGAGTGCCGCCCGCGGAAACCATCGCCATGCCCGACGACAGTTCAGGGACAACGACTGGCGCCAATGCCCTGCGGGCTTGGGCGCCGGTCCCGATTTGCCCATCGGAGTTGTCGCCCCAGCACAGGATCGCGCCCTCGGTCGACCGCATGCAGGTGTGGGCAAACCCCGCGTCGACCGCAGTGGCCCGCGTGCCCAGCGCGGGTGATTGGGCGGCAAGAAGGGCGGAGTGAGCGAACAGGATCGCGCCGAGGAACAAGGTCGAGCGCGATCGTGCGCGTCGCGCGCCACGGCCCTGCCGCGGATCGCCGGCGTGGGAATCGACGGCGCGCGCTGCCTGCTGCCGCAGGATCGAAGGTCCGGCCCGATGCAAGCCCGAGGGCGAGGAATTGCCCGGCCCGCGCGGGCTGCCCCTAGATGCAATCGCGTTGGCCGCGGCGATCGGTGTGAGGCAGTGGTTTGAACGCAAGGTGTCCTGAGCGGCCGTCGCGTACTTCATCGCGATTCCCTTCGTCCCCTGAGAGGCCGAAGCGCGATGCTGCCACTTCCGCACCGCGCATTCAAATCATCGACTTTGCGGGGTTGCACAACCCGGAGTCCCCTCGGACGTGAACGCTGCGCGCGCGCGTGCCGCGCGAATGCCTCGGTGGCGCGCGGTGCGGCTTGATCGCTTCGCGCCGATGCGCTTTGTCGAGCCCCAGGGTGGTGACGCTCAGGGGCTCTTGCTTGACCTGGAGCAGGGCATGGGGCCCAGGAGTCTGGCGCGCACGTCGAGTCCGCGGTGTGCAGCGTTCAATGAAGCGTCATGGGGTGCAATGAGCGCAGCGAATTCCACTGCTTCGATGGGGCGGCGCAATTCGCTGCGCTCATTGCACCCTACGCATTTGGAGCTCCGTCAGGTTCAAAATGAAAAACCTTCAGCGAAATCAGCACCTGCTGGCTCGACGCACCCAGACCAGTTCTGGGCCCCGGGCCCTATACCCTGGGCCCTGAACCCTAGGCCTGATAGCCCAACCGCCGGCACCAAGCCCTCACGCCCGCACGTACGCCTGCGCCAACGTATGCAGATGCACCCGCTCCGCATTCCGCAGGAACGGAGCAATCAGCATCATCACCTGGTAGATGCCCTGCGTAAGGTCGTGCGGGCACTTCTCGGTGCTGCCGCCGCGGACCACGTTGTAGTTCATCCAGAAGGTGGTCACCAGCAGGATGTTCTGCGCGGTGGCGTCGATCTCGGGGCGGGTGGCGCGCATCACTTCGGCGCGCACCAGGCCCTGCAGCACGGCGGTGGCGCTTTCGCCGGCGCGCTTCAGGATGCGCGCGAAGTGCATGCGCAGCTTGCGGTTGCGGCTGGTGAGGTCGACCAGGTCGCGGTAGATGAAGCGGTACTGCCACATCGCCTCGAACACCAGGTGCAACTGCAGCCAGATGTCCTCCAGCGTCGGCAGCCGGTCGTCGGGCGTGGTGAGCGCGCCGTCCATGCCGGCCTCGAAGCGCGCGAACAAATGCTCGACGATGTCGTCCTTGTTGCGGAAGTGGTAGTAGAGGTTCCCCGGGCTGATCTCCAGCTCGTCGGCGATGTGGTTGGTGGTGACGTTGGGCTCGCCACGCTCGTTGAACATCGCGAGGCTGACGTCGAGGATGCGGTCGCGCGTCTTGCCCGCGGCCGCGCCGGTGCGGGGCGGGCGTCCGCTCACTTGAGGAGCTTGTCGACCAGGGCGATGTACTTCTTCATCGCCTCGTCCTTGGACGCGCCCTTGAGCTTGGCCCAGGCGTCGTACTTGGCGGCGCCCACGAAGTCGAAGAAGCCGGGCTTGTCCCCATGCACGTCGCCCTCGCTGCCCTGCTTGTACAGGGAATACAGCTTCAGCAGGGTGTCGTTGTCGGGCTTTTCCTTCAGCGTCTTGACCCGCTTCTGGGCGTCCTCGAACTGGGCACCGAGGTCGGCGCCGCCCTTCGGTGCGGCCTTGGCGGCAGCCTTGGCGGGTGCCTTGGCAGGGGCGGCGGGCTTCTTGGCGGCCATGGCGCGTCTCCGGCGTTGGGGTCAGGGGCTTGTAGCACGCGATTTCGCGGGGGGTCAACGCGGTCCGATGCGGCGGTGTCCCTTGGCCGGATCGTGGGCGGGGGCTATCCTTCGGCGCGGCCTCGCGTGGCGCTTTCGCGCCCGCGCCGCCACACGCCTGGCCGCGCCGCGGCGGGCGAACGGGGAGGATCCATGACGTATTTCGTGACCGGCGGTACGGGCTTCATCGGCAGGCACCTGATCGAACGGCTGCTCGTGCGGCCGGGCAAGATCCACGTGCTGGTGCGGCGCGAGTCGCAGGACAAGTTCGACGCCCTGGTCGAGAAGCTCGGCGCCCCCAAGGGCCGGCTGGTGCCAGTCTATGGCGACCTCACCAAGCCGAAGCTCGGGGTCGGCGCCGCGGCACTGAAGCAGCTGGCCGGCAAGGTCAAGCACTGCTTCCACCTCGCCGCGATCTACGACCTCACCGCCGACGAGGAGTCGCAGGTCAAGACCAACGTGAACGGCACCCGGCACGCGGTGCAGTTCGCCGAGGCGGTCAAGGCCGGCTGCTTCCACCACGTCAGCTCGATCGCCGCCGCCGGCATGTACCCCGGCGTGTTCAAGGAGGACATGTTCGAGGAGGCCGAAGGCCTGGACGATCCGTACTTCCGCACCAAGCACGACTCCGAAGGCCTGGTGCGCCGCGAGTGCGGGCGGCCGTTCCGCATCTACCGGCCGGCGATCGTGGTCGGCTCGTCGAAGACCGGCGAGATCGACAAGATCGACGGGCCCTACTACTTCTTCACCCTGATCAAGAAGATGCGCGCCGCTCTGCCGCAGTGGATGCCGACCATCGGCATCGAAGGCAGCCGGATCAACGTGGTGCCGGTGGACTGGCTGGTGGCGGCGATGGACCACATCGCGCACAAGCCCGGCCTCGACGGCCAGTGCTTCCACCTCACCGATCCCGCGCCGCAGCGCATGGGCGAGGTGCTGAACCACTTCTGCAAGGCCGCGCACGCGCCGCAGATGACGATGCGCGTGGATGCGCGCATGTTCGCCTTCGTGCCGCCGCTGGTGCGCAACGCGATCACCGGCCTGCCGCCGGTCAAGCGCTTCACCAGCACGCTGCTGCGCGACCTGCGGATCCCCCGGCAGGTATTGAAGTATGTGAACTATCCGACGCGCTTCGACTCCCGCGAGACCGAGCGCGCGCTGAAGGGCTCCAAGATCAAGCTGCCGAAGCTCGAGGATTACGCCTGGCGCCTGTGGGACTACTGGGAGCGCCACCTCGATCCGGACCTGTTCGTCGACCGCTCGCTGGCGGGCAAGGTGCGCGGGAAGGTGGTGCTGATCACCGGCGGCTCGTCCGGCATCGGCCGCGCCGCGGCGCTGAAGATCGCCGCCGCCGGCGCGAAGACGATCATCGTGGCGCGCAGCAAGGACGAACTCGACGCCACGAAGGCGGAGATCGAGAAGGCCGGCGGTACCTGCTTCACCTACCAGTCCGACCTCACCGACATGGCGGCGTGCGACGAACTGGTCAAGCAGGTGCTGGCCGACCACGGCGGGGTGGACATCCTGGTCAACAACGCGGGCCGCTCGATCCGCCGCTCGGTGGCGCTGTCCTACGACCGCTTCCACGACTTCGAGCGCACGATGCAGTTGAACTACTTCGGCTCGTTGCGCCTGATCATGGGTTTCCTGCCGGCGATGACCGAGCAGCGGCGCGGGCAGATCATCAACATCTCGTCGATCGGCGTGCTGGCCAACTCGCCGCGCTTCTCGGCCTATGTCGCCTCCAAGGCCGCGCTCGACGCTTTCTCGCGCTGCGCACAGGCGGAGTTCTCGGACCAGAACATCGCCTTCACGACCATCAACATGCCGCTGGTGCGCACGCCGATGATCGGGCCGACCAAGATCTACGACAACGTGCCGGTCCTGACGCCCGAGGAGGCGGCGGACCTGGTGGTGGAGGCCATCATCACCCGCGCCAGCCGCATCGCCACGCGGCTCGGCATCTTCGCCGCGACGCTGAACGCGGTCGCGCCCAAGGCCTACGAGCTGGTGATGAACACCGCCTTCAACCTGTTCCCGGACTCGGCGGCGGCCAAGGGCATGAAGGGCCGCGACGAGCCGGCCTCGAACGAGCAGATCGCGTTCGCGTCCCTGATGCGAGGCGTTCACTGGTGATCCGTCGCGGCCGCCTCGCGCGGCCGCGGCGCCAGGGCGGCGCGCGGTGGCGGCGCTGATCGCCAGCGCCGCCTGCACCCTTTCGCCACTGGGCGACGACGCGTTCCTGCACGTCGACCGGCGGGGGCGTGCACGGGTCCTCTCGCGCGTCGACGCCTTCGTGGTGGACCGGTGCGCCGGCTTCCAGCCGGCGGAGGTGCATCGCCGCGTGCTGGCCGAGGGCGGAATGCCCGGGCCGGTGGCCGACGAGGCCTTGGCGCGGTTGCGGCAGGACCGGCTGCTGTTCGATTTCGACGGCCTGCTGGCCGACGCCGACGATCGCGGCGACGCGCCCGCGGCGCCCGCCCCCGTGCTGGTGCCGCGCAGCTGGCACCGTCCGCAGGGCCTGGCGCGCCTGCTGCAGTCGCTGCGCGAGACCGAGTTGCGCCACGATGCCGCCTACCGGGTGGTGGTGGTCGACGACACCGACGATCCCGTTTTCGCGACCCTCACGCGCGACCTCGTGCAGGCCCACGGCCGCGAGGCCCGCGGATCGATCGCGCTGCTGGGCACGCGCGAGCGCGGCGCCGCGCTCGCGCGCCTGCTGGCTTGCGTGCCGGCCACGGGCCGCGAGGCCTTGCGCTCGCTGCTGGACCCCGCGCTGCCCAGCGCGGTGACCGGATCGCGCGGCTGGAACTGGGCCCTGCTGCTCGCCGCCGGCGGCAGTTTGTCGATCCTCGACGACGACACCTGCCTGCCGTTGCGCTGGCCGGACGACGGCAGCATGACCTGGGACCTCGCCGATGCGTCGGAGGCCGGGGTGCGGTTCTTCGACGACGACGGCTACCTGGCCGCGCGGGAACTCGGCGAGGAGCCGTTCGCGTGGCTGGCGCGGCAACTCGGGCGATCGGCCGTCGGGCTGTTGCGCGGTGGCTGGCGCGAATCGGCGCTGCGCGGTCGTACGGCGAGCGAATTCCTGCACGTGTCGGCCGGGGCGCGCACCGTCGGCGTGGTGCCGGGCCTCTACGGCGGGCTCGCGCTCGACACCAGTGCCTACGCGATCGCCAGCAACAGCTACAGCATGGCGAGCCTGTGGCGCGCGCCCTTCGATGCGCGGCGGCTAGATGCCGACCGCGTGTGGCATGCCTACCCGAACCCGCGCATCACTTCGCACGCCGTGTACACCCCGCTCCTGCTCGATGCCCGCGATCCATTGCCGTTCGCGGGCACCTGGGGTCGGGTGGACGACCAGTATTTCCTGTCGCTGCTGCGCGCGATCGCGGGGCCGGTGGCATTCGCCCACGTGCCGCCGATGCTGGGCCACTTCGACGTCGCGCCGCGCGCGCGCGGCGCGCATGCGCGGCGACCGGTGCCGGTCGATGCGAATCTCTTCCTTGCCCACCGGTTCGGCCGTTGGGCCGAGGGGCTGGTCGGCGGATCGCGCTGGGCGCGCCTGTCGGCGCTGGCCGCGCTGGCCGCCGAGTGGGCCGAGTCCGACGCAGCATCGCTCGGCGCAGAGTGGGTGGCGTTCCGGCGCATGATGCGGCAGCGCGTGGTGGAGCGCACCGCGAGCCTGCTTGCGGATCAGGCCGCGCCCGCGCCGTGGCGCGACACGGCGATGGCGATGGTGGCGGCGAACCGCGACGCGATCCTTGCCGATGCCGCGAGCGAGTCCGAGATCGAGGTCCTTCGGCAGGGCCTGCGCCAGGTCGCGCACGCCGTGCCTGCCTGGCATGCCGCCTGGGAAGCGTGCGCGTCGGATCGCGCGCTACGCGAATCGCTGGCGGCGAGCTGTCCGTAGATTCGCGCGGCCGCGTGGTTCAGGCCCTCCGGGCTCGCCCGGCGGCCACGCCATGGATGGCGTGGCGGGCGTGCGCACCAGGGAAGGTGCGGAGCGGGGAAAAGGTAGCCCGCCAGCCGGCCGTAGGG
>JAJTHZ010000154.1 GCA_021299185.1 Lysobacteraceae bacterium | reverse complement strand
GCCGGATCGCGCCTCGGGTTCGCCGGTGTCCGCACGCTCGCAGCCCGCCGCACGCGCGCAGCCCGCGGCCGCGCGTCCGCCGGCCGGGCGTGGCGCCAAGCCCGCTCCTGCCGGGCGACGTGGCAGCCTGGGTCCTGCCACGCGCGATGGCCTGCGCGGCGACCGGGCATCACGCAGCGCGCCGCCCGGGCGCGCCGGTCCGAAGCCATCGCGCCGACCGGGCGCCCGACCCGGTCCGCGCGCGCGCTGATCCGCACCGCGATGCGGATCAGCCGATCTTGCGCACCCGCAGCGTGCGCCCCTTGATCTTGCCGGCGCGCAGGCGGGCGAGCGCGGCGTCCGCCTGCTTCGCCGCCACCGCGACATAGGTGCGGGTCGGGAACACGTCGATCTTGCCGACCGCATCGGCCGGCAAGCCCGCGCTGCCGGTCAGCGCACCCAGCACGTCGCCGGGTCGGAGTTTGTCCTGCCGGCCGGCGTCGATCGCCAGCGTGGCGAAGGTCGCCGCCAGCGCCTTGCCGCGCGTGGTCGGCGCCTTCGCCCAGCGCAGGGGCTTGCCCTGGCGGGCCTCGATGACATTGGCGCGGGTCGCCTCCTTGGGCGCGCACAACGTGATCGCCACGCCCGATGCGCCGGCACGACCGGTGCGTCCCACGCGATGCAGGTGGATGTCGGCGTCCGAAGCCACGTCGTAGTTCACCACCAGCGGCAGGCCGACGATGTCGAGTCCGCGCGCGGCGACGTCGGTGGCCACCAGCACGCGCGCGCTGCGGTTGGCGAAGCGCACCAGCATCTCCTCGCGCTCGCGCTGGTCGAGTTCGCCGTGCAGGGCCAGCACGCCGAAGCCGCGCCGTTCGAGGTCTTCCGCCACCGCGCGCGTGTCGTGGCGCGTGTTGCAGAACACCAGGGTGGACTCGGGCGCGCGCTCGGACAGGATCGCGGCCAGCGCGTCGGCCTTGCGCGGTGCATCGACCTCCACGAACAGCTGCTCGATGTCGTCGCCGCCCTCGGGTGCGGCGACCGTGACCTCGACCGGCTCGCGCTGGAAGCGTCGGCTGAGCGCGCGGATGTCGTCGGGAAACGTCGCCGAGAACAGCAGGGTCTGGCGCTTCGAAGGCAGCCGGTCGACCACCGCGCCGATGTCGTCGGCGAAACCCATGTCGAGCATGCGGTCGGCCTCGTCGAGCACCAGCACGCGGATGCCGGCCAGCGGCAGCGCGTCCTGCTCGATCAGTTCGAGGATGCGGCCCGGCGTGCCGACCACGAGGTGCGGTTCATGCGCCAGCGAGGCGAGGTGCGGGCGCAGCGGCACGCCGCCGCACAGCGTGAGCACCTTCACGTTGGGGATGAAGCGCGCCAGCTTGCGGATCTCGCGGCTGACCTGGTCGGCCAGTTCGCGGGTCGGGCACAGCACCAGGCCCTGCAGCCGCACCGCCCCGGCATCGAGGGCGGCCAGCAGGCCCAGCGCGAAGGCGACCGTCTTGCCGCTGCCGGTGCGTGCCTGCGCGATCACGTCGCGTCCGGCGAGGATGTGCGGCAGCGCCTGCGCCTGCACCGGCGTGGGCGTGGCGTATTCCGCCGCGGCGATGGCCTGGGCGAGCGGGGCGGGAAGGGCGAAGGCGGCGAAGTCGGTCATCGCCCATCATCGCACTTCCCGCGCGGGCAGGGTTCGCGGCGCGACAACGCCGCGCGTAGGGCGACTCAGTGCGTGGTCTCCTTCGCCACGTCGGAGACGTGTTCGTCGACGGCCTTCCAGCGGCCCGCTTCGCGGCGCAGGACCAGCGTGAAGTGCTCGCCGCCGTGCTCGGCGCCTTTCGTCCAATCGATGCGCCCGACCGCGACCGCGAGGTCGCCCTCGACGTGCACGCGGTCGATCGTGCTCGCCATCGCCGAGATCGCGTCGTGGTCCATGGCGGCGAACTCCGTGAGCGCCGTCGCGCGATCCTTCACCGCGCCCTCGACCACCGTCCGGTAATCGGCGGCGAGCAGCGCGTCGATGGCCTTGGCATCGCCCGTGCGGTAGGCGCGGTCGTAAGTGCTGGTGAAGGCGCGGATGTCGGCGGCATCGTCGGCCGAGACGCTCGCCGTGGCGAGCAGGAGCATGGACAGCAAGGCGCGTGCGGCAAGCATGGTCGGATCCCGATGGCGTGCCCGGGGCGGGCACATCCAGACACACGCAGGATCGGGCCGGCGGGGCTCATGCCGGCCCGCTGGTGGCGCCGTGGCGGTGCTCAGAACGGGCCGCGCACCCCGCCATCCACGGCTTGGTGCCAGAAGCGGCCGTCGCCGACGTAGACCGTGCCGCGCGGGAACAGCACCGAGCGGGCGCCGTCGGCGGCGGGGTCCATCCACGGCCGCTGCGCCAGCAGCGGGTCGGTGCCGGGGGCGCGGTCGACCACCAGCGGCTCGAGCGCACGCAGGCGCGCGTTGGCGCCGCTGCCGGCGACTTCGTAGCGCAGCAGGCCGCTCCACGACCACGCGTAACTGGCCCAGTCGCCGCTGCCGGAGGTCGGCGCGCCATCGTGCACGCGCGCCGGCAGCGCGAAGGAGAGCGCCGCGCCGGCGGGCTGGATCTCGCTGTAGGCGTGCGGGTGCGCCAGCAGCGCCGACTCGCTGCCGCGCTTGCCGACCAGCACCGTCTGCAGCACCGCCGGCCGCGCGGCGTCGCGCACGTCGAACAGGTTCAACTGCAGGCCCTGGAACCAGGTGACGCCACCGCTGGTGCGCGCGTCGCGACCGACGCCGAGCAGCAGCCCGCCCGGCAGCGGGTGCAGCCAGTCGGAGAAGCCGGGCAGGTCGACGGCGCCGGCGATCCGCGGGTCGGCGGGCACGGACAGGTCCACCACGTACAGCGGATCGATGCGCTCGAAGGTCACCGCGTACAGCCGATCGCCGACGAAGCGCGTGCCGTAGAGCAGTTCGCCCGGCTTGCCCAGCGGCTCGGGGCGCCGCGCATTGGGCAGCACGGCCAGCGTGCGCAGCATGCCCGGCACGCGCGTCGATGGTTCCAGCACGCTGAGCCGGTTGACCACCGCGCCACCCCACAGGCGCTGGCTGGACGTTGCGACCCGCAGTCGCCCGTCGGCTTCCGACAAGCGCAGCGGCGCGGTGTCGGGCGTGCGCCCGAGGAAGCCTTCCACGGTCCCGCTGCCGGTCAGCGCCAGCGTCGGGCCGTCGAGGGCGATCCGGTGCACGTCGGTCAGCGGCAGCGGCGGTTCGGTGAAGCCGGGCAGGCCGATGCGCGCGGTGGCGTAGCGCGAGGAGACGAGATACAGGTTGCGCGGCGCGGCGTACACCGCGTCGATCGCGCCGGCAATGGCGACCACCGACTCGACGCCCGGGCGTGCGAGGTCGATCGCCACCGCGAAGACGAACTGCGGCTGTGGTTCCTGCGATCCGAGCGGCGGCAGCAGGATGTCGCCCGGCGCCACCAGCGGCAGCCGCGGGCCGTTGCCGACTGCGAACTGCGGCAGCAGCGCATCGGTCACGGTGGCATCGAACAGGCGTCGATTGGCCGCGCGTTGGGCGTCGGTGGACGGTGCGGTGATGATGCCGCCGAGTTCCACCGCGTGGCGCAGCACCACCACCAGCCGGTCGCCGACCCGCCGGCTGGCCACCAGATGGCCGTCGAAGCGCGCGCGCCACAGGCTGCGCGGCGCCAGCGGCGCCGAGCGGTCGAAGACTTCGACCCAGGTATTGCCCGAACGCCACGCCGCGGTGTCCGACCAGGGCACGCCTGCCGTGGAGGACGCCTGCGAGCCAGTCACCGCGACCAGTCGCGTGTCGTCGAGGTACAGGCCCGCTTCCACCGTCCAGCGGCCGCCCTCGCGCGAGGCCAGCGGAATCCGGGTGGGGGTGCCGACCGCCTCGCCCTGCGCCGCCACCGGCAGGATGCGCAGGTCGGGCAGCGTCGCGCGCGATTCCTCGTCGTGCGCGAAGGTGTAGATGTAGTTGCCGTCGGATTTGACCCGGCCGGCCTCGTCGACGCCGAACTCCTGCACGTTGGTGTTGCTGAACGCGACGTGCGGCGGCGGCGAGAAGTCCACCGAAGCCCAGGAGATGGGGCGCGTTTCCAGCGCCGACAGCAGGAAGCGGCGCAGGCTCGCCTCGTCGCCGAACGCGGCGAGCGTGCGGTCGGCCAGCCGCCGCGAGGCCGGCAGGGTGATCTGGCGCAGCGCCGCGCCGTCGATGCCGAGCCCGGCGGCCAGCGGTTCGCCCGTCGTGAAGCGCTGCACCGCGAGCGCGCGGTCGTCGTCGCCGGCCACGCCGAGCGACAGCGCGCCGACCACCGTGGACGGCTGCATCGGGCACGCCGGGCAGGCCCCGCGGAAGCTGTTCAACTGCAGCGCGCCCGCGGTGCCGGCGCCGGTCCACCAGCGTGGACGGCCCTGCGCGTCGTAGGCGTACAGGGTGGCTGCGAAGGTGCTCCCGCCTTCGGCCACCGACAGGCCCCAGCCGGAGCGCGCCGGATCGAACCACAGGCCGAGGCGGTCGACCTCGGTCGGCGCGCCGCCGATCGGAAACGGCTGCAGGGCCCAGGTGCCGCGGTCGGCGCCGAGCGTCCAGGTGGCATCGATCGCCTGCGCGCCGCGGAAGGCGAGTTGCAGGTCGCCGACCTGCACGCTGCCGGCGTAGGCGCCGTCGCGCCACGCATGGCGGCGCAGCGGCATCACCGCGGTGCCCGCCGCCGTCCAACTGCCCTGCGCGGTGTACCAGACCGGGCTTCCGTCGGCCTCGAAGGTGAACCAGCCGGCCGTGAACTGGTCGCCGATCGCGTGCAGCTCGAAGCCGCTGCCCGCGCGCTGCGGCGTCCACCAGGCGCCGGGCTGGACCGGCGAACGTTCGGCGAGCGTCGCCGCCTGCGCGGCGGGAACCAGGAGGCAAAGCAGGAGGACGGCGCGCATCGGGAGCTCCATCGCGAGGAAGGGCCAGGCGCTCCGCCGATGGGCAGGGCGCACCTTCCACGACGCAGCCGGGGCGTCGATCCCCCACTCGTGGGCATCGCGACCCTCGGCGGGCCGCGCGCCATGCCGGCGCGGCGACAACGGCTGCACGCGGAGTCGCCCTGCGTGTCCGGTGCACGCCCGGACCCATTCGCTTGAACCCGGCGCGGTCGCCGACGACCCGCGCGCGGGTGACGCTCGCAGCGCCGTGCGGGGTGCTGCGCGACCGTCCGTCAGTCGACGGCTTCGTTGTTCGACAGGTCGGGGTCGACCACGAACTGCGGCGGGGTCACGAACACGGCGTGCAGCCCACTACCCGGTGGCGCGCGCATGCCCCTGACATCGAACACCACCGTGGCCCCGGCGGGCAGGTCGAGCAGCGCCGCGATCTCCCCTTTGCCGGCATCGCCCTTCGGGCATGTGCCGTCGTGGCTGCCGACGCAGCGCCACGTGGTGATGCCGGCATCGGGCGGCAGGACCTCGTTCACGAGCACGCCCAGCGCATCGCTGGGACCGTCGTTGGCAACCACCAGCTGGTAGTCGGCCCGGCCCGGCAGTTCCCGGCCTGTGCCGCGATGCAGCAGCACCGACAGGTCGGCGACGGCATTGACGCCGATCCGCAGCACCACCGGCGCCGAGCGATCGATGCCGCCGGACCAGGCGCCGCCGTTGTCGATCGCACGTACCTGGAACTCCGAGATCCCCGGCCGACCGGTCAGCGCGTAGCGCAGCGTGCCGTCGGTGTCGATGGCGATCGTCGCCACGCTCGGATTGCGGAACGGCATGGGCTCGACTTCGAAGCGGATCGACTGCGCCATCGACTCCTCGTTGGGGCCGGCCGTGATCCCGCTGGCCCAGCCGGCGACTTCGAACGCCGCCGGGCCCGCGGCGACGTGCGAGCGGTCGCCGCCGCCGACGAATGCCGGCGGGTCGTTGATCGGCATGATCTTGACCAGCACTTCGCGGGACTGGCCGCCTTCTTCGAGCACGAAGGAGTCGACGCCGTTGAAGTCGGGATGTGGCACGTAGAGAACGGGTGTTTCGTCCAGCAGCAGGGTGCCGTGCGTGGGCGGCGCGACGACCGCGCCGGGCTTGCCGTCCAGCTCCAGCTTCACCACATGGTCCTCGCGCCCTTGGAACTCCAGGGGCGAAGTGTCGACCGGAACCGCGACGGGCTTCGACCGCGCCGGCGACTTGGCCGCCGTGGGCGCCGCGGCGGCCAACGTGGCGACGATCAGTACCGCGACGGCGTGGCGACGCAAGGGGCGGGGCCGGACCATGGCTACTCCTGGGCAGGACGGCCGCGCACCGTGCGCGGCCTCGTCTTCGCCCCGCGACTGCGCCGCGCGTCCGGTCTCTCCCATCCCGCGCTGACGGGGATTCCCCGACAGCCGCCCGCATTGTTGCGCCCACAAACGCGAACGGGCCGCGCGAGGCGGCCCGTCCGGGATTGCTGGCGCGGCGCGGAGGCCGCGCGGTGGGCTTACAGCTTCGCGTCCTTGCGCAGCGCCTCGGCGCGGTCGGTCTGCTCCCAGGAGAAAGCGGTGCAGGTGATCGTGGATCGAGCTAGAGAAGATCGATGTAGCGGCGAAGTTGTGCCACCGACTCGGCGAGCCCCATGGACTGCAGCGTGTCCAACAACTCGTCCGCGGTCCGCGGCGGCGCACGCAGCGATTCGCGTTGGGCTTTCACCGCCGCGCAGACTGCGCCCGGGTGGAGGTCGAGCGCGTGCAGGATGAACTCGTCCGGATGCTGCGCAGTGACCCCGTGGGTGGCGAGGATATCGGCGGGGAAGTCGCGCAGGTTGTAGGTGACGATCGTTCCGGCGTGGCAGAGGATTGCGGCGGCGAGGACGTGGCGATCATCCGGATCGGGAAGGGTGAGGCTCGCCTCGAGCCCTTCGTAGCCCGTCACGATGCAGTCGGGGACGGCCTCGTCCATCAGTTCGCGTGTGCGGGCCAGCGCCTCTGCCAGTTCCGGGCGCTTCGCGATGACGGCGCGGGTCCATTCGTCGTGGATCCGATGCGTCCAGCGCGCCCGGAAGATACCGGTCGTCGCAAGGTGCAGCAGCAGGTCGCGGAGCGGCGCGGGGTACAGCACGCACGCGTCGAACACCGCGGTGAACTGCGACACGACTCAGTAGCCAAGGCCGAGCTTCTGCGCCTGTTCCGCAAGGGCGTCCAGCGCCGCGCGGCTGCGCGTCATGCGCTGCTCGCGGTACACCATGAGGTCGCGGAAGTAGATGCGGCGGTGCGTGCCGACCTTGTGATGCGGCAGTTCGCCGCGCTCGACCAGCGACACCAGGTGCGGGCGCGACACGCCGAGGAAGTCCGCCGCTTCCTGCGTGGTGAGTTCGGCCTGCGTCGGCACGATGCTGATCGCGTGACCTTCCGCCATGTGGGCGAGGATGTCGACCAGCATGCGCAGTGCCGACACCGGCACCTCGATCTCGCCGTTGCCGTCGATCACGCGCAGGCGCGCGGTCGGCCCCTTGCCGATGCAGGCCGCGAGCAGACGGCCGCTGGCGCGGGCCAGTTCGGCGTCGCGGGGGTCGGGCAGCGAGGGGGGAGGCGTGGGGGCAGTGGCGGACATGGCTGGGTCCCGGCTTTTCAGTGCGGGGACGTGAAGAATAGGCTGTAACTGAAATAAACGCAACATTCGAAACAAACGAACGCGTTGGCGTTGTCGGATTCCGCGGGCGTCTACCCTCGCTTGAGCGGCCAGCCACCGTGCTCGGCGACGATCCGATCCAGTTCGGCCTGCAACTCAAGCGTCCGCGCCAGGGCTGCCACCACCTCGTGGTAGTGCATCACGTCCTCGAACGACAGCTGCCGCCCCTTCCGGTCCTTCAGCCATTTCTCGGCGACGCGGTAGCCGCCAACGTGCATTTCCCAAGCATTCATCGGGACGCCGTCGAAATACTGCTCCTCGTTGATGTAGAGCCGACCCTTGTCTGCAGCGGCAGGAGCCCAGCGGACCGTCGAAATCTGGTTGGTGCCCGCGACGTCGAACCGGGTAATGCGTGGCTCTTTTGTCTCCATCGTGTGCAAGCGGACCAATTGCCGACCAATCCGCGCGAACTGGTCGAAAATGGCCTTGCACACTGGCAATGGAATGCGGGGGAAATCCCTCTTTAGGAGCGGCGCGTATCTCAAGCGAAAGCTCGGCGTATACAGCACTGCGTAGATCCAGCCTAGAACCGACTCCGGCTGCAGGTCGCAGGCGCCACGACTAGCCAATTCCGCAACAAAGCCCTGCGACAGGTTTGCGACCCGCGCGTCACTTGCTTCACCAAGAATGGTGCCGCTCACTGCCGTCGAAAGCCACAGCGGGAAGAAGTAGTTGACCTCCTTTATCGACACAGTGTGATGCTGGATCAGTACACTTGAAACCCAGGCATGGCTCCAAGCACCAGAGATCTCAGTGCCTCTCGATGCGCAGATGCATACGTTTGGCTGCAACATGTGTACCGAGGCGCGCTCCCTTCTATGTACTGCAATGTTCCGGTCGAAAATGGTCCAACGAAGATCGAAAGGGCGATAGAGAATTGGCACGATCCGGTCCCGCCATCCCCCGTCCGAAAGCTCTGCTTTTGCGCGCTCATAGCGCCATTGATCCTGGGAGCAAAGCTTGAAAAGCTCTCGCGCTTCTTCCTCGCTGGTCGTGGCAAGAAAACGCTCGACCTTTGCGGCAGCCTCTTCTTGAGTCCACGAAATCGCAAAGTCATCGTGGGTTGTCACGATCCCTGGCGCCGGGTCGCCGTTCACGGCAAAGATGTCGCGCAGTGACCAGCCGGCCTCATACTCGCGCAGTAGCTCAGCGTCCTGAGCAACAAATAGTTGGCCGGGCGGGCCGGGCGCCAGCTCAGTCCATTCGGTATTGGTGACGTCAGTTGCATCGAGTACCGCGTACTTCTCGGTGCGCGTGCCAAACAGGTCGGCCTTGAAGACCTTCGTTACGGTCGTGGTCTCCCGCGTGCCGGCCTTCCGGACGAAGATGCCAATCGCCACCCCCTGCTGGATGTCGAACACATTCTCGTCCGGGCCGCCATCCGGTGCACGCTCCTTCTTCTTGCTGTTGCCATGAAGGTCGAGCAGGTACAGCGTGTCGAAGCTGCGCAGCAGGCTGCGCCGCATGTCCATGAAGGTGGGGTTGTCGAGGTAGCCGTGGTTGGTGACGAACGCGAGGACGCCGTAGCCCGTCTGCTCGATGCGCCACTGGGCGAAGCGAACGAACTTGACGTAGTCGTCGGACAGCCACTTCGCCTGCGCAGGCTTGCGCAGCTCCGGGCTCTGCTTGTACTCGGCCATCAGGCCTTCGATCCAGTCACCCTTGTTTGACGAGTGGCCGGAGTAGGGCGGATTGCCGAGCACAACCATGACGGGCGCGTCCCGTTTGACATTGGCGGCAGCCCGCGACTCGTCGGCCAACCATTGCGTGAACAGCGGGAGGCCCGTCAGTTCGTGGGCTTCCTCGAGCGAGTTGGTCAAGAAGACGCCCAGCCGCTGGTCGCTGCCGAAGTCGTAACCTGATTGCTCCAGCTCGAGCCCGAGTTTCATGTGCGCCACCGCGTAGGGCGCCATCAGCAGCTCGAAGCCGAAAAGGCGAGGAAGCAAGTGTTCGGCGACATATCCCGGCCAAGCGCCCGCGTTGCCCTCGAAGCGCTCCCGGATCCGGGCGATCACGGAGTAGAGGAAGGTCCCCGTCCCGGTCGCCGGGTCGAGAATCTGCAGGCGATGGGTCTCGATCGTTTCCTCGCCCCTTCCTTGGGTTTTCGGACGCTTGACCTTGATCTTGCTGGAGTCAGCCAGCCCGCCCTTCATCCCGAAGTCGCGCTGCAGGATCGCATCCACGCTGCGGACGATGTACCCGACCACCGGTTCCGGGGTGTAGTAGACCCCTCGGGCTTCCCGCATCTTCGGGTCGTAGGCGGCGAGGAACGTCTCGTAGAAGTGGACCACCGGGTCTTCGCGCCTTGTGCGACGGCCGAAATCCGCAAGGATGTTCGCCATATCGGCACGGGCCAGCAGCTCGGTCAGCTGATCGACCGCCCAGGCCACCCGCTCGTCGAGGTCTGGGCCTGCGATCGAATTGAAGAGCTTGCGGAGAAACGGGTTGGTTTTTGGCAGCGCATTCGCCGCACGCTGCCGCGTGAAGCCTGTCCCGAGGCTGTTGCAGCGTGCCGCGAAGAGCCCGTAGCACAGCGTCTGGGCGTACATGTCAGCGAACTGGTCGACCGTCAGAGACTCGATCAGGACCTTGCGGAACGCCTCGAACTGGCCGTGGAGTTCACCGGAGCCAGGTTCGGCGCGAAAGGTCTGCTCGATCAGCCCACGGATCAGTTTGGCGAGCCCGGCCATGCGAGTGGCCAGCTCTTGCGGCGTGGACTTCAGCGGGACCTCGGCCAGCAGGAACTGGCCGAGGAGTTGGGCGACCTCGGAGGCCCCCTGCTCGTTCCAGCGGATCCTGCCGCCTGGGCCAGGACGCGGGAGATCCGCCGTAAGGCGTAGCTCACCGTCGACGTACCAGTGGAACGAGAGGTAGTCGGTAAGGACGAGGTTGCCGAGCGACTCCCGGTAGCGCTTCAGTTGCTCGGAGTTTGCGGCGCGGCCGAGATCGATCCCTACATCCTTGGCCTCGACATGCCCAGCCGGGACCGTCCCGCGTAGCACGATGAAGTCTGGCGCGCCGCAGGCGATCTGACGTGGCTCGTTGACGGCGTCGACCTCCGGGCCGCCCAGGGCTTCGAGGAGACGCTCAAGGGCTGGCCGGTGGGTGTGCTCGGTCGCGTGACCGTCCTTGAGTGCCTTCTCCAGCGCGGAGAGGTAGTCCTTGATGGGTTGTAGCGACATTCCGGCAATTCCAGGCGGCGAGCGCCAAGGATACCGAATGCTGGCGCAGCGGAACCCCAGAATGAAGACGGGCCGCGCGAGGCGGCCCGTCGGATGCGGTGTTCGCGGCGATCGCGCCGCGCGTGGCGCGCCTTACAGCTTCGCGTCCTTGCGCAGCGCCTCGGCGCGATCGGTCTGCTCCCAGGAGAAGGCGGTGCAGGTGACCGACTTGCCGCTCGCGCCGTCGGTATAGGTGACCTTCTCCGGCGCGCGGCCGAAGTGGCCGTAGGCCGCCGTGCGCAGGTAGACCGGGTGCACCAGGTCCAGCATCTTGATGATGCCGTAGGGGCGCAGGTCGAAGTGGGCGCGGATGAGTTTCTCGATCTTCGCGTCCGGGATGCGGCCGGTGCCGAAGGTCGTGACCGAGATCGAGGTCGGCTCGGCGACGCCGATCGCATAGGAGACCTGCACCTCGCACTTCCTGGCGATGCCGGCGGCGACGATGTTCTTCGCCACGTAGCGGGCGGCATAGGCCGCCGAGCGGTCGACCTTCGACGGGTCCTTGCCGGAGAACGCGCCGCCGCCGTGGCGGGCCATGCCGCCGTAGGAGTCGACGATGATCTTGCGCCCGGTCAGGCCGCAGTCGCCCACCGGCCCGCCGATCACGAACTTGCCGGTCGGGTTGATGTGCACCTTGTTCTTCGGCAGCTTCGCCAGCCACTTCTTCGGCAGCACGGGCTTCAGGATGTGCTCGTACACGCCCTCGAAGATGTCCTTGTGCTTGATGCCGTCGTCGTGCTGGGTCGACAGCACCACGGCATCGAGGCCGGCGATGGCGTCGCCGTCATAGCGCAGGGTGACCTGGCTCTTCGCGTCCGGGCGCAGCCACGGCAGCTTCGACTTCTTCGCCTTGCGCACCTTGGCCTGCTGCTCGACGAGGCGGTGCGAGTAGTAGATCGGCGCCGGCATGAACTCGGGCGCCTCGTCGCAGGCGTAGCCGAACATCAGGCCCTGGTCGCCGGCGCCCTGCTCCTCGGGCTTCTTGCGGTCCACGCCCTGGTTGATGTCGGGTGACTGCTTGCCGATCATGTTGATGATCGCGCAGGTGTGGCCGTCGAAGCCGACGTTGGAGTTGTTGTAGCCGATGTCGTTGATGACCTTGCGCGCCAGCGCCTCGACGTCCACCCAGGCGGAGGTCGTGATCTCGCCGGCCACGATCGCAGCGCCCGTCTTGCACAGGGTCTCGCAGGCCACGCGCGCGCGCTTGTCCTGGGCGAGGATGGCGTCGAGCACGGCGTCCGAGATCTGGTCGCAGATCTTGTCCGGGTGGCCTTCCGACACCGATTCCGAGGTGAAGAGGTAGCTGCTCATCGACTTTCTATCCTTCGATTCGGATGGATGGATAAAACGGCGGCGCATGATAGCGCCATCGGGCGCCGTTTGCAGGGCCGCAAGCCGGGGTTGCCGACGGCGGCCTTGGAAGCCGGGCGTGGCGCCGGCATCTTGGCCGCGACCGCAACCGGAGCCCGACATGGACACCCTGACCGACGCCACCGCCATCGCCCCTGCCTCGCGCCGCGTGGTGCGCTGGGTGCGCGGCCTGCCCACCTCCGACGGCGCCGGCGTGCGCCTGACGCGCGTGATCGGCACGCCGACCCTGCCCGACCTCGATCCCTTCCTGATGCTGGACGAATTCGGCTCCGAGCGGCCGGGCGACTACATCGGTGGCTTCCCCGACCACCCGCACCGCGGCTTCGAAACCGTGACCTACATGCTCGATGGCCGCATGCGCCACCGCGACAACCACGGCAACGAGGGCGTGCTGGTGCCCGGCAGCGTGCAGTGGATGACCGCCGGCCGCGGCCTGGTGCACTCGGAGATGCCGGAGCAGGTCGAGGGCCTGATGCGCGGCTTCCAGCTGTGGATCAACCTGCCGGCGCGGCTGAAGATGAGCGCGCCGCGCTACCAGGAGTACGCGCCGGAGCGCATCCCCTTCGTCGACGCGGCCCCCGGCGTGCGCGCCAAGGTGATCGCGGGCACGGTCGCCGGGGTGCGCGGGCCGATCGAGGCTGAGGCCACCGACCCGATCTATCTCGACCTGCACCTCGATGCAGGCGCCGCCTACGGGCACGCGGTGCCGGCCGGCCACAACGTCTTCGTTTATGTGTTCGAAGGCGCGGCGCGCGTCGGCGCCGACGGCGCGCAGCGGGTGGCGAAGGGCGAACTCGCGGTGCTCGCCGACGGCGAGCGCATCGACGTCGCCGCCGACGGCGGCCCGGCGCGCGTGCTGCTGCTCGCCGGCCGGCCGCTGCGCGAACCGGTCGCGAAATACGGCCCCTTCGTGATGAACACGATGGACGAGATCCGCCAGGCGGTCGAGGACCTGCGGGCGGGGCGGTTCTGAGCGGCCGCGGGCATGGCCCGCGGCCGTGGGTCGCTCAGATCACGCGCGAGAACTTCGCCACCTGCTGCTCGCGCGGGCGGGCCAGGTATTCGTCGAAGGCCATCGCCGCGATGCGCATCAGCAGGCGGCCGCGCGCCGTGATGCGGACCGCGCCGGCCTCCAGTTCCACCAGGCCGTCGCGCGCCAGCTCGGCCAGGCGCTGCAGCGCGTCGGTGAAGTGGGCGCGGAAATCGAGGCCCTCGTGGCGGCGTTCGATCTCGGCGAACACGACCTCGCCGTGGCACATCAGTTCCTGGATCACGTCCGCGCGCAGGTCGTCCTCGGCGGTGCGCACGTAGCCCTTGGCGATCGGCAGGCGGCCGGCATCGACCGCGGCGTAGTAGGACAGCAGGTCGCGTGCGTTCTGCGCGTAGCAGTCGCCGACGCGGCCGATGGCGCTCACCCCGAGCCCGATCAGGTCGGTGTCGGCCTGGGTCGAATAGCCCTGGAAGTTGCGCTGCAGGGTGTGCGACTCCTGCGCGCGCACCAGCTCGTCGCCGGGCAGGGCGAAGTGGTCCATGCCGATGTAGCGGTAACCGGCGGCGGCGAGTTTCTCCACCGCGGTGCCGAGCAGGGCGAGCTTGGTCGCCGGCGTGGGTAGGTCGGCGGCGTCGATCTGGCGCTGCGCCTTGAAGGTTTCGGGCAGGTGCGCGTAGCTGTACACCGCGATGCGGTCGGGGCGGATCGCGGTCACGGTGTCGAGGGTGGCGGCGAAGCCTTCGACGGTCTGCTTCGGCAGGCCGTAGATCAGGTCGATGCTGACCGAGCGGAAGCCGGCCGCGCGCGCGGCCTCGATCACCGCCACGGTGCGCTCGACCGGCTGGATGCGGTTGATCGCCTCCTGCACCACCGGGTTGAAGTCCTGCACGCCGAAACTGACCCGGTTGAAGCCGATCGCGACCAGTTCGCGCAGCAGCGCGTCGTCGGCGTGGCGCGGGTCGAGCTCGACGCTGAACTCGCGCTCCTCGCCGGTGGCGAGGTTGAAGCCCGAGCGCAGCAGGTTGGCGAGGTCGCGCAACTGCCCGGCGTCGAGGTAGTTCGGCGTGCCGCCGCCGAGGTGCAACTGGGTCACCCGGCGGTCGCGGTCGAACAGCGCCGCCTGCATCTCGACCTCGCGCGCGAGGCGCTGCAGGTAGGCCTCGGCCTTGCTGCGGTCGCGCGTCACCACCCGGTTGCAGCCGCAGTAGAAGCACGGATTGGAGCAGAACGGGATGTGGACGTAGATCGACAGCGGGCGCGGGATCGGGTCGTCGTTGCTGGTGCGCGCGTGGCGGCGCCAGGCGTCCTCGCCGAAGCCGGCCTGGAAGTGCGGCGCCGTCGGGTAGGAGGTGTAGCGCGGACCGCTCACGTCGTACTTGCTGAGCAGCGCCGGGTCGAAGATCGGATCGGTGGCCATCGGGGACTCCGGGCGCGTCCATGCAGGCGTTCGCCTGCCCATGCCGTGCAGACTAGGCGGCCCGCCCGGCCCCCGCCTTGACCGTGGTCAATCGGGGGCGACCGGCCCCACGGCGCCGGAACGGGTTCAGGCGCCCGCCGCGGCCGCCCGGCGCAGGTGCCACCAGGCCGCGGCGGCGACGCACAGCGCGCCCAACGCGATCCAGTCCGCGACCACCACGCGCGCCAGCGCGGCGTTGTAGCCGGGCGTGACCCAGGCCAGCACCAGGAACGCGATCACGCTGGTGAAGCCGGCGGCCAGTCCGAGCCCGTGCAGGCCGGGCCGGAAGGCCGACAGCGCCAGGAAGGCGCCGAGCAGCCCGAACAGCACCGCGCGGTGGCGCAGCAGGATCGCGAGGTCCGCGCCCTCGACCGGGATGCCGTAGAGGCTGCGCAGGCGCTCGGCGCCGAGCACGCCGACCAGCGGCAGCAGGTGGATCACGGCGGCGACCAGCAGGCCGGCGCGCAGCAGGAAGGTCGCCATCTCAAGGCCTCGCGCGCGAGCGGACCAGCGCCAGCACCTCGGGCGGTGCGGTGCGCGGCGAGCCGGCGTCGAACGGTGGCTGTGGGTCGTACTCGATGCCGAGCTGGATCGCCTGCGCGACGCGGTCGCCGGCGATGCGCGCGGCCAGCGCCAGCGCCATGTCGAAGCCGGCCGACACGCCGGCGGCGGTCACCACCTTGCCGTCGAACACGTAGCGGGCATCGACGGCGGTCGCGCCGTGGGTGGCGAGCAGGTCGCGGTCCTCCCAGTGCGTGGACGCCTTGCGCCCGCGCAGCAGGCCGGCGGCGCCGAGCAGCAGTGCACCGGTGCAGACCGAGGTGGTCCAGGTCGAGGTGCGGTCCGCCGCGCGCAGCCAGTCGAGCACCACCACATCGCCGGTCGGCACGCGCGCGGTGGGGCCGCCGGGTGCGACGACCACGGCCGGCGCGGGCGCTGCCGAAAGGGGTTCTGCCAGCACCTGCAGGAAGCCGGTGTCGCTGGTCACCGGTCCCGGCGTGGCGGCGACGAACACCGTGCGCGCGCCGGGCAGGCGCGACAGCACCTCGTACGGCCCGATGGCGTCGGTGGCGGTGAAGCCGGGATAGAGCAGGATGGCGATCTGCATCGGAAACCTCCTGTGCGTCGCGCTCAATGCGCGCGGAAACGTTGGCGCCACGCCCCGGGGCTGACCCCGAAGGTGGCTTCGAAGCGTCGGCCGAAGGCCTCGGCCGTGGCATAGCCGCAGCGCCGCGCCACCTCGGCCAGCCCGAGGCGGGACTCCGACAGCAGGCGCTGCGCGTGCTCCAGCCGCACGCGGGTCAGGAATTCGCGCGGGCCCAGCGCGAGGTCCTGCCGGAACAGCCGGCGCAGGTGGCGTTCGCTGACGTGCGCGCGCTCGGCCAGGGTGGCGACGCGCCACGCCTGCTGCGGGCGGTCCAGCACCTGCTGGCGGATGCGCTCCAGCAGCGGCCGCTCGCTGGCCTGCACGGCCAGCGGTGCGCTGAACTGGCTCTGGCCGCCGGGGCGCTTGAGGAACACGACCATCTCGCGCGCCACGGCGAGCGCCGCCTCGCGCCCGAGGTCGTCCTCGACCAGCGCCAGCGCGAGGTCGATGCCGGCGCTGACGCCGGCCGAGGTCCAAAGCGGCGGATCGCGCACGAAGATCGCATCCGGCACCACCTCGATGCGCGGGAACGAGCGCGCCAGCAGGCCGGCGTACTTCCAGTGCGTGGTCGCACGGCGGCCATCGAGCAGGCCGGCGGCGGCGAGCAGGAAGGCGCCGCTGCACACCGAGGCGATCCGCCGCGCGCGGGCGGCGGCGCGGCGCAGCGCGGCGAGGAAGGCCGCGTCGTCGAGCGCCGCCCGCGTGCCTTCGCCGCCGGCCACCAGCAGGGTGTCGATGGTGCGTGGCGCGCGGGCGAGCGCGTGGTCGGCGTGCAGCACCACGCCGGACGAGGTGCGCACCGGGCCCCGCCGCGGCGCGGCGATCGACACGCGGTAGTGCGCCGCCCCGGCGTTGGCGAACACGCTCGCCGGTCCGCTGAGGTCGAGCAGTTCGGCGTCGTCGAAGGCGACGATGAGGATGTGGCGCTTCATGGTGTGGATGATGGCAGTTCGCGTGGTGGCCGATCGGACGGGGTTCTGTTTGTTTCGGACAGGATGGGGCTGAGGGCCCAGGGCCCAGTAAAGAGCCGCACGTTCCGAGGCCCGACGACCCAGCGCGATCACCCGCGTCGGCCGCCATCGAAGGCCAGCCCCGAAACCAGCGGACGCAGTGTTCGTTCTGGGCCCTGAGCCCTGGGCCCTGGGCCCTAAACCCTCATCCCTCCGCCCTAAAGCCTCAGCCCTCACCCCGCGGATGACACCCTCCCGCCTTCCGCAGGACAATGCCGCGATCGAAACCCGACGGGAGCTGCCGATGTCCTTCCTCCGCATGTCCGACCTCGACCTGCGCGGCCAGCGCGTGCTGATCCGCGAAGACCTCAACGTGCCGGTCAAGGATGGGCGCATCGGGTCCACGCAGCGGCTCGAGGCCGCGCTGCCGGCGATCCGCGCGGCGCGCGACGCCGGCGCGGCGGTGATGGTGTTCAGCCACCTCGGGCGGCCGAAGGAGGGCGTGTGGGAGGCGGCGTCCTCGCTGCAGCCGGTGGCGGACTGGCTGTCGCAGGCGCTCGGCCAGCCGGTGCCGCTGGTGCGCGACTATCTCGACGGCGTCGCGGTGCAGCCCGGCGAGGTGAAACTGCTCGAGAACTGCCGCATGAACGTCGGCGAGGACAAGGATGCCGAGGACCTCTCGCGCAAGTACGCCGCGCTGTGCGACGTCTACGTCATGGACGCCTTCGGCACCGCGCACCGCGCGCAGGCGTCCACCCACGGCGCGATCCGCTTCGCGAAGACCGCCTGCGCGGGCCCGCTGCTGGCGGCGGAACTCGATGCGCTGGCGAAGGCGCTGGAGCATCCGGCGCGCCCGCTGCTGGCGATCGTCGCCGGCTCCAAGGTGTCGACCAAGCTCGAACTGCTGGGCAACCTGATCGACAAGGTCGACCAGCTGATCGTCGGCGGCGGCATCGCCAACACCTTCCTCGCCGCGATGGGCCACGCGGTCGGCAAGTCGCTGCACGAGGCCGACCTGCTGGACGCCGCGCGCGCCATCCTCGCCAAGGCGAAGGCGCGCGGCGCGGAGATCCCGCTCCCGGAGGACGTGGTGGTGGCGCCCTCCTTTGCCGCCGACGCGCCCGCGACGATCAAGCGCGCGGACGCGGTCGGACCCGACGACATGGTGCTCGACATCGGCCCCGCCACCGCCGCGCGCTACGCCGCGCTGATCGCCAAGGCCGGCACCGTGGTGTGGAACGGACCCGTGGGCGTGTTCGAGTTCGACGCCTTCGCCAAGGGCACGGAAGCGGTGGCGCGCGCGATCGCCGCCTCGCCCGCGTTCTCGATCGCCGGCGGCGGCGACACCCTGGCGGCGGTCGACAAGTACGGCATCGAGAAGGACCTGTCCTACATCTCGACCGGCGGCGGCGCCTTCCTCGAGTTCCTCGAAGGCAAGGAACTGCCGGCGGTGGCGGCGCTGAAGGCGCGCGCGTCGCGCGGGTGAGCGCGCCCCTGTCCTGGCGCGCGGTCTGGATCGGCGCCGCGGTCTCGATCGCAGTCTCGGTGCTGATGCTGTTCCTCGGCGGGTCCATCGAGCGGTTGGTCGATGCGCTCGGCATCGGCGTCGTGTCGTGGGCGATGCGCCTGCTGGGGCTCGCCGCCGATGCCGCCGCGGGCTTCGTGGCCGGTCGGATCGCCGGCCGCGACGGCGCGCGGCACGGCCTGTGCGCCGGGGCGCTCGCGGCCGTGGTCGGGTTCGCGATCACCCTGCCCGGCCTGTTCGGCTCGGGCTACGTGCCCGACGGCGGCTGGTGGCTGCAGGTCGTGGTGTGGTCGCTGGCCGGCGTCGCGCTGGCCTTCGTGGGCGGCGCACTGGGCGCGCAGTCGCGGCGTGCCTGAGGTGGGCTGAATACGATTGCGCGCCGGTCCGGCGTACGTCTGCCTGGTGCAGCGTGTAAATTCGGAGGGTCATCTCCTGGATCGCCACGCATGAGCCCGCTGCCCCGCCGCACCAAGATCATCGCCACCCTCGGCCCCGCCACCGACGCCGCCGGCGTGCTGGAGGGCGTGCTCGGCGCGGGCGTCGACGTGGTTCGGCTGAACTTCAGCCACGGC
This sequence comes from Lysobacteraceae bacterium, assembly GCA_021299185.1. Classification (GTDB taxonomy): domain Bacteria; phylum Pseudomonadota; class Gammaproteobacteria; order Xanthomonadales; family Ahniellaceae; genus UBA4656. The sequence goes on along the minus strand of JAJTHZ010000154.1, from coordinate 7,684 downwards.
GACAAGGCGCACCACGCGCAGCGCGTGGCCCGCGTGCGCTCGATCGCGCACCGGCTCGGGCGCGAGGTCGCCGTGCTGGCCGACCTCGGCGGACCGAAGATCCGCATCGAGAAGTTCGGCGAGGGCCGGGTCGTGCTGGCCGGCGGCCAGCCGTTCACCCTGGACTGCCGCGACGACGCGCCGCCCGGCGACGAAAACCGCGTCGGTTGCAGCTACCTCGGCCTGCCGCGCGACGTGCGGGCCGGCGACACCCTGCTGCTGGACGACGGCCTGATCGCGCTGCGGGTGGACGAGGTCGCGGGTCCCGAGGTGCGCACCACGGTGCTCGCCGGCGGCCGCCTGTCCGATCGCAAGGGACTCAACCGGCTCGGTGGCGGCCTGTCGCTGGGCGCGCTGACCGACAAGGATCGCGCCGACATCGTCACCGCGGCCGAACTCGGGGTCGACTTCATCGCGATCTCGTTCTGCCGCTCGGCGGCCGACGTGCGCGAGACGCGCGCGCTGGCGGAAGCCGCCGGTTCGCACGCCGGCCTGGTGGCCAAGATCGAGCGCAGCGAGGCGATCGAGAACCTCGGCGAGATCATCGACGCCGCCGACGCGGTGATGGTCGCGCGCGGCGATCTCGGGGTGGAGATCGGCGACGCCGAACTGCCCGGCCTGCAGAAGAAGATCATCCGCGAGGCGCTGGCGCGCAACAAGGTGGTGATCACCGCCACCCAGATGCTGCAGTCGATGGTCGATTCGCCGATCCCGACCCGCGCCGAGGTGCTCGATGTCGCCAACGCGGTGATCGACGGCACCGATGCGGTGATGCTGTCGCAGGAGACCGCGGCCGGCAACCATCCGCAGAAGGCGGTGGAGGCGATGGCGCGCATCTGCCTCGGCGCCGAGCGGCAGTTCCGCATGGACACCGACTTCGAGGCCGCGCCGCGCAACCTGCAGAAAGTCGACCAGGCGATCGCGATGGCGGCGATGTTCCTCGCCGAGCACATCCAGGTGCGCGCGATCCTCGCGCTCACCGAATCCGGCAGCACCGCGCGCTGGTTGAGCCGCTTCCGCAGCGAGGTGCCGATCTTCGGCCTGTCGCGCCACGAGGGCGCGCGCCGCCGCATGGCGCTGATGCGCGACGTCTTCCCGACCGCCTTCGACAGCCGCGGGCTGCCGCCGGCGCAGGCCGCGCGGGTGGCGATCAAGCACCTGTTCGACCTCGGCTTCCTCGCGGTCGGCGACCGCGTGATGATCACCTCGGGCGACACCATGGAGCAGCGCGGCGCGACCAACACCCTGCGCATGCTGGCGGTCGGCCCCGACGGGGTGGCGGAGGGGATGGGGACGCTGTAGCCTCCGGCGCTCCATCCCGACACGGAGCGTCCCGATGCCTCGCCTGCCTGCGGTACTCGCCTGCATTCTCGCCGCTGGCTCCGCCGCCGCCGACCCCGCAACGCCACCATCCGCCGCGCCGCTGGCCGAGGACGAGATCCTGGTGGTCGACGAGAAGGACCTGCCGCGGATGTGGCGCGAGATCGGCGAGCAGGGAAAGCAACTGGAACTCGGCGCGCCGATGCGCGGCGAGGACCGCTTCGAACTCGGCTGCGTCTCGGTCGGCTTCGTGGTCGAAGCCGATGGCCGGGTGCGCACGGCGCAGGTGCTGCGCAGCGAGCCGCCGCGCAAGCTGGATGCCGCCGGCCTGCGCACCGCGCGAGCGCTCCGCTTCGAACCCGGCCCGGACAACGAAGCGCGCCTGCCGGTCTACAGCATCCGCACCTGGAGTGTCGGCCGCGCCGACGTCAAGGACGTGGTCGCTGCGATGGCGCCGTGCATGGTGGACATCGAGGTGCCACCGCCGGGCCCGGTGCCCGTTGATGGTCGATAGCACGCCGCGCGCGGCGGCAGGGCAAGGGGCGTCAGATCGATGACCCGAACCAACGTCCACACGTTGCTGACCGTCCTGATCCGCGCTGCCGCCCTGGTGATCGTGGTCGGCTTCGCCACGACGTCGGCCACTTGGCTCGCCACCTGGTTGCCGGCGCTCCGCCGCGACGCCCCGGGGGCCGACGCGCTGCTGCTGGGGTCCATGGCCGTGATGGCTCTTGCGATCGGCACGCTGTGGCTGCTGGCCGACAAACTCGCGCGGCTCGCGCTGGCACGACCGGATGGCCAGGTGTTCGAAAGCGCGCTCGATGCGGCGACCTGGCAGTCGATCGCGTTCTCGACGGTCGGGCTGTGGGTGTTCGTCGAGCACGGCCTGAGCCTGCTGCGCTGGGTGTTCTTCCGCATCGCCGTGCGCGACGACTGGCAGCACTTCGGCGACGGGCAGCGACGCGATTTCGTGCTCGGTGCGATCGGCGATGCGACTGGCGTCCTGGTCGGCATCGCGCTGCTGATCGGGGCCCGCGGGCTGGTCAACGTCGTGCACCGGATCCGTTACGGCGCATCGCCGCGGATCGAGTCGCAGCCGTGATCTGTACGACTGGCGCCGGCGCGGCGACAATGCTCGGATGGATGCCTTCCTCGACCTGATCCGCTTCGACCTCTGGCGCGATGCCGCCCTGCTGTGGAGCGGCCGGCTCGCCACCGCGCTGCTGGTGCTGGTGGTGGGCCTGTGGCTCGCGCGCCGCCTCGGCAAGCTGGTCGCGCTGGCGGTCGAGCGCCGCGGCGGCGACCGCGTGCTGGCGAACTTCCTGCGAAGCGGCGTGCGGATCGCGATCATCGTGGTGGTCCTGGTCGGCGCGCTCGACCTGGCCGGCGTACCGACCGGCTCGCTGCTCGCCGCGCTCGGCGCCGCGGGCCTCGCGATCGGCCTCGCGCTCAAGGACTCGCTGGGCAACCTCGCGTCCGGCGTGCTGCTGGTGCTGCAGCGCCCCTTCCGCGCCGGCGACTATGTCGACGTCGGCGGGCAGGCCGGCAAGGTCGAGCGCATCGACCTGCTGCGCACGGTGCTCATCACCATCGACAACCGCGAGATCACCATCCCCAACGCGCTGGTGATGAACCAGCCGATCGTCAACTTCAGCGCACGCGCCGAGCGCCGGCTCGACCTGCCGGTCTCGGTGGCCTACGAATGCGACCCGGTGCGCGCGCTGGCGGTGATCCGCGGCGTGCTCGACGTCCATCCGCGCGTGCTGCGCGACCGCGAGCCGCAGTTGCTGGTGCAGCGCTTCGCGGCCGGTGGCGTCGACCTCGCGGTGCGACCTTGGGTGCGCACCGACGACGTGCTGGTCGCGCAGAGCGAACTGCTGGCCGCGATCAAGGATGCGCTGGAGCGCGAGGGCATCGAGATCCCGTTCCCGCAGCAGGTGCTGCACGTGCGCGGCGAGGCCGCCGCGGCACTGCCGCTGGCGGGGCCGCCGGCGCCATCCGCGCCATCCGCGCCATCCGCAACCTAGGCGGCGTCCGCGCCCTTGCGGCGTGCGCGATACTGGCCTAGATTCGTACCAAGATCAACCGCGCCTCGCCAGGAAAAGGCGCAGCGCGCGGAACCCGACACGGAGTGCGACGGCATGCGCCGACCCCGCGCTGTCCTGTTCCTGGCCCTGTTCGTGCTGCCCATCCACGCGGGCGCGGCGGCGCCGCAAGTCCCGCAGCAGCGCATCGCGCACGGCGTGGCGACCGAGCGGGTGGTGCTCGACGACGGTGCGTTCTCCCACGCGTGGTCGTTCGACATCCGCCGCACGGTGGACGTCGGACTTGCCCACCAGCCCGAAACGGTGCGCTTCGGCAATGCGCGCAGGCTGGCGCAGGGCCAGGCGGCGCTCGACCAGGGCGATCCACAGTGGGGCGGGCTGGTCGGGTGGACGACCAGCGACCCGTCGTTGGGCCCGGCGATCGACGACCAGGAGCGCGAGCGCGCCGTGGCCCGCGTCAAGCAGGGCCTCGGACCGCAGGCCGCCGTGGACGACCCCGTGTTCGAGGAGGTGCTCGACCTGCTGGCGCAGTTCGAGGTGGTCGCGCGCTGGAAGTCTTGGGTCGGGTTGTGGCAGCCGGACGCGACGCGCGCCGGCTGGTGGGCCGCGCTGGGCGGCGGCGCCCCCGCGTCGATCGCGACCGAGGTCCTCGCCGAGGGCGGGCAACGCCGCGTCGCGCGTTACCGCATCGACGCCGCGCCGCCGCCGCAGGCGGTCCCGCTCGGCAGCGGCTTTTGGCTGGCGCTCGAGCTGCGCGATCCGGCGCATCCGCTGCTGCACGTGGCCACGCCGCTCGACGTCGCGGTCGTCGAAGTGGCCACCTTCGCGGCGGGCGCGGACTGGCCGTCGCAGGTCGAGGTCGAGCGCCGCCTCGGGCCCGATCCGCAGGGACGCCACTGGACCGTGCGCCAGGAACTCACCCTGGACTGGCGCGCAGCCGATGCGCCCGAACCGCCACCGTTGTCCGGTGATTCGCCATGGATCGAGCACGCGGCGCCGGCAGCCGATGCGTCAGGCAATCGCGAACCCTACTATCGCCATTCGCGGCCGCCGGTCTATCCACCGACCTCGCGCGCGGCGAAATTCAGCGGCAGCATCGTGCTGCGGGTGGCGCTCGACGCCGAGGGGCGGCCGACCCAGGTCACGCCGAAGTCCTCGACCAGCGTGCCCGAACTGGACGATGCCGCGGTGGCCGCGGTGCGCGAATGGCGATTCTGGCCGCGGCTGGAGGCAGGCCAGGCGGTGCCGGCGGAGATCTTCGTGCCGGTGGCCTTCCGGCTTCGCGATGCCGCGGCGCCGTCCGACGCCCCACGCTGAACTGCCCCGCGCCGCCCTCAGCCCTGCAATTCCGGCAGGTCCCGGTAGAACGCCAGCGCCTGCGGATTGGCCAGCGCGTCGGTGTTCTTCACCGGCTTGCCGTGCACGAGGTTGCGCACCGCCAGTTCCGTGATCTTTCCGGAAATCGTGCGCGGGATGTCGGGCACGGCGATGATCTTGGCCGGCACGTGGCGCGGCGTGGTGTTGTCGCGGATCGATTTCGCGATCCGCTTCTTGAGCGCTTCGTCGAGCACCACGCCCTCGCGCAGGCGCACGAACAGCACCACGCGCACGTCGCCGTCCCAGTCCTGGCCGATGCACAGCGACTCCAGCACCTCGGGCACGCGCTCGACCTGGCGGTAGATCTCCGCGGTGCCGATGCGCACGCCGCCGGGATTGAGCGTGGCGTCCGAACGGCCGTGGATCACCACGCCGTCGCGCGCGGTGAGCAGCGCGAAATCGCCGTGGCACCAGGTGTTGGGCACGCGACCGAAGTAGGCGTCGTGGTACTTGCTGCCGTCGGGGTCGTTCCAGAAGCACACCGGCATCGACGGGAACGGCGCGCTGCACGACAGTTCGGCCGGCTCGCCGCGCACCGGCTTGCCATCCTCGTCCAGCATCTCGACCTTCATGCCGAGCCCGCGACACTGGATCTCGCCCTTCCACACCGGCAGCAGGGGGTTGCCCAGCGCGAAGCAGGAGATGATGTCGGTGCCGCCGGAGATCGACGACAGCAGCACGCGCTCCTTGATGTCGCGGTACACGTAGTCGAAGGACTCCGGCAGCAGCGGCGAGCCGGTGCTGAGCACTGTGCGCAGCGCCAGCAGCTTGTGCGTCTCGCGCGGCTTGACGCCGGCCTTCTCGATCGCGGCGATCCACTTCGCGCTGGTGCCGAACACGCTGATGCCGATCTCGTCGGCGAGGTCCCACAGCGCGTTGCCGTCGGGGTGCGACGGGGATCCGTCGTACAGCACCAGGGTGGCGCCCACCGCCAGCCCCGAGACCAGCCAGTTCCACATCATCCAGCCGCAGGTGGTGTAGTAGAACAGGCGGTCCTCGCGCTTGAGGTCGGTGTGCAGCACGTGTTCCTTCAGGTGCTGGATCAGGGTGCCGCCGGCGCCGTGCACGATGCACTTGGGCACGCCGGTGGTGCCCGAGGAATACATCACGTAGACCGGATGGTCGAAGGGCAGGGCGGTGAACTCGACCGCCTTCGCGGCGTACGGGGCCACGAAGTCGTCGAGCCGCACCGCGCGCGGCACGCCGTCGATCGACGCCGGCCGATCGAGCCAGGGCACCACGACCACGCGCTGGATGGCCGGGATCTTCGCCACGATGCCGGCGACCTTCTCCAGGCAATCGAAGGTCTTGCCGCCGTAGGCGTAGGACGCGGCGGTGAACAGCACCTTGGGTTCGATCTGGCCGAAGCGGTCGACCACGCCGTTGATGCCGAAGTCCGGCGAGCACGACGACCACACCGCGCCCAGCGAGGTGGTGGCGAGCATCGCGAACACGGTCTCGGGCAGGTTGGGCATGAAGCCCGCTACGCGGTCGCCCGGGCCGACGCCGGCCGCGGCCAGGGCCTGTTGCAGGCGGCTGACCTGCTCGTGCAGTTGGGCATAGGTGAATTCGCGCGCGGGGCCCGACTCGCCGCGGCAGACCAGGGCCACGCGGTCGTCGCGGTGGCGCATCAGGTTCTGCGCGAAGTTCAGCCGCACGTTGGGGAACCAGCGCGCGCCCGGCATGCGGTCGCCGTCGATCAGCACCGGCTCGCGCTCGCCCGAGGCGCGGATGCCGCAGAAGTCCCACACCGACAGCCAGAACGCCTCGGGATCGCGGATCGACCAGTCGTAGAGGTCGTCCCAGCCGTCGACCGGCGCGTCGTGCTGCTGCTGGACGAACTTGATGAAGCGCGACAGGTTGGCGCGTTCGATGCGCTCCTTGCTCGGTTCCCACAGCGGGCGGGTGTCGTTCATTGCGTTCCGTTCGATTCTGCGCCGCGCGACCGCGCGGGGCCCGCTACGTTAGCCAAAGCCCGGTGGCGCGGCCAGCCGTCCGAAGGTCCAGCCGACCCGGCGGGCTTTCGCCGGCGCACCGTGGCCCCTACACTGACCCCGCAGGTATGCCCGGAGCTTGCAGATGGCGGGACAAGACGACGAGCCGACGCCCGCGGGTTTGCCTGCGACGGGACCGGCGGCGAGCGGTCGGATCGAATCGCCGCCGCCTGCGGCGCCACCGCCGCCGCCCCCGCCGCCACCGGTGCCGGTCGACGGGACCCTCGGCGCCGCCGCGCCGCCGCCCCCGCTCGCGCCCGGCGCCGCGCCGCCCGATGCGGCGGCGATCGTCGGCACCGAGCTCCGCTTCGAGTTCCGCGGCAACGCTCCCGAATACTTCCGGATCTGGATCGTCAACATCGCGCTGACCGTGCTCACGGTCGGCGTGTTCTCGGCCTGGGCCAAGGTGCGGCGCGAGCGCTGGTTCCACGGCAACACCTGGGTGGCCGGGGCGCCGTTCGAATACCTCGCCCAGCCGCTGCCGATCCTCAAGGGCCGGCTGATCGCGGTGGCCGTGCTGGCCGTCTACGTGCTGCTCGGCAACGTGCTGCCGCTGGCGCAGCCGCTGCTGCTGGTCGCGCTCGGCATCGCCACGCCCTGGCTGGTGCTGGCCGGCCTGCGCTTCCGCGCCCGCTACACGGCGTGGCGCACGCTCAACTTCCGCTTCACCGGCGAGATCGGCGAGGCGCTCAAGGCCTGGCTGCTGATGTTCATGCTGGTGGTGCCGACCCTGGGTCTGATCGTGCCCTACATGAAGTACCTGCAGCGTCGCTTCCAGGTCGAGGAGCATCGCTTCGGTGGCGCGCGCTTCGCCTTCTCGGCCGAGCCGGGCGCGTTCTACGCGGTCTATCTGGTGGGCTGGGTCATCGCCGGCGTCGGCGCGTTCGCCGGTGGCCTGCTCGGCAGCCT
>JAJTHZ010000252.1 GCA_021299185.1 Lysobacteraceae bacterium | reverse complement strand
TCGCGGCGCGGGCCGCGCTCGCCTTCGGGGCGCGGACCGCGTTCGCCTTCCGGACGCGGCGGGCGTTCACCCTCCGGTCGCGGTGCGCGCTCGCCCTCGGGACGCGGCGGACGCGGCGTGCCGTCACGGCGCGGGCCACGATCACCCCGCTCGCCCTCGCGGCGCGGACCGCGCTCGCCGTCGCGGCGCGGGCCGCCGCGACCGCCGCCCTTGCCGTCCTTGCGGCGGCCGGGCGGTTCGTTGGCGCGTGCTTCGGCGAACAACTGCGAGATCGACTCGTGCTCGCCGGTCGGCTTGGCGTGCGAGGTGCGCGGCACCGGGATCAGCAGCGCGGGATCGACCGGCTCCACCGGCAGTTTCTGCTCGATGTAGGCCTCGATGTCGGGCAGGCCCATCGCGTACAGCTCGCAGGCGAAGGAGATCGCGTCGCCTTCGGCGCCGAGGCGCGCCGTGCGGCCGATGCGGTGCACGTAGTCCTCGGCATCGAACGGCAGGTCGAAGTTGAACACGTGGCTCACGCCCGCGATGTGCAGGCCGCGGGCGGCGACGTCGGTGGCGACCAGGATCTCCAGTTCGCCGCGCTGGAAGCGCCCGAGCAGGGTCTCGCGCTTCTTCTGCGGCACGTCGCCCGAGAGCACGCCGACCGCGAAGCCGGCGCGCTCGAGTTCGCGCGCCACGCGCTCCACCCAGGCCTTGGTGTTGACGAACACCATCGTGCGGTGGGCGTCCATGCGCGTCAGCAGGCCGATCAGCAGCGGCAGCTTCTCCTCCATCGAGGGGAAGTAGATCTTCTGCCGCACCCGCGCGTTGGTGATGTACTCGGTCTCGACCGTGAGCTTCTCGGGGCTGTTCATGTGCTCGTAGGCGAGTTCGAGCACGCGGTGGCTGAGCGTGGCCGAGAACAGCAGGCTCTGGCGCTCCTCGCGGGCCGGCATGCGGCGCAGCAGGAAGCGGATGTCCTTGATGAATCCTAAGTCGAACATGCGGTCGGCTTCGTCCAGCACCACCATCTCGCAGGCGTGCAGGGAGACGACCTTGTGCTGCTTGACGTAGTCGATCAGGCGGCCGGGCGTGGCGATGATCACGTCGGTGCCGCGCTGCAGCAGCTCGCGCTGCTTGTCGTAGTCGACGCCGCCGTAGACCAGGGCGATGCGCAGGCCGGTGTGGCGGCCGATGGCGCGCGCGTCCTTGTCGATCTGGATCGCCAGTTCGCGGGTCGGGGCCAGCACCAGGGCGCGCGGGTCGGCGTCGCCGCGCACGGCCTGCGCGGGCTGCTTGAGCAGGCGGTTGAACAGCGCGACCAGGAAGGCGGCGGTCTTGCCGGTGCCGGTCTGGGCCTGGCCGGCGACGACGCGGCCGGCCAGCGCCAGCGGCAGGGTCAGGGCCTGGATCGGCGTGCAGCGCAGGAAACCCGTGTCCTCGAGCCCCTTGAGCAGCAGGGGGTGGAGGTCGAAGCCTTCGAACAGGACGTCGGTCAGCGGGCGGTGGTCGGTCGGCGTCTCGCCGGCGGGAACGGTCTGGGTGTCGGTCATTGACTTCTACTGGCGGGACCCCATGAAGGCGGCGGGTGCGGTGGCGCGCCGTCCGCGTCGGTTCGCGGGGCCGGCTGCGTTGCCACCGGGCAGGGACACGGCCGGTCGTGATCGCACGCCCCGGCCTGTGTCAGAATGGACCGCTGGGACGGTCCGCGCGACGCCGATTGTATCCTTTTTGTCCCGGTCCGGCGCGCCGAACCGCGCCCGCCCCCGCCAGCCGCCGCCCGTCGGGTAGCCGCGGCCCCCCAGGAGAGCCTCGTGAGCCAGCAGATCGCCCACATCAACGACGCCGATTTCGACACCCAGGTGCTGCAGTCCAGCGAGCCCGTGCTGGTCGATTTCTGGGCCGAATGGTGCGGTCCGTGCAAGGCGATCGCGCCGGTGCTGGACGAACTCGCCACCGTCTACGCCGGGCGCCTGAAGATCGCCAAGGTCAACGTCGACCACAACCAGAAGACCCCGCGCACCTACGGCATCCGCGGCATCCCGACCCTGATGCTGTTCAAGGACGGCAAGGTGCAGGCGACCCAGATCGGCCTGGTCAACAAGACCCAATTGACCGCCCTGCTCGACAAGAACCTCTGATCCGCGCGGCGCGGGGCGCAGGCCCCGCGCGCGACCCGCGCCGGTTGCCCCAGGCCTGGCGCGGTGCTACCTTCACACCCCATTCGCGGTGCTGCATTGGCGGCCCGCCTCCCGTCTGATCCCTCCCCCCGAAGCACCCTTCCCGATGCGCAAGCAGCGCGATTCCGCCGTGGCGGAAGGCCACGAAACGCCCGCCGCCCCGGCGCCCGAAACCCGCGACACCCGCAGCGAGGCGCCCGTCGAGCGCGCCGCGCCCGCGCCCGCGCCTGCCGAGGCGTCCGCGCCCGCCGGCGGCGATGGCGGTGGCGCCAGCGGCGCTGAAGGTGCCGTCCCGCAGGCCCAGGGTGGCCAGGGCGGCCACAACCCGCAGGGCCAGGGCGGCCAGCACAACCAGGGCCAGCGCCACCCGCGTGACGACCGTCGCCACCGGCGCGACCGTGACCGCGACCGCGATCGCAACCGCGGTGGTGGCGGTGGCGGCGGCGACGAGCGCGGCAACCGCGAGGACAACCGCGGCAACCGCGACGACCACCGCGGCAACCGCGGCGGCGGCGGCGACGACAACCGCGGCAACCGCGGCAACTACGAGGACCGCCTGCCGCCGGGTCCGCTGCCGCCCCTGCCGCCCAATGCGCCGACCTCGCTGACGGCGTTGAAGCGCATGAACGCCGAGTCGCTGCTCGCGCTGTCCGAGCAGTGCGGCATCCAGGAAGGCGTGGCGCGCCTGCGCAAGCAGGACATCATCTTCAACCTGCTCAAGGTCCTGTGCCGCACGCAGGAGGGCATCGACGGCGAGGGCGTGCTGGAGATCCTGCAGGACGGCTTCGGCTTCCTGCGCGCGTTCGAATCGTCCTACCTCGCCGGCCCCGACGACATCTACGTCAGCCCGAGCCAGATCCGCCGCTTCAACCTGCGCACCGGCGACTACGTGGTGGGCAAGATCCGCCAGCCGAAGGACGGCGAGCGCTACTTCGCCCTGCTCAAGGTCGACACGATCAACGGCGAACCGCCCGAGGCGTCGAAGAACAAGGTCCTGTTCGAGAACCTCACGCCGCTGTTCCCGCGCGAGGCCTTCCACCTCGAGCGCGGCAACGGCTCGACCGAAGACATCACCGGCCGCATCCTCGACCTGGTCGCGCCGATCGGCAAGGGCCAGCGCGGCCTGATCGTCTCCCCGCCGAAGGCGGGCAAGACGATGCTGATGCAGAACGTCGCTCAGGCGATCGTGCACAACCGCCCGGAAGCGCACCTGATCAGCCACTGGATCGACGAGCGTCCCGAGGAAGGGACCGAGATGCAGCGCACCGTGCGCGCCGAGGTCATCTCGTCCACCTTCGACGAGCCCGCCGTGCGCCACGTGCAGGTCGCCGAGATGGTGATCGAGCGCGCCAAGCGCCTGGTCGAGCACAAGAAGGACGTGGTGATCCTGCTCGACTCGATCACCCGCCTCGCGCGCGCCTACAACACCGTGGTGCCGGCATCCGGCAAGGTGCTCACCGGCGGCGTGGACGCCAACGCCCTGCAGCGCCCGAAGCGCTTCTTCGGCGCGGCGCGCAAGGCCGAGGAGGGCGGCTCGCTGACCATCCTCGCCACCGCGCTGGTCGACACCGGCTCGAAGATGGACGAGGTGATCTACGAGGAGTTCAAGGGCACCGGCAACATGGAAGTGCACCTCAACCGACGCATCGCCGAAAAGCGCGTCTACCCGGCGATCGACATCAACCGCTCCGGCACCCGCCGCGAGGAACTGCTGATCGAGCCCGACCGCCTGCAGAAGGTGTGGATCCTGCGCAAGCTCCTGCACCCGATGGACGAACTCGGCGCGATGGAGTTCATGCTCGAGAAGATGAAGAACACCAAGTCCAACGACGAGTTCTTCAGCTTCATGAAGCGCGGCGGCTGAGGTCGCTGGCGCAGCGCCCGCGGCCGAGCGCCGCGGGCGCGCCCCGTCCATGCGCATCCCCGCCCGCTACGGCAACCTCGCCTTCGCCGCCATCAGTCGTTCCTGATGGCGCTGCTGATGAGCGGCATCATCACCGCGGTCAACCGCGGCATCGACGCCGGCTATCCCGCCGCCTGGCTGCATTCCTTCGCCATCGCCTGGCCGGTGGCCTTCCCGCTGGTGCTGGTGCTGGCCCTGCGCGTGCGCGCGCTGGTGGCGCGGTGGGTGGCGCCGCCGTAGGGCGGGTCCGGACCCGCCGCTGTACGAGGCCGACGGTCGCGCACCGCGTTCGGGATGCGGGGAGTGCAGCCAATCGCGCGCGCGAAACCGGCGCGGTGCAATTCGCTGCGCGCATTGCACCCTACGGCAAATCGCCGCGCGCCTCAGCGCCGCGTGGTGCTGATGCCGACCCAGGTCAGGAATTCGCTGCGGGTGCGCGCGTCCTCGCGGAACGTGCCGAGCATCGACGAGGTGACCATCGAAACCCCGCGCTTGTGCACGCCGCGGGTGGTCATGCACTCGTGCACGCCTTCCACCACCACCGCGACGCCGCGCGGCTTCAGTACGTCCTGGATCGCCTGCGCGATCTGCGCGGTCATCTTCTCCTGCACCTGGAAGCGCTTGGCGTAGACCTCGACCACGCGCGCCAGCTTGGAGATGCCCACCACCCAGCGGTCGGGCAGGTAGCCCACGTGCACGCGGCCGATGATCGGCGCCATGTGGTGCTCGCAGTGGCTTTCGTACTCGATGTCGCGCAGCACGATCATCTCGTCGTAGCCTTCCACTTCCTCGAAGGTGCGGCGCAGGTATTCGGTCGGGTCGTCCTTGTAGCCGGCGAACCACTCGCCGTAGGCCTCGACCACGCGCTTGGGCGTGTCGATGAGTCCTTCGCGCGACGGATCGTCGCCGGCCCAGCGCAGCAGGGTGCGCACCGCGTCCTCGGCCTGTTCGCGGGTGACCGGCGCGTCCGGCGGGCTGTTGGGACTCGGCTTCATGGCGCACTCCGGCAGGCTCGACCTGCGCACCTTACCAACCCGGCGTGCAGGCGGCGTTGCGGTGGATCAATCGGCGGCCTTGCGCGCGGCGATCCAGCCGCGCACGTGGTCGGACAGCACGGGCAGCGGCACCGACCCGGTTTCCAGAACCGCGTCGTGGAAGGCGCGCAGGTCGAAGCGCGGGCCGAGTTCACGCTCGGCTTCCGCGCGCAGCGCCTTGATGCGCAGCATGCCGAGGTAGTACGACAGCGCCTGCCCGGGCCAGGAGATGTAGCGGTCGACCTCGGTGCGGATCTCGTGCTCGCTGAGCGCGGTGTTCTCGGTCATGTAGGCGATCGCCTGCTCGCGGGTCCAGCCGAGCGCGTGCACGCCGGTGTCCACCACCAGCCGGTTGGCGCGCCACATCGCGTAGGTGAGTTGCCCGAAGCGCTCGTGCGGCGTGCGGTAGATGCCCATCTCGTGGCCGAGTTCCTCCGCGTACAGCGCCCAGCCCTCGCCATAGGCCGAGATGTAGGCGTACCGGCGAAACGGCGGCTGCTCGCCCGACTCGGCGGCGAGCGCGATCTGCAGGTGGTGGCCGGGCACGGCCTCGTGCAGGGTCAGCGCGGGCAGGGTGTACAGCGGCCGGCCCGGCAGGCCGTAGGTGTTGACCCAGTACCAGCCCGGTTCGGTCGAACCCTCGGACGCGGGCACGTAGCGGCCGGCCGTGTAGTACGGCGCGATCGCCTCCGGCACCGCCTGCACGCCGTAGGGCCGCCGCGGCAGGCGGCCGAAGAAGCGCGGCAGCGCGCCGTCGGCGCGCTTGGCGATCCACGCCGCCTGCGCCAGCAGTTCGTCGGGCGACTTCGCGTAGTAGCGCGGGTCGGTGCGCAGGTGGTGCAGGAAGGCTGCGTAATCGCCGTCGAATTCGATCTCGCGGATGATCGCTTCCATCGCCGCGCGCAGGCGCGCGACCTCGGCCAGCCCGGTGGCGTGGATCTCGCGCGGGTCGAGGTCCTCGGTGACGAAGTCGATGATCTGCCGCCGGTAGTAGGCCTTGCCATCGGGCAGCGCACTGGCGCCGAGCGTGGTCCGCGCGCCCAGGATGTAGGTGTCGCGCATGAAGGCCAGCAGTTTCGCGTAGGCCGGCGCCACCGATTCGCGGATCGCGGCGGCGGCCTGCGTGCGCAGGCACGCGGCGTCTTCGGCGCCGATCGATGCCGGCAGCCGGCGCAGCGGGGCGTAGAACGGGCTGGCCTCGACGTCGTCGACCTTCGCCTGCGCGGCGATCGAGGCCTCGCGGCCTTCCAGCGTCACCCGCGGCACGGTCTGGCCGCGGCGCAGGCCCTCGCGCAGCAGTTCGATGTGCTGGTCGAAGTACGCCGGCACCGCGCGCAGGCGCGCGATGTAGCGCTCCACGTCGGCCACGTCGCGCACGGGATGCTGGCGCGGCAGGAAGGCGAGGTCGGACCAGAAGGCCGAGTCCGAATTCAGCGGCATGCGGTGGCCGCCGAGGCGGATGTTCTCGGCCGAACTCTCGACCTGGTCGCGGAAGATCGCGAAGTCGATCCGCGCGGCGGGCGACAGCGCATCGACGTCGATCGCCGCCAGCGCGCGGCGCACCGACTCCCAGTGCCGGCGGCGCGCCTGCTGCGCGGCTTCGCCGGCCTCGCCGAGTCGGTCGTCGTGCTGGTGCTCGCCGACCGCGGTGGCCAGTTGCGGGAACTGCGCCAGCCGCCAGGTCCACTCGGCGTGCCAGGTGGCGGCGAAGCGCGCGTCCGCGTCCGCGTCCGCGTCGCCGGCGCCCGCGGCGAGCGCGGGCAGCAGGAGCAGCAGCGATGCCGCCAGCGCGCGCCGGCTCATCGGCTGGCACCCACGCGGCGCAGGGCGCGGTCGAGGTCGGCGCCGATCGCGGCGTCGCTGCAGCGTTCGCCGTGCTGGGTCGCGATGCGCGCGTGCGCAGCCTCGTCGATCGCCGAGGCGTCGCCGCGCCGCAGGCGCAGGGCTTCGGCCAGCAGCGCGCAGTCCACCGCCAGCGGCGAAGGGTCGAGGGTCAGGCCGCAGCGGTCGCGCAGGGTCGCGCGCCGCTGCGTGAGTTCACGCTTGGCGTCCGCCGACACGTCGAAGGTCGCGGTCGCGCCGTCCAGGCGCCAGATCACCTTGGCGAGGTCGCGGCAGCCGGCGGTGTCGAGCGCCACCTCGGTGGCGTCGCCGGCGGACCGCGCCTCCGGGGTGATCGGGATCACCTCCAGCGGCTGGCCGTCGCAGGGCGTTTCCTGGAACGCCAGGCTGCCGTCGACGGCGCGGCACTTGTAGAGGGTTTTCTCGGCCGCGCCGGCGGCGAGCGGGAGGGTGAGCAGGAGCAGGGCGAGGATGAGCGTGCGCATGCGCCCATCCTATCCCGGATGCGTCAGGGGGTCGCGGGTGCACCGTCCGGATGCCGCGCCGCTGCCCGCCGCGCCGCCACCGCGGCCTCGGCGCGCGCCGCGGTCTTCTCCCAGCGGCGCAGGATCAGCGCGCGCACGCCGAAGGCCACCACCAGCGGGCCGAACCAGGCGAGGTTCATCAGCACCGGGCCGGACAGGTCGGGCAGCAGGCGCGGCAGGCCGATCGACAGGAAGGAGATGTGGGTGGCGATCGCGTTGCCGGTCATGCCGTTCAGGTGCTCGCGCATCCACCAGCGCGCGTCCACCGGCGCCTTGCGGTGCATGCCGATCAGGTCGCGGCCGGCGAACACGCCGATCAGCGAGAAGCCGATGAACAGCGGCTGCCCCAGCGCGATGCCGTAGCCGAGCATGGCCAGCCCGCCGCCGAGGTTGAGCACGCCGAGCACCCGCAGCGGCAGGCCGGTGTAGCGCGCGTAGTCGCGCTTGTCGCGGATCGCGCGCCACGAGGTCCACACCGCGGTGACGGTGATCAGCAGCAGGTAGGCGAGGAACCAGCCGCTGGGGCGGCCATCGGCGATGCGTTCGACGACCAGCGGCACGGCGACCGCCAGCAGGGTCACCATCGCGGCGAGGTAAGCCTGGCCGACCCGCACGTGGGCGGTGCTGCCCTTGCGCAGGAAGGCGGCGCCCCAGAACGCGAACAGCGCGATGGTGCCGGCGGCGATGTGCAGGGTGGTGAACAGCGATTGCAGGTCCATGGGCGTCCTCCTCGGTGCCGGGCCAAGATGCCCGACGGCCGCGGGCGGCGGCAGTTGCCGCAGGTCAGGCCGCCGTCCTGCCGGAAGTCACCTGGCCTTGAGTCGCGGGCCGCGCGCGGCCAAAGTGCAGGCATGGACGCCCTGCGCCGCCGGCTGCCGAACCCGCTGATCCTCGCCGCCCTGATGGTGTGGCTGGGCGTCGGACTCGATCTGCTCGATGGCGAGCCGGCCGGGCGCGGACCGCTCGACGGGCATGCGGTCTACGTATTGACGCTGTTGCTGCACGTGGCGTTCCTCGGCGTCCTGCTGCTCGACCCGGAAAGAAAAGGGACCGGCTGGCGGCGCTGGTGGCCCGACGTGCTGCTGGTGACGGTCGTGCTGGTGAGCACGGCGCTGCGGCCCTACACCGCCACGCCGGTGCTGCTCATCGTGGCGATGGGCCAGCTCGCCGGGCGGATCAGCGTGGGCCACGCGATCGTGACCTGGATCGCCGTCAACGTGACCGTCTACGCGATCCTCGCGGTCGGCAGCGAGATGACGAGCCCGCTGGTCAACGTGTCGATGATGGCGAGCTTCCAGTTGTTCGCGATGGGCGTGGGCTGGTCGATGCGCAGCGCCGAGCGCGCGCGCGACCAACTGGCGCAGGTCAATGCCGAACTGCTCGCGACGCGCTCCCTGCTGGCGCAGAGCGCGCGCGACCAGGAGCGGCTGCGCCTCGCGCGCGAACTGCACGACGTGGCCGGGCACAAGCTCACCGCGCTGAAACTGAACCTCGCCGCCGCCGCGCGCCGGACCGATCCACCGCCCGCGCCCGAGGTCGCGCTGTCGGCGCGCCTGGCCGATGAACTGCTGTCCGACATCCGCGGCGTGGTGGCGCAGATGCGCGCCCACGACGGCATGGACCTGCGCGCGGCGATCGAGCAACTGGCCGCGCCGCTGCCGCGGCCGAAGGTGCATGTCGACGTCGCGCCCGACGCCACCGTCGACACCGTCGAGCAGGCCGAAACCGTGGTGCGCGCGGTGCAGGAGGCGCTGACCAACGCCGCGCGGCACGCCGAGGCCGCCAATGTCTGGATCGCGCTGCGCCGCGCCGAAGGGCGGCTGGAGATCGAGGTCCGCGACGACGGCCGGGGGACGGCGTCGCCCCGCTTCGGCAACGGCCTCAACGGCATGCGCGAGCGCCTGCGCGCGCTGGGCGGCGACGTCGAACTGGCGCGCACGTCCGGCGGCGGCACCGCGCTGCACGCGTGGCTGCGGCTCGCATGACAGCGCCCGTCCGCATCGCGCTGGCCGACGACCAGGCCCTGGTGCTGCAGGGCCTGAAGGCACTGCTGCGCGGCCTGCCCGGCATCGAGGTCGTGCTGGAGGCGGACGGCGGCGAGGCCCTGCTCGACGCGCTGTCGCGCGAGCGCGTCGACGTGGTGGTGTCCGACATCCGCATGCCCGGCGTCGACGGCATCACCGCGCTGGCCCGGCTGCGCGCGCGCGGCGACGCCACCCCGGTGATCCTGCTCACCACCTTCGACGACAGCGCCCTGTTGCTGGCCGCGGTGGAGGCCGGCGCGCAGGGTTTCCTGCTCAAGGACGCCAGCCCCGAGGATTTGCGCGACGCGATCCTCGCCGCTGCACGCGGCGAACAACTGCTGCAGCCGGTGGCCACCGACCGCGTGCGCCAGCGCTTCGCCTATCGAGAGCCCGGGCGCTGGGGCGCCGGCGGCCGCCGCGAGGCGCTCGACGTCGGCCCGCTCGCGCCCGGCACCACCTTCAGCGAGCGCGAGGTCGGCATCCTGCGCCTGCTGGCCGGCGGCTACTCCAACAAGGAGATCGCGCGCACCCTCGGCCTGACCGAGGGCACGGTGAAGAACTACGTGTCCGAGATCCTCGACAAGCTCGACACCCGCGACCGCACGCGCGCGGTGCTGAAGGCGATCACGCTGCGCATCATCTGAGCGCGTCCCTGCCGTATCCTGTGCGCCCCGTCCCGGGTGCGCGCACCATGTCCCCGTCCCGCCGCTGGTACCGCATCGCCTCCGGCTTCCTGCTGGTCGCCGCCGGCGGGCACCTCGCCGCGCACTGGCGCTTCTACCTCGCCACCGACGCCTTCGACGCGCCGCGCCGCGCGGTGATGGAAGCGATGCAGGCCTACGTGGTGTTCCCGCCGACCGGCGCCACGCTGTGGACCGTGCTGCAGATGTTCAGCCTGTGCTTCGCGATCCTGCTCGCGCTGTTCGGCACCCAGGGCTGGTTCCTGGCGCGGGAGGCGGAAAGCGCTGCGCTGCGCCGGCATGCGATCCGCCACACCGTGCTGTGCTTCGTCGCCGTGCTGGCGCTGGCCGCGCTGCATCCGGTGCCGCAGGCGCTGGCGATCTTCGGCGGTGCGCTGCTGCTGTTCGGCGCCAGCGCGCTGGCCCGCCGCGACTGAGCGTCGATGCGTGACCTGCCGGTAGCAGTCCGCTGGCTGGCCCTGTGCCAGGGCCTGCTGCTGACCAACAACGCGACGCTGACCAGCGTCAACGGCCTGGCCGGCCTGATGACCGCGCCGGACCCGCGCTGGGCGACGCTGCCGGTGACGGTCTACGTGCTCGGCAGCGCACTCTCGACCCTGCCGCTGTCGCTGTGGATGCAGCGCCGCGGGCGGCAGGCCGGCTTCGCGCTGGGCTGCGGTGCGGCCGTCGTGGCCGCGCTGCTGACCGCGGCCGGCGTGGCCGCGGGCTCGTTCGCCGCGCTGTGCGCCGGCACCCTGCTGTTCGGCGTCTACAACGCCAGCGGGCAGTACTTCCGCTTCACCGCCGCCGACCTGGTGGCGCCGCCGCGGCGCGCGGCGGCGCTGTCGTTCGTGCTCGCCGGCGGGCTGGTCGGCGCCTTCCTCGGCCCTGCGCTGTCGCGCCTGACGCTGGATGCCGCCGGCACGCGCTTCCTCGGCACCTATCTCGCGCTGGTCGCACTGGCGGTGCTGGTGTTCGCGATCACCCGCCGCGTGCCGCTGCCGCCGCCGCCGACCCCGCAGGCGGTGGCCGACGCGCCGCGCGCGCGCTTCAGGGATCTCGCCGCGCGGCCGGGTTTCTGGCTGGCGGTGGTCGCGTCCTCGCTCGGCTGGGCGACGATGAACCTGCTGATGACCGCCACCCCGCTGGCGATGCTGGCCTGCGGTCATCCCTTCGGCGACGCCGCGTGGGTCCTGCAATGGCACATGGTCGGGATGTACCTGCCGATGCTGTTCACCGGCCGCATCATCGGCGCGCTCGGCGTGCGGATGACGATCGGCTGCGGCGCGCTCGGCATCGCCGCCTGCTGCGCCATCGCGCTGCATGGCGACAGCGTCGCCCACTTCACCGTCGCGCTGGCGGTGCTCGGGGTCGGCTGGGCGCTGCTGTTCGCCGGCGGCTCGGCGCTGCTGGTCACCCAGTACGCACCGCACGAGCGCGGGCTCGCGCAGGGCACGCACGATGCGCTGATGTTCGGCGCGATGACCTTCTCCTCGCTCAGCGCCGGGCTGCTGATGGCGCGCGAGGGTTGGGTGCTGCTGCAGTGGGTCGCGCTGCCGCTGGTGGTCGTGGTGCTGCTCGCGCTGGCCGTGCTGGGGCCCCGGCTGCGGCCCCAGCCGGCCTGCGCCCGCTCAGCGCCGGCTCGTCGCGTCGGGCAGCGCCTGCACCTCGGCCAGCCGCACCTGTTCGCCGGGATCGCGGTCCATCACCACGCTGCGGCGCACGCCATCCAGTGCGTAGGTGACGCGCCAGCCGATCTGCTGGTCGACCGTCTCGGTCACCACGCGGCAGGTGCGGGTGGTCGATTCCACGACCCGCGTCTTGCGATGCTGGCGGTCCATCTCGCGACCGACATAGCCGCCGGCGACCAGGCCCGCGACGGTGGCCGCATCGCGCCCGCTGCCGCCGCCGACCTGGTTGCCCAGCGCGCCGCCGACCACCGCGCCGATCAGGGTGCCGTTGTTGAGGTTGTCGTCGCGCGGCACCACGCGGGTCGACTTGCGGTCGCTGCACTGCTCGCGCTCGACCGGCACCTGCGCGATCTCCGGCCCGACGCGCACCACGTCGACGAACTCCGGCGGCGCGAACACGCCGCGGCTGGCGACGACGGCGCCGGCGCTGGCGAGCGCGACGCCGATGGCGATGCCCAGAGTGAGCTTCTTGTCCATCCTGTCCTCCTCGTTCGTGCTGCGGACGGCACCACCATGGCGCCGATTGGCTGAACGCGCGCTGGCCCGGATCGCCCAGTGCAGCGAAACGTGATCCGGCTCTCAATCCGCGGCGGCCTCCACGAACGCCGCGGTCTTGCGTCTAGAATCGAGCCGTTCGCGAAGGAGGACGCGCATGCACCGGATCGTCGCCTGGCTCGTCAACACCAGCCTGCTCGTCGCCGCGACGGCCGCGGAGGCCTCGCCCGGCTGCCCGGGCGAGGTCTACGGCAAGGGCAAGCGCAGCATCTGCTTGCCGCAGGGCGCTGCATCGTTCGCCGATGCAGTGGTGTCCTTCACGCCCGGCGCGCGACCGTCGGAAGGCGTGTGGGCCGATGCTGCGCAAGCGCTCGGCGCACCCGACTTCACGCGTGCGTCGCAGCCGGGGTTCCTGTCGCTCGGCTGCGATGGCGAACTGGTCCTGCGCTTCGACGACAATGCGCTGGTCGAGGTGCCTGGCCCGGACCTCTACGTGTTCGAGGTCGGTCCGATGGTCGAAGCGGTCGACGTCGCGGTGTCCTCCGACGGCGAGGTGTGGACCGCCGCGGGCCGGGTCGAGGGCGCACGCGCCGAGCTCGACCTGGCGGGCCTGGTCGAGCCGGGCGAGAGCTATCGCTTCGTGCGTCTCGCCAATCGCAGCAAGGGCTGCGGTGGACGCCACTCCGGCGCCGACATCGACGCGGTCGCCGCGGTCGGATCCGCCATGCGCCTGTCGCCGGATGCCGCGGTGTTGTTCGACAGCGGCTCAGCCACGCTCAAACCGGACGCCGAAAGGACGCTCGCCCGCGCCGCAGACGCGATCCGCGGTAAGCATCCAGCCACCCCACCTTCCGAATCGTTGACCGGCTCGCCAAGCTCGGTGTTTTTCGCGAGGACCCGGGGATGGCGAAGGCGGCGATGTGGCGCAAGCGGGTTGCGGCGTTCGAGGCCAGTGGTCTGAGCCGTCGCGATTGGCGTCTTCGG
>JAJTHZ010000217.1 GCA_021299185.1 Lysobacteraceae bacterium | reverse complement strand
CGCGGCGGCGAGCGCCATCGGCGGCAGGCCGGCCGCGCGCTCGGCGGCCGGTGGCGGCACGGCACCGCTGAGAATCTCGTGCGCCAGCAGGCCGAGCTGGTAGATGTCGCTGGCGATGGTGATCGATCCGCCCGCGAGCTGCTCGGGGCTGGCGTACTGCGGGGTCAGCATCGGGTCGATGGTGGGCGCCGCGTCGACGCCGAGGTCCTTGGCGATCCCGAAGTCGACCAGTTTCACCTGCGGCGCATCGTCGCCACCGACCAGCACGTTCGCCGGCTTGAGGTCGCGGTGCACGAGCAGCGCGCGGTGCGCGCCGTGCACGATGGTCGCCACCTGGCGCAGCAGCGCGAGGCGCGCGCGCAGCGACAGGCGGCGCTGGTCGCACCAGCCGTCGATGCGCTCGCCGTCGACGTACTCCATGGCGATCCACGGTCGCCCGTCGGCGTCGACGCCGCTGTCGATCAAGCGCGCGATGCCGGCATCGGAAAGCTGCGCGAGGCGGCGACGCTCGCGCTCGAAGCGCCCGCCGTCGTCGTCGCGCAGCGGCCGCTTGATCGCGGCCCGCTGGTCGCGGTGCGCGCCGCTGCCGGCGGCCAGCCACACCTCGCCGCTGCCGCCGCGCCCGAGCGGCGCCTGCAGGGTCCAGTCGCCGAGTTGCTCGCCGGCGACGCCCGCGGTCGGCACCAACGCACCCACCGCGGCCCCGGCCAGTACCTCGCGGCGGTCTTCGGCCAGGGCGAGCAGGCGACGCAGGTCGTCGGCGAGGTCGGGATGCGCGTGGCACCACGCGTGCGCCGCGGCCTCGCGGTCCGCGCCGTCGAGTTCGAGCATCCGCCGCAGCGCGTCGTTGATCGGCCCGAAGCGGCGCGGGTCCAGCGCGATGCTCATGCCAGCGCGGCCAGCACCCAGGCCTTGGCGCGCTTGAGGTGGCGCTGCACCTGGCGGCGGTGGGCACCGGTCAGGCGCGCGATCTCGTCGCTGTCGAGTCCGGCCAGCCACGCGAGCTGCGCCACCTCGCACAGCGCGGGGTCGAGCGCGGCGAGCCCGTCGAGGGCGTCGGTCAGGCGCAGCACGGCCTCCGCGCCGTCCCACTCCCCCGCCTGCACCGCGTCCAGCGACACCACGATGCCGCCGCTGCGCTTGCCGGCGCCGCGCTCGCGCGCGTGGTCGATCAGCGCCTGCTGCATCACGCGCGCGCACAGGCGGTAGAAGTGCCGCTCGTCCTCGACGCTCAGTCGCTGGTGCGCAGCGAGCCGCTCGTAGACCTCGTGCACCAGCACCGTGGTGGACACGGTCGGTGGCGCGCCGAGCCGCTGCAACTGGCGGCGCGCGATGCGCTTGAGTTCGTCGTAGACCACCGGCAACAGCCGGTCGAGCGCGCCGCTTTCTCCGCGCGCCGCGGCCTGGAGCATCTCCGGCAGGCCCACGGTCTGCATGACCAAAACGGTAGCACGGCGGATGCGCGCCGCCTCGGCGTCGGCGTCCACGCGCTCAGTCCCAGCCAACCGCGCAAGCGCCAGGACGCCGCACGCCGCATGGCGCGGGGCGGCCTGCGGACCCGAGGTGCAGCGCGGCGGTGATCCTTGTGCCGCCGGCGGACGCCGCTGGCGCGCCGGCGTTGCGCAGCGCCGGCACAGGCCTCACCAGGACGGTCGCGCCGTCGCCGGAGCAACGGGTCGCACCCGCGGGCGATCCCGCGCGTCCCGCCGGCAGGACGCCGCGCCCAAGCCGCTTCGCCATCGCTCGCCCCCGTCGCGCTGCGATTGCCGGCACGTCGACCGGCCCCACGGAGCAGGACGGAGAACGGCGCCGCCGGCGACACGCGCCGCCGACGCGCCGCGCGGTTCAGCGGCTCAGCGGTTCTTGTCGGCGGTGTCCTGGATCACCTCGCCGGCCTTCTCGATGTCCTTGCCGACGCCGCGCAGGGTGTTGCACCCGGCGAGCAGGACGAGGGGGAGCGCGAGCGGCAGGGCGCGGGCGAACCGCGTGCGCATGGGAATCTCCCGGGAGTCGAGGGTCGACCGATCCTAGACAAGCCCGGCTCAGCGTTCCATGAACGGCGCCACGGGCCCCGCGGTTCGCCGCGTCGCCACGGGCGCTGCGGCTAGAATCGCGGGTCGCCTTCGTACCGCGCGGCGGCGATGCCCTGATCGGATCGACCATGACCGACGTTCTGAACCCGAAGACGGCCTACCTGCTGGTCCTGCTGCTGATCTTCGCCCTGCCGTGGCTGTTCTGGCGGCTGGCCCGGACCGACGACGTGGCGCCCCTGCCGGTGGTGCAGATCGTGGCCGGCATCCTGCTCGGACCGGGCATCGCCGGCGCGCTGTTCCCGGCGGCGCACGATGCGCTGTTCACGCCCACCGTGGTCGCCAACCTCAACGGCGTCGCGTTCTGGGCGGTGATCGTCTTCCTGTGGCTGGCCGGGATCGAACTCGACCTGAAGAAGGCCTGGGCTGGCCGTGGCGAAACCGCGATCACCGCCGGCTTCGCGCTGGTCATGCCGCTGCTGCTGGGTGCGGCGGCCGCCTGGGCGCTGCTGCAGTGGCAGCCCGGGTTGATTGGGTCCAAGGCCGAGCCGTGGCAGTTCGTCGCCGGCGTCGGCATGGGTTGCGCGGTCACCGCGCTGCCGATCCTGATGCTGCTGATGGAGAAACTCGGCATCCTGCGCTTGCCGCTCGGCCAGCGCGTGCTGCGCTACGCGAGCCTCGACGACATCGCGATCTGGGTGGTGCTGGCCCTGATCCTGGTCGACGCCGACCGATTGCTGCACCAGGTGGGCTTCCTGGTCGGCTTCGTGGTGCTCGCGCCGTGGGTGCGCCGCGGCCTGCGCCGCGTGGGCGACGTCGACCGCTGGGCGCTGGGCCTGGTCTGGCTGCTGGCCTGCGCGCTGGCGTCCGACGCCGCGGGCCTGCACTTCATGGTCGGCGCCTTCCTCGCCGGCGTAATCATCGACCGCCAGTGGTTCAAGGAGGAGCACTACGACCTGGTGCGCCACCACGTGCTGCTGCTGATGATGCCGGTGTTCTTCCTCTCCACCGGCCTGCGCACCGAATGGGACGCCGGCGGCGCCACCGTGTTCATCGTCGCCGCCGTGCTGCTGGCGGCCTCGGTGGCGGGCAAACTCATCGGCGTGCGCATCGCCGGCCGCCTGCTCGGCTGGAAGCCCGGCGAGGCGCATCTGATCGGCTGGCTGCTGCAGACCAAGGCCCTGATCGAGATCATCTTCGCCACCATCCTGCTCGACAAGGGCGTGATCTCGGCCGATGCCTTCACCGCGCTGCTGCTGATGGCGGTGACCAGCACGGTGCTGACCATCCCGATGGTGCACAAGCGCGCGCCGGCGGTGGTGGCGGCGGCGCGCGGGGACTGATCGCCCGAAGTCCGGGCGCGACCGATCGTTCAACGACCGGCACGCTGTGGGCTGCGACGTCGTGATCGCAGTCGCCGCTGAAGCAGCTCCCACAGCAACGAAGACCCCCGCCGGCGTGGTGCCGGCGGGGGTCGATCGGGCGTTAATCAGAAGCGGTAGGTTGCGCCGAGCGCATAGCGCATAGCGCATAGCGCAGGGTGGGCTAAGCGAATTGCGCCGCTTCGAAAGAGCTATGCCACGGGGCCATTTCAGTCTCAACACGTAAGGATCTACTGCCCATACTGGAGCAGCCGGACAGTGCTCAGCACAGCCAACAGCACCATGATGATCGCCACAGCAGTGAACATCGACATCACAATCCAGAACTGCACTGGATTGGTTGAACGATACACTGTATTCGTAGGCCCTCCGGGATACCCTTCAAATGCCCCAGACCGGATGGCTTGGACTATTCGGCGGGATATGACGGCCGCTCCCACGAAGAGAACCGCGATCGCTGCGGCGATAACCATTTTCTCCTTCACCTGGGTCCCTCCCAGTCTTGGCCAGTGATGACCTGCGGCCCGCTCATCAGCCAATGGGCGCGTAGGATGCAATGAGCGCAGCGAATTGCACCGTTTCGACAGGGCGGTGCAATTCGCTGGGCTCATTGCACCCTTCATGGCTCAGCGCCGCCTTGAATGTCGCTGCGGTTGACTATCGGCGGCGCAGCCGCGGCCTCTTGGCAAAGAGCACAAGCAACATTGGAACAACCGTCACGAGCAGCATCAGGCGAAGGGCCATGATCGCCCCCTCGGTAGCAAGACCTGCCAGTCCGGCGAGCAGCGCGACGCTAGTCATCGGCCATCGCGCATCTCCGACCAACCGTACCCTCTCACCGTTGGAACGAATGCGGGCAACCCACACCGCGACTACTGCCGCGCCGAAGCCGAGTGCAATGTCCAGATACAAGATCGAGCTCACTATTCGTCTTCCTTGAATGCATCCGCCGAGTTGGATTCTAGCAGCCTGTTGAGAATAGCCCCTTCCGCGACTCATCGCGCCCCGTACGAAACGCGATTCAAGGCCGAGCATGGAGCCGAAGCGCCCGCGATTCCAAGTTTCAGGCGGACCTATCCCGTCGATCGTCGCCTCACGTCG
>JAJTHZ010000091.1 GCA_021299185.1 Lysobacteraceae bacterium | reverse complement strand
TCGCGCAGCGCCCCGCGACGCCTCCACCGGCAGCGCCGGCCGCGACGCCGGCGGCCACCGCACCCGCGGCGACCCGTGCGCCCCCCGCGCTGGTTGCCGCGCTCGATGCCTGGATCGCCGGGCGCCTCGATGCGCCGGCCAACCTCGATCTCGCGCCGTTCAGTGATCCCAAGGCGCGCTTCCATGCCCTGCTGCTGCGTTCGGCGGCGCGCCACGCGCTGTCGCAGGCCGGCGGCGAGCGGGCCGAAGCGCTGCTGGCCGGCGCGCAGGCCGACATCCGCGCCGCGCGCGCGCTGGCGCCCGGGCAGGCCCCGGACGCGGCGCTGTTCTCGCCGCGCTACCGCCGGCTGTTCGACGCCACGCGCTGAGCGACGCGGCGCGTCGGCCGCGTCCCCTATACTGCCGTCCCGACGCCGCCCCCGCGCGGCGCGTCCCGCATGGAGCTATCGATGTTCGCCGAGATCCTCATCGCCGTGTTCGTGCTGTTCGTGGTGATCACCATCGTCAAGGGCGTACGCATGGTCCCGCAGGGCTTCGAGTACACCGTGGAGCGCTTCGGCAAGTACACCCACACGCTGTCGCCGGGCCTCGCCCTGCTGTTCCCCTACGTCTACGGCATCGGCCGCAAGATGAACATGATGGAGCAGGTGCTTGACGTGCCCTCGCAGGACGTCATCACCAAGGACAACGCGGTGGTCAAGGTCGACGGCGTGGTGTTCTTCCAGGTGCTGGACGCCGCCAAGGCCGCCTACGAGGTGTCCAACCTCGAACAGGCCACGATCGCGCTGGTGATGACCAACATCCGCACCGCGATCGGCTCGATGGACCTCGACGAGTCGCTGTCCAAGCGCGACGAGATCAACTCGCGCCTGCTGGCGGTGGTCGACCAGGCCACCCATCCGTGGGGCATCAAGGTCAACCGCATCGAGCTCAAGGACATCCAGCCGCCGCGCGACCTGGTGGATGCGATGGCACGCCAGATGAAGGCCGAGCGCGAGAAGCGCGCGGCGATCCTCGAGGCCGAGGGCCTGCGCGCGGCCGAGATCCTGCGCGCCGAAGGCGAGAAGCAGGCCGCGGTGCTCGAAGCCGAGGGCCGCCGCGAGGCTGCCTTCAAGGACGCCGAGGCCCGCGAGCGCCTCGCCGAGGCCGAAGCGAAGGCGACCATGATGGTCTCGCAGGCGATCGCCAAGGGCGACGTGCAGGCGATCAACTACTTCGTGGCCGACAAGTACACCCAGGCGCTGAAGGCGATGGCGACCTCGCCGAACCAGAAGCTGCTGATGCTGCCGATGGACGCGATGGGCCTGATGGGCAGCCTCGCCGGCATCGCCGAGATCGCCAAGGATTCGTTCGCGCAGCAGAAGCAGCCGCGGCCGGCGCCGCCGCGGGGCGAGGGCTGATCAAGGGCGGGGAATGGGGATCGGTGCTTGGGGTATAGGGCCCAGGGTATAGGGCCCAGGGCCCAGGAAGAGCCGCTCGAAACGCGACTCTTCTATACCCTATGCCCTATACCCTGCTCGTGTGGCTCAGCGCGCACGCTGTGCCGCTCGCGACGACACGCGTCCGTAGCGCCGCCTCTACTGGGCCCTGGGCCCTGGGCCCTCGAACGAAACAGCCATCCATCGCCATCACCCCACCCTCCAAGACCACCACGCACCCAACCCACCGCAATGTCCAACAACGTCATCTTCTGGCTCGCCCTCGGTCTCGTCCTGATGGCCGCGGAAACCATGGTGCCCGGGGCCTTCCTGCTCTGGTTCGGGCTCGCCGCGCTGGTGATGGGCGCGCTGGTGTGGCTGCTGCCGGACCTGCACGGTCTCGCGCAGGCGCTGCTGTTCGGCGGGCTCGCGCTGGTGGCGGTGCAGATCTACCGCGCCTACTTCCGGCAGCACGAGCCGGTCGGCGACCAGCCGCTGTTGAACCGCCGCAGCGAGCAGTACGTCGGCCGCGTGTTCGTGCTGGAGACGGCGATCGAGAACGGCTTCGGCAGGATCAAGATCGGCGACTCGCTGTGGACCGTGCGCGGCGAACCGCTGCCGGCCGGCACGCGGGTCGAGGTCACGGCGGTGGACGGCATGAACCTCGTGGTGCGCGCCGCGCCCTGACGGCCGGGGCCGCTTGTGGCCTCAAATGAGAATTAATATCATCAAGGTCCTTTCCTTGGACCTCGATGACATGCGCCGACTCCTTATCTGTATGGCGGGCCTGCTGGCCGGCCTCGCCGCCCACGCGGCGGAACCGCTGGTCGTCTATTCGGCCCAGAAAGAACCCTCGATCCGGCCCCTGCTGGACCGCTATACGGCAGAAACCGGCGTCGAGGTGCAACTGCTCGTCGACCAGGGCCCGGTGCTGGTGGAGCGGCTCGCGGCCGAGGGCGAGAACACGCGCGCCGACCTGCTGCTGACCGTCGACGCCGGCAATCTCTGGCTGGCGGCCGAGCGCGGCCTGCTGGCCACGGTCGATTCGCCGACCCTGGTCGCGCGCGTGCCGGCCAACCTGCGCGACGCGCAGGGGCGCTGGTTCGCCATCAGCCGTCGCGTGCGCGGCATCGTCTACGCCACCGCGCGCGTGCAGCCGGCCGCGCTGTCGACCTACGCCGCGCTGGCCGGCCCGGACTGGAAGGGGCGGCTGTGCCTGCGCACGTCGAAGAACGTCTACAACCAGTCGCTGATCGCGACCCGCATCGCGCGCATGGGCGAGGCGGACGCCGAAGCGATGGTGCGCGGCTGGGCGGCCAACCTCGCCGCCGCGCCGCTGGCCGACGACACGCTCACCGCGCAGGCGGTGGCGGGCGGCGAGTGCGATGCCGGCGTGGTGAACATGTACTACGTCGCGCGCCTCAAGCGCGCCGACCCGGCGCTGCCGATTGCGATGTTCTGGCCCGACCAGGACGGCGCCGGCGTGCACCAGAACATCGCCGGCATGGGCGTGGCGCGCCATGCGAAGAACCCGGATGGCGCGCGCGCACTGCTGGAGTGGATCACCGACGTGCCGGCGCAGACCGAACTGTCGCGCCTCAACCTCGAGTACCCGGTCAACGCGCAGGCGACCACCGATCCGCTGCTGGTCGGCTTCGGGACCTTCAAGGCCGACGACGTCGACCTTGCCGAGACGGGGCGCCGCCAGCCGGAGGCGGTGCGGCTGATGGATCGCGCCGGCTGGCGCTGAGCGCGCGGCGCGCATGAGCGCCGTCGCCGCGGGCGACGTGCATCGCGAGCGCGCGTGGCGGCCGTCGCGCGCGCGCTGGCTGCTCGTGCCGGCCGTGCTGGCCGGTGCGCCCGCGCTGCTCGCGCTCGGCGCGCTGCTGGCGGCGTGGGCGGAGCCCGATGCCGCGACCTGGGCGCACCTCGGCGAGCACCTGCTGCCGGGCGCCGCGCTGCGCACGTTGCTGCTGGCCGCCGGCGCCAGCGCGCTGGCGATGGTCCTGGGGGCGTCGCTCGCCGCCCTGGTCGTGCTGTGCGACTTCCGCGGACGCCGCGTGGCGGAAGCCCTGCTGGTGCTGCCGATCGCGATGCCTGCCTACGTGCTGGCCTATGCCTGGCTGGCGAGCTTCGACGTCGGCAGCCCGCTGCGCGCCTGGGCGATCGCGCACACCGGCAGCGCGGCCTGGCTGCCTTCGCTGCGCACGCTGCCGGGTGCGATCGTGCTGCTGGCGCTGGCCAACTACGCCTACGTGTACCTCCTGGTGCGCGCGCGCCTGTTGTCCGGTGGTGGCGCCCTGCTGGACGCCGCGCGCAGCCAGGGGCTGGCGCCCGCGGCGGCTTTCGCGCGCGGCGTGCTGCCCGCCCTGCGGCCGGCGCTGGTCGGCGGTGGCGCGCTGGTGGCGCTGGAATCGCTGGCCGAGTTCGGCGCGGTCAGCGTGCTGGGCATCGACACCCTGAGCGTGCTGGTCTATCGCACCTGGTACGGCATGCATGCGCTGCCGGCGGCGACGCAACTGGCCGGCCTGCTGCTGCTGGTCGCCCTGCTGCTGCGGATGGCCGAGCGCGCCTCCGCGGCGCGCGCGACGCTGCCGCGGGGCGGCCGCGCGGCGGTTGCGCCGCCGATCGTGCTCGGGCGGCGCGCGAGCGTGCTCGCATGGATCGCCGTCGCGGTCGTGGTGGCGCTCGGCTTCGGACTGCCGGCGCTGCGGCTGGCGGCGTGGGCGTTCGCGGCCGATGTCGACCTGGCGCGCCTCGGCCACGCGCTCGCGGCCACCGCCGCGGTCGCCGGCGTGGCGGCGCTGGCGATCGTGTGCGCCGGGCTCGCGCTGGCGCTGGCCGGTCGCGCCTCGCGTGCCGGTGCGCGGCTGGAGGACATCGCCGGTCTCGGCTACGCCGTGCCGGGCGTGGTCCTCGCGGTCGGCCTGATGTTTGCGCTGGTCGCCGCCGAACGCGCGCTGCACGGCGCGGGCATCGCCATCGCGCTGTCGACCTCGGCGTTCGCGGTCTGGCTCGGCCTGCTGGCGCGCTTCGTGCGCGTCGGCACCGGCGCCGCGGCCAGCGGCCTGGCAGCACTGCGGCCCGCGCTCGGCGAGGCGGCGCGCTCGCTCGGCGCGGGACCCTGGCGTCGCGCCTGGTCGCTGCACCTGCCGCTGCTGCGCCCCGCGCTCGCCGGTGGCCTGCTGCTGGCGTTCGTCGAATGCGCGAAGGAACTGCCGGTGACGCTGATGCTGCGTCCGTTCGGCCTCGACACCCTCGCGGTGCGGGTCTACAACGCGACCTCGGAGGGTTTGTGGCAGCAGGCCGCGGCGCCCGCGCTGCTGCTGTGCGCGCTCGGCCTGTGGCCGGCGCTGGCGCTGCTGCGCCGCCGCGACTGACGCGCCGCCGGCACCGCGCTTGGAATGCACCGGCGCGACGTCCATAATCGCGCGCCAATCCGTCCCGGTGCCGATCCCATGCAGCAGACCGTCCTCAACGCCGCCCACAAGCGCCTCGGTGCGCGGATGGTCGACTTCGGCGGCTGGGAGATGCCGCTCAGCTACGGCAGCCAGATCGACGAGCACCACCACGTGCGTCGCGACGCCGGGATGTTCGACGTCTCGCACATGACCGTGGTCGACCTGCGCGGCGACCACGTGCGCGCCTTCCTGCGCCACCTCGTCGCCAACGACGTCGACAAGCTGCGCAGCCCCGGCAAGGCGCTCTACACCTGCATGCTCGACAAGGCCGGCGGGGTGGTCGACGACCTGATCGTCTACTTCATGGACGACACCTTCTTCCGCGTGGTGGTCAATGCCGCGACGCGCGACAAGGACCTGGCGTGGATCGCCGCCCAGGCCGCCGCGTTCGGGGTCGGCATCAGCGAGCGGCGCGACCTGGCGATGATCGCGGTGCAGGGGCCGCAGGCGCGCGCGCGCGTGCACGGTCTGGTGCATCCGGCGGAACGTCCGGCGGTCGAGAAACTGGCGCGCTTCTCGGCCTGCGAGGCCGGCGTGCTGTTCGTCGCGCGCACCGGCTACACCGGCGAGGACGGCTACGAGGTGATGGTGCCCGCGCACGCCGCGGAAGACTTCTGGGAGCGGCTGCTGGCGGCCGGCGTCAAGCCGTGCGGGCTCGGCGCGCGCGACACGCTGCGCCTCGAGGCCGGCATGGCGCTCTACGGCCAGGACATGGACGAATCGACCACGCCGTTCGAGGCCGGTCTGGCGTGGACGGTTGCGATGGAGCCGGCCGACCGCGAGTTCGTCGGGCGCGCCGCGCTCGAAGCGCAACTCGCCGCCGGCGTGCCGCGCCAGACCGTCGGCCTGGTGCTCGACGACAAGGGCGTGCTGCGCCACGGCCAGCGCGTGATCACCGCCAACGGCGACGGCGAGGTGCTTTCGGGCACCTTCTCGCCGACCCTCGGCAAGTCGATCGCGCTGGCCCGCGTGCCTGCCGGCGAGCCCGGCGCGGTGCTGGTCGACATCCGCGGCCGCGCGCTGCCCGTGCGCGTGGTGAAGTACCCGTTCGTGCGCGAGGGCAAGGTGCGGGTCTGACCTGCGCGCCCTTCCGATCCGATCCCGCCGCGGGCGTACAATCGCGCCCGCACCGCAACGCACCAACACACAGGACCACGGCGATGAACGAGATTCCCGGCGACCTGAAATTCCTCAAGAGTCACGAGTGGGCGCGCATGGAGGACGACGGCACCGTCACCGTCGGCATCTCCGACCATGCGCAGGGCCAGCTCGGCGACCTGGTGTACGTCGAACTGCCCTCGCTCGGCGACACCGTCGAGGCCGGCAATGCGTGCGCGGTGGTGGAGTCGGTCAAGGCCGCGTCCGACGTCTACAGCCCGGTGTCGGGCAAGGTGATCAAGGTCAACGATGCGCTCGCCGACGCGCCGGAGACGATCAACGCCGACGCATTCGGCGAGGGCTGGATCTTCCGCATCGCGCCGAGCAATCCGTCGGAGATGGACGAACTGCTCACGCCGGACGACTACGCCGAGCAGATCGAAGCGGCGTCGGATTGAGCGCTTCGCGCGTGCATGATCGGCGCGCGAATCGCGGCGCGTCGATCATCGCCGGGTGCGCGCGGCGCATCGCAAGCAAAAAAACCTGTTGACAGTCAAGCCGCGCGGGATTAGTTTTCCCGCCACCATGACAGCCGCAAGTCAACGATGGGTGTGAGCAATCTCGACGGAAGCAACGGCCAGAGCGGCGACAAGACCGCGCATCAGCCGTCCGTCGATTCCACCCGCGAAGCGCTGTCGGTTCCCGCATCGGGTTCCCACTGGATCCATTTTCCGTCCGCCGGCCGGATGCCGTGCAACTGGGTCGTGCGCTGAGCACGCGGCCCCTGGCAGCGGGCGTTTTTCACCGGGCAGCAAGCAGGACGCCGCAAGGCAGTTACAGCGACACCGCGACACAAGGCAACACAATCACAAGCGACACAACCACAAGCAACACAACCACAACAGGAGCAATCCAATGAAAGCAGCAACCAAAGGCACGAAGACTGGCACCGTGAAGGCCGCCGCCAAGAAGCCCGCCAAGAAGGCCGCCAAGAAGGCCGCGAAGAAGACCGCGAAGAAGGCTGCCAAGAAGCCTGCGAAGAAGGCCGCCAAGAAGGCTGCCAAGAAGAAGTAATCCCGCATCGGGTTGAAACCATCGCGCGTTTGCCCGGCGCGCGATGGTTTGTTTCAGGGGCCTCGTCCCCCGCGCTTCACCGCCGCTTCACCCCTGCCGCCGTCGACGCATCCTCCGGCCGCTCCCCCGCTCCCCCGCTCCATCCGCGCCACTTTCCCTCGTCGCCCCGGCATCGGCGCTGGTCAGCCGATTTTCGCCGCGTCGTTGTCGGCGCGGTGCCGGCACCCCATAATTGTCCGGGATCGACGCGAGCCGCCGCGAGGGGCGCGGGCCGCGACGATGCCGCCAGTCGACGCGCATACCGGGGGAATCTCATGACCAGCATCGTTCAACGCGACCTGCCGCGGGTGCGCCGTTTCGGTGGCCTCGGCGCCGCGCTCGCCGCGCTCGGCCTCGCGGCCTGCGGCGGCGGCGAACAGCCACCGCCGGCGGCGAGCGCGCCCGCCGAGTCGCCCGCCGCCACCGCCGCCCCGCCGGTCGCCGATGCACCGCCCGTGGTGCCGGTGCTCGGGCTGGACGAACTGCTGCAGCGCGCGCGCCAGGCGCTGGCCGAGGATCGTGTCGTCACGCCGCCCGGCGACAACGCCATCGAGTACTACCTGCAGGTGCTCGCGCAGGAGCCGTCGAACCCGCAGGCCACGCAGGCGCTGGTCGACGTGTTCCCGCTCGCGGCCAGCATCGCCGAGCGTGCGCTGGCGCAGCGGCAGGTCGACGAGGCCGCGCGCGTGATCGCGCTGCTCGACCGCGTGGACCCGCGCTCGTACACGGTCTCGACCCTGCGCACCAAACTCGCCGCCGCG
>JAJTHZ010000007.1 GCA_021299185.1 Lysobacteraceae bacterium | reverse complement strand
GGGCTGTTCCGCGAGCTGGCGCGGTCGTTCCAGGCGGGCAGAGAGCAGGCGCATGACTGATTCCGCCGGTCTGAATGGCATGCCGCCCGATGTAGCGCTGTGGCGTCTGCTGTCCGCGCGCGGCATCGAGGCGTCGCTGCCGCGGCTGCGCGAGGAATCCGCGCTGGACGACTCGCTGGAATCGATGCAGGTGGCGCTCTCTCATCATCCGCTGCACGCGCGCGCCATCCGCATCGATCATCCGCGTGAGCTGACCGCGATCGATTTGCCCGGTCTGCTGCAGCTTAAGGCCGGGCACTGGGTCGTGCTGCGCGACTGCCGCCGCAGGCACGCCGTGGTCGAAGGCGCCGACGGCCTGCGGCGGATGCGCCTAGATGAGCTCGCGCCGCTGCTGGCAGGACACGGGCTGGAGACGAGCGCCGACCTGCCGGCGGGTGCCGGGATGTGGCCGCGCCTGCGCGCGCTGCTGCTGGGCCATCGCCGCGTGCTGCTGCAGTTCGCGCTGGCCAGCGTGCTGCTGCAGGCGCTGGCGGTAGCGACGCCGGAACTCACTGGCCGGGTCATGGGCGCAGCGCTGCCCAACGACGCCGAGTCGCTGCTGCGGCTGCTCGCGCTGGCAACCGTGGCGGTCGGCGTCTTTAGCGGCGCGTTCGGCCGTCTGCGCCAGCGGTTGGTACTGTACCTGCTCACGCGCGTCGAATTCACCCTGCGCCGCGGGCTGCTCGAACACACGCTGCGGCTGCCGTTCGCCGAACTGCAGAAGCGCAGCCTGGGCTGGCTCATGCAAGCATTCTACGGCATCGCCAGCGCGCGCGCGCAGCTGGCCGAGCGCATTCTCGCCGCCTTCGTTGACGGCGTGTTGGCGCTCGGTTTCCTCGCGTTGATGGGCGTGAAGCTGTGGCAGCCGACCCTAGCGCTCGCCGCCTTTGCCCTGAGCATGGCCGTGGCGGCGGTGCCGATCGCGCGCGCGCAGGCGCGCCTGCAGGGCGAGGAAGTGGATGCACAGGCGTCGCAGCGCGGTTACCTGACCGAGCTTATCACCGGCATCCGCGTGGTGAAGGCCGCAGGCGCCGAGCGCGCTGTGCACGGCCTGTGGCGCGCACGCTTCAGCAGGGAACTGGCGTTCACGCTGAAGAAGAACCGGGTTGGACTGTGGAACGACGTCGGCCTGCAGTCGCTGCGGCAGACCGCATCGATGGCGCTGCTGATCTGGGGCGGCTACGCGGTACTGCAGGGCGACATCGGCGTGGGCACGCTGTTCGCCTTCGTGCTGCTGGCAGAGGCCTTCCTTGGCTCGCTGCTGAACCTGCTGGGCACCTACCTGCAGATCGCGATGGTGACGCGCCAGCTCGCGCCGGCCGATGGGCTGCTGGGGATCGAGGCCCTGCCCCCGCGCAGACCGGCGCCAGCTGGCTCGGGCGGCGGCGCACCGAATGTGGCGATCGAAATGCGCGATGTCTGGTTCCGGTACGCGCCCGATGCGCCCTGGGTGCTGCAGGATTACGTGCTCCGTGTCGCGCCGGGCGAAAAACACATGCTGCGAGGTCCTTCGGGCAGCGGCAAGAGCACCGTGCTGCGTCTGCTCGCAGGCCTTTACGCCCCCGAGCGCGGGTCGGTGACGATCGGCGGTCGCGAGCCTTCGGGGACAAACCTGAGAATGCTCTACGTCCCGCAGTTCGTCAGCCTGCATGCCGGCACCATCATGGATAACCTGCGCAATCTCTCCGGCAACGCGCCCATACCGCGCATTTTCGAGGTGGCGCGGCAGACCGGCTTCGACAGCGGCGTCGCCGGGCTGCTGATGGGCTACCACACGCTGATCCCGCAGGGCGGCCTGTCGCTGTCCGGCGGGCAGCGACAGCTGCTGGCGCTCACCGCGGCGCTCGCGTCCGACTGCGGTCTGCTGCTGCTGGACGAACCGATGGCCAATCTCGATACACTGCTGCAAGCACGAGTGACGGCGCTGCTTGCGGCATCGCCCGCCACCATCGTCAGCGTGGGACATACCTGACCATGCCGTGCATCCGCGCACCCTTCCTTTCATCTGCCGAGGCTCGCGCATGAGCGACGCGATCGTGCTCGAAGGCATCGAGAAATCCTACGGTGCATATCCTGTGCTGAAGGGCCTGGACCTGGCTGTGCCGGAACGCAGCGTATTCGCGTTTCTCGGTAACAACGGCCATGGTAAGTCCACTACCATCCGCCTGATCTCGGGCCTGTCGGCTCCGGACCGCGGCAGCATCCGGCTCTTCGGCCGCGACATCGCACGTGCACGCCGTGAAGCGCTGCGCGAGACCGGGTTCCTGATCGAGGCGCCCAGCGCCTACCCCAACCTCACCGCTTCGGAATTCCTGCGCATCGGCGTGGCGCTGAAGTCGTTGCCCGGAGGCGAAATCGTGCGCTGCCTGCGTCTGGTCGGCCTGCATGACGACCGCGACCGCCGCATCGAGCATTTTTCGCTGGGCATGCGCCAGCGTCTGGCCCTGGCGCACGCCCTGCTGGGCGCACCACGTTTGCTGGTGCTGGACGAACCCACCAACGGGCTCGACCCCGATGGTATCCAGGAGATACGCACGCTGCTGCGCGGACTGCCGGAAAGCACCGGCTGCACGATCTTCTTCGCCAGCCACTATCTGGACGAAGTGGAGAGGATCGCCACCCATCTGGCGGTGCTGCATGAGGGCAGGATTCGCGCACGCTCCACCGTGGACGCGCTGAAGGTCGAACTGGCGTGCGCACTTGCACTGGAAGTCGACGACGCCGCGCGCGCGGCGGAGGTGCTGCGTGCGCAGGGCCATGCGCCCGAGGTCGGCGGATCCACCGCGCTCACGGTGCCGGCCACCGACCATGCCGCGGCCGGCAGGATCAATGCCGCGCTGGTCGGCGCCGGGCTGACCTTGTATCAATCCACACTGCGCAGGCCACGGCTCGAAGAGTGGTTCCTGCGGCTCACCGGTGCCGCCGCGGAGGGCTCGGCATGATCCTCCGCCTGTGTGCGATCGAGTTGCTTAAGGTCCGCCGTTCGCTGGTGCTGTTGATGACCCTCGTCTGCCCGCTTGCGGTCGTGGCGATGGTGTTCGGCATGAATCTGCGCAACGCCGCGCCGCGAGAGGCGACTCCCGAGCAGTGGAACCTGATGTGGGCGGGCGTCTCGGCGATGTGGTCGTGGTTCATGCTGCCTCTGTACGTCGCGCTGGCCACCAGCCTGATCAACGGCAACGAACACCGCAACCAGGCGTGGCGGCTGATGCTAAGCCTGCCGATCCAGCGCTGGGAGCTGTACGCAGCGAAGGCGGCCGTGGCCTGTCTGCTCATGGTGTCGGCACATCTGGTGCTGCTGATCGCGGTCGTGGGTCTGCTGTTCACGCTCGGCGCAATCGGTTACCCGCTCGCCGGTGCCTTTGACGTGAACCCTCGGGCGATGCTGTGGGCCGCGCCGGTCGCCGCTTTGCCGATGCTGGCGGTGCAGCACGCGCTGAGCTGGCGTCTGCGTTCAATTGTGCCGCCGCTGGCGGTGGCGGTGGTCGCCACGTTCGTCTCGATCCAGCTCGGCCGCTCCGACCTTTGGCCCCTGTTGCCCTGGACCTATCCACTCATCTCCACCAACGCGGGCGATGCCGCCCTGCGCCTGGACGCCCTCGCTCTGGCCTTGGGCCTCGCCGTGGTGCTGTTCCCACTGGGCGCCTGGTGGGCGGGTCGGCGCGACGTGGTGTGAGTCCCGCGCGAGGGTGCGCGCAGGAAGCGATGCTCGTGCATCCACGCGTCCACCGCCCATGCTTGGGTTCTACCCCGATTCCGCGGACACTTCCACTAAGGTCCATACTGGGCCAAAGGAGTTTCCATGTCCAAGCGCAAGCGTTTCAGCTTCGAGTACAAGAACGAGCTGGTCGAACTGGTTCGCCGGTCGCAGTCGAGCTGCCGGAAGATCGTAAGCGTCCGGTGACCACACCTTGCCCTGCTTCACGCGCAGCCGCAACCTCGCGCGCCCAGTCGAAGGAGGTGCGCGATGGCGCGGGAGTCGAAGCGGGCGGTTTGGGCGAAGCGGGTAGCGGCGTTCGAGCGCAGCGGGCTGTCGCGGCGGGCTTGGTGCGGCGCACGCGGCTTGAGCGTGTCTTCGCTGGACGCATGGCGTTACCGGCTGCGGCGTGAGGGATCGGGCGGCCTGGTGCCCGTGGTCGTTGCGGAGCCGGTATCGGCGTCGGTGATCGAGGTGTCGTGCGGTGGCGCCACGGTGCGTCTGCCGACTTCAGTCGATGCGGCATGGCTGGCGACGCTGGTGCGCGGCTTGGGCGCGCCGGGATGCTGAACGCAACCGGCTGGTGGCTGGCGGTGACGCCGGTCGATCTGCTGTGCGGGATCGATCGGCTGCTGGTTCTGGTGCAGGCGCTGCGCGGCGGCGCGCCGATCGACGACGGCGCCTACGTGTTCCGCAATCGATCGGGTAGCCGGCTGAAGGTGGTGTGCGTGGATGGCCAGGGCGTGTGGCTGTGCGTGCGGCGCCTGCATGAAGGGAAGTTCCACTGGCCCGGCGCGGGCGCAGAACGGATGGCGCTCACGCGCGAGCAGTTCGCGTGGCTGGTGGCGGGCGCGAACTGGGAGCGTCTTTCTCGCCGCGTGGAGGGTCTTGCGCGCGCGCTGTAATCGCGTAATCTCGCGCCATGCACGCAGCGCAGATCGAATCGATCGACGACATCGAGACGCTGCGTCG
>JAJTHZ010000238.1 GCA_021299185.1 Lysobacteraceae bacterium | reverse complement strand
CTTCGACGCGCCGCAGGTCGCCGCGGCGGCCGACGCCGCGCGGCTCACGGGCGAGGAACTCGCGGTGCGCGCCGAAGCGGCGCGCGGCGTGGAATCGCCGCCCGAGGCGCGCGAGCGCCGCCGGGCCTGGCAGATGCAGCGGCTGGCCGAACGCATGCGCGGCGGCGCGGCGCCGGATGCGGCGGCCGAGGCGAAGGCGATCCTGGAGGAGTGGCTGGCCCTGGGGCCCTTGCCGCGCGACGTGCGCGAGGCGCTGGCGGTCCGCATCGAGCCACTCCTGGTGGCCGGCTGACGGACGGCGGGGTCGCTCCGCGCGGACCGTCGTCGGTCCGCGCGAAGGCGAAGATCAGCGGCGGCCGCCGGGGCCGCGACGCTCGCTGGCGAGTTCGACGCGCAGCGTCGACCCACCCTGGCTCGAACCGTTGAGCGCCGTGATCGCGGCGCGCGCCTCGTGGCCTTCCATCTTCAGCTCGGCGAAACCCTTGCAGGTGCCGGCGAACAGGTCCTTGGCCATGCGCAGGCCATGCACCTTCCCATGCTTGCCGAACAGCTCCGACAGCGCCGATTCGGTCATTTCGCGCGGCAAGCCGCGCACGCTCAGGGTCAGCATCGAATTACTCCCGTTCCAAATGAGAACGCCGGGCCGCGTCCGCGACCCGGCGTCGTGGCAGCGCCCCCTGGGGGAGCGCTGCTGCGCGACGTCGAAGCGGCCCGCTCGGGGCCGCCCCGGCGTGATTCGCGGCGCCTCAGACGGGGGTGACGTCCTCGGCCTGCAGGCCCTTCGGGCCCTGCGTGACGCGGAACTGGACCTTCTGGCCCTCGGCGAGGGTGCGATGGCCCGTGCCGTTGATGGCGCGGAAGTGGACGAAGACGTCCGGGCCGCCCTCACGCGTGATGAAGCCGAAGCCCTTGGCGTCGTTGAACCACTTGACGGTACCGGTCTGACGATCCGACATGTAACTACTCCAATGATTGAAAAGGACAAAGGTCACCGTCCGTCGAAGGAGGCGACCTATCACTGGGTGTGCAAGGAGACACAGAGGTGAAACGATGGATCGGACCGGAGTACCGTCGCATCGGGCCACGATTCACAGTGACCGTGCAAACACAGCGGCCCCTGTATACCACGCACGATCCCAGAAAGCGAATCCGGAGTGAAGACGCAGCCGCGCGTCGCCGGTGTCGGGTTCGGTGTCGTCCCACCCGCATCCGCATCCCGCCGGCGTTACGCTCGGAAGGGTACGCGACGCCCGCTATCCTTGACGCGCAGGGCTTCGCGCAAAATGAAGCGATGACCAGGACTGTCAGCATGCCGCGATTCGTTGCCCTTCTGGTGCTTGCCCTCATCCATACGGCAACGCCGGGTGCTGCCGGCACGCCACCGTCGGGCGTGACCGCCTTCCACGGCGCCGCGGCCAGCGCGGGCGCCGATGCGGCCGACGGCGACCGCCGCGGTGCCGCCGTCGCCCTTTCCGGCGACATCCTGCTGGTCGGCGCGCCGCACGACAACCTGTCCCGCGGCGCCCGCGCCGGGAGCGTGCTGGTGTACCGGCGCGGCCCGCAGGGCTGGGCGCTCCAGACCAAGCTGGTCCCGCCGCAGCCGCGATTGTGGGGCGGGTTCGGCAGCGCCCTCGCGATCGAAGGCGACACCGCCGTGGTCGGCGCCGGCAGTCAGTTCGGCGGCATGAACGCAGCGTTCGTGTACTCCCATGACGGCACCGACTGGCGCCTGCAGGCCACGCTGACGCCGGCGGCGCCGCCGGAGGCGACGGTCTTCAGGTACGGTGCGGCGGTGGCGATATCGGGCAGTCGCGTGCTGGTCGGCGCACCCGGCACGACGTTCGGTACGAGCGGCCACTCCGGCGCGGCCTTCCTGTACGCGGCAATCGGCGACAACTGGACCCAGCAGGCGATGTTCCGGATGCCGCAAGATGCGCCGGACGACACCGGATCGTTCGGCGCCGCGGTGGCGCTCTCGGGCGCGGGCGCCCTGATTGGCGCGCCGGCGCGCGTTGGCGCCGCGCGCGGCGAGGTCTTTGCGTTCCACGACGCGGGCGGCGTCAACTGGGGGGCGCCGGCGCGCCTGCTGCCGACCGTCGCACTGCCGCAGAATGCAGGCTTCGGCACCAGCATGTCGCTCGCAGGAAGCCTTGCGCTGATCTCCGCGCCATGGACAGAGACCCAGTTCGTGTTCCGCCGCGTGGCCGGAACCTGGCAGCAGCAATCGTCGATCGCGGCTCCCGGGAGCGTCACTGCGTTCGCACCGCCCTTCGCGTACTTCGGCAGCCAAAACGGCGTCGCGGCCTTCTCGATCGATCCGGATGGCACGAATTCGACGGCCCTCGGACCGATCGCGCAGCCGCCGCGCGCATATGAGTTCGGTTGGGCACTTGCTGCTGACGGCACGCGGGTGGCGATCGGCGCGCCGGATGCGGACCTCGGTCAGGGCAGCCCGCAACGTGGCGCCGCGTCGGTGCACGTGGTAGCAGCCGGGATGTTCTCCCTCGAGCAGAACCTGGAACAGGCACTGGGACCCAGCGACTTGTTCGGCCGCGCGGTCGCGATTGACGGAAACACCGCACTGGTCGGCGCGCCGACCGCGGGCATCGAGGACGCCAACGGCCTGGTTCGCTGGCTCGAACGGCGTGGCGGTCGCTGGGTCGCGGCCGGCGAGCTGACGGTGCCGGGTGGCGGGCGCATGCGTGGCTTCGGTTTCAGCATGGCACTACAGGGCAGCCGCGCGCTGACGCGCGCTGATTGCGGCCGCGGGCCTCGATGCCTCGGGCACCGGCTACAACCGTGAATCGTGGCTGTTCCGCCGCGACGGTGCAGGATGGATTCTCGATGCCACACTCGCGGTTCCGGCCAACCCCGGCTTGGATTTTTTCGGCGCTGCCGTCGGCCTTGCGGGTGCCCACGCGCTCGTGGGTGCGCCGCGCACCTATGTCAGCGGCCTCGGGGGACAAGGCGTCGTCCATGCGTTCGCCCAGACCCCGGCCGGCCGGGTCCGGCAGCAAATCCTGACCCCGCCCGACGACGCGCCTTACCAAGCCTTCGGTACCGCGCTGGCGCTCGATGAGTCAACCCTTCTGGTGGGCGCGCCCTCTCAGTCCAGCCTGGAGCCCGGCGCGGTGCATGTGTACGAACACTCAGATGCCGGTTGGGCCCATCGGCAGACCCTGTTCGGCGATCGCTTGGGTTCCCGCTTCGGCAGCGCGATCTTCCTCGATGCGGAGAACGCCTGGGTCGGCGCGCCAAACTCTCGCTGGGTCTTCCGATTCCCGCGCCTGCCTGATGGCACCTTTGGTTCGCGACAGCGCTTCGATGGACCACCCGACGCAGAGGACTTCGGCAGTGCGATCGCTGGCGGCGGAGACCGCATTCTGGTGGGCGCGGCCGTCGAGGGGTTCGGCCCTTCGGCGCCAACCATTCCGGGCGCGATCTACCGTATCGAGCGCGCAGGCGGCGCCTGGAGCCTCGGCGCCCGAATTGCCGCCGGCGACTATTCGCCGCTCGCGCAGCGCTTCGGTTTCGCCATCGCCGCCGATGCCGGCGCCTTCATCGTCGGCGCACCGGACTCCGGTAGCGAAATGCCGTTCGGCAACCCGTCCGAGGGCGCGGCGTTCGTGGTCGACGACCAGATTCTGTTCGCCGACGGCTTCGAGCCCTGAGCGCACGGATCAGGGCGGATCGATGGGCATCACCCGCACGCCGTCAGCGATCCGCTCGTCCGGGTAGACGACCACGCGCTCACCTGCCGCGAGGCCGGACAGCACCTGCGCGGCCTCGGCGCTGCGTTCGCCGATCTCCACCGCGCGCGCCCGCGCGCGGCCGTCGTCGTCGACGTAGACGTGCCAGCGCCCGTCGAGCCTGAACAGCGCCGGCGCCGGCACCTGCAGCACGTCCTCGCCCTGCCAGGCGATGAACTCCACTTCGACGCGGTAGCCATCGCCGAGTGCGGCCCAGCGCTCGGCCGGCGCGTCGAAGTCGAGGATCACGCGCACGCGCTGCTCCTCCACGCCGAGCGCCGATACCTTGGTGAAGCCGCCGGGCTCGACCCGCTGCACGCGCGCGTCGAGCGCGCCCTCGCCGCCCCAGCGCAGGATGCGCGCGGCCTGGCCGGCACGCAGGCGCACGGCGTCGGTGGACAGGGCCTCGACCTCGACCTCCAGCGCGCGCGGATCGCCCAGTTCGAGCACCGCGGTGCCGGCCGCCACCGGCACCGCACTTTCCAGGTGCCGGCGCACGACGACGCCGGCCACCGGCGCGAGCAGCGGCAAGGCCGTGCCACCGCCGGCGCGTCCTTCTTCGCCGAGCGCGGCCTGCGCCGCCAGTCCGCGCTGGCGCGCGGCCGCCTCGTCGGCGCGCGCCGCGGCAAGT
>JAJTHZ010000180.1 GCA_021299185.1 Lysobacteraceae bacterium | reverse complement strand
CTCGCCGATGCCGTGCTGGCGCTGGCCGACGCGCTCGCGCCCGGCGCGCCGCTGGCGGTCACCGCGCACGGCGCCGCGGCCGCGCTGGCGCTGGCGCTCGCCGCGCGTGCGCCCGCCCGGATGATCAGCGTGCGCCTGCAGGCGCCGTGGCTGCTGGACGCAACCGAGATCGCGCGCCTGCTGGCAGGACTGCCCGACCCCACCGTGCAGCGCACCGGCGCCCACCTGCTGGACGCCTTCCAGTGGGCGCGCGAGCGCCACCTGCTGTGGCCATGGATGGCGGCCACCGCCGCCGCGCGCCGCCGGGTCGACGCGCCGGACCCGGCGCGCGTGCACGCCGACGCGGTGGAACTGCTGCGCCTCGGGCCGCGCTTGCGCGCGCTGTACGCGGCCCTGCTCGACCCCGACCTGGCGGCCCGCGCGCTCGACGCCCGCGTGCCGGTGGAGGTCGTGGCCGCGGCGGGCGATGATCACCAGGGCCGCGCGGCCGCGCTCGCCGCGCGGCTCGCCGAACGACGGAGGACCCCCGCATGAACGCCCGCCTCGCCGACACCCCCGGCGTGCTCGACGCGCTGGCGCGCGACACCGACGCTGCGACGGTGGTGCGCGATCCGGCCGAACTGGCCTTCCACGCGCTCGACGTCTATGCCGAGGGCGCGCCGCTGGCCGCCGTGCTGCGCCCGGCCGACGTGGACACCCTGGCGCGTTGCGTGCGCGAACTCACCGCCGCCGGCGTCCCGCTGGTCGCGCGCGGCGGCGGGCTGTCCTACACCGATGGCTACCTCGCCGCGCGGCCGCAGTCGGTGCTGGTCGACACCTCGCGCCTCGACCGCATCGTCGAGATCAACGCCGGCGACCGCTACGTGGTGGTCGAAGCCGGCGTGACCTGGGCCGCACTCGACGCAGCCCTCGCCCCGCACGGCCTGCGCACGCCCTACTGGGGCCCGCTGTCGGGCCTGCGCGCGACGGTCGGCGGCGCGCTGTCGCAGGGCAGCGTGTTCCTCGGCTCCGGCCTGCACGGCTCGGTCGGCGACAGCGTGCTGGGCATCGAGGTGGTCACCGCCGATGGATCGCTGCTGCGCACCGGCAGCGCCGCAGCCGGCAACAGCGCGCCCTTCCTGCGCTACTTCGGACCCGACCTGACCGGCGTGTTCGTCGGCGACGCCGGCTGCCTCGGCATCAAGGCGCGCGCCAGCCTGCGCCTGCTGCCGCGACCGGCGGTGGTCGATTACCTCAGTTTCGAATACGACGACGCGGCGGCGATGCTGGCCGCGATGGCCGAGGTCTCGCGCCAGGGCCTGGCCAGCGAATGCTTCGGCTTCGACCCGGTGCTGGCGCAGATGCGCATGAAGCGCGCCAGCCTCGCCGCCGATGCGAAGACGCTCGGCCAGGTGGTGAAGAAGGCGGGCCTGATCGAAGGGCTCAAGCTGGTCGCCGCCGGGCGCAATTTCCTCGACGCCACGAAGTTCAGCGCGCACGTGGCGATCGAGGGCGATTCGGACGCCGCGGTGGCCGCGCGCCTTGCCGCCGCGCGGCGTGCGCTCGGCGCGGGCGGGCGCGAGGTCGACAACTCGATCCCCAAGGTCCTGCGCAGCCAGCCCTTCACGCCGCCGAACAACATGCTGGGCCCGGCCGGCGAGCGCTGGGTGCCGGTGCACGGCATCGTGCCGCATTCGGCCGCGCGCGCCACCCACGCCGCGGTGGAAACCGTGTTCGCGCGCGAGCGCGAGACCCTGCGCGCGCACCGCATCGAGGTGTCGTACCTGTTCACCACAGTGGCGCAGCAGGGCACCCTGATCGAGCCGGTGTTCTACTGGCCCGACGCGCACACCGACTACCACAAGCGGATGGTCGAGGCCGAGCACCTGCGCCGCTGCGGCGAACCGGCGGCCGACCCCGCCGCGCGTGCGGTGGTGGCGCGGCTGAAGGCCGAGGTCGCCGCGGTGCTGCGCGGCCACGGCGCGACGCACTTCCAATTGGGCAAGTTCTACGCCTTCCGCGAGGGCCGCGACGCGGCCGCACTGGCGATGTTCGACGCGGTCAA
Source organism: Lysobacteraceae bacterium (assembly GCA_021299185.1). Taxonomy (GTDB): domain Bacteria; phylum Pseudomonadota; class Gammaproteobacteria; order Xanthomonadales; family Ahniellaceae; genus UBA4656. The sequence continues at coordinate 23,251 of JAJTHZ010000180.1, read as the reverse complement.
GGCGCACCTCGACCCGCGCGGCCTGATGAATCCCGGGGCGCTGCGCTGAACGATGGGTCGCGCCGGCCTACAAGCGGGCCCGCGCCTGCGCCCACGCGGCGCGCAGCGCCTCGCGGTGCGCCGGGTCGGCGATGCCGATCAGCGCTTGCGCACGGGCGTCGACGTCGAGCGCGCGCAGCGTGGCCACGCCGTGCTCGGTGACCACGGTGTCGACGTCGAGCCGCGTGACGCCGACGATGTCGTCGGCGCCCAGCCGCGGCACGATGCGGCTCTGCGTGCCACGGCGGGCGGTCGACAGCAGGGCGAGGATCGAGCGCCCGCCGGCCGACGCCCGCGCACCGCGCGCGAAGTCGACCAGCCCGCCGATGCCGCTGACCTGCGCGCCGTCCAGCGTCTCGGCGCACACCTGCCCAAGCAGGTCGACCGCGATCGCGGCGTTGATCGACTTGAAGTTCGGGATCGCCCGCAGCACGCCGTGGTCGTGGGTGTGCGAGACCGGGGCGAAGCGCACGAAGGCGGGATCGGCCACCGCGGCATGGAGCGGCGGCGTGCCCAGCGCCACGCCGCAGGTGACGGGCGGATCGGCGGCATCGCGCGGCGCCAGCGCGCCGGCGGCGTCCAGCGCGAGCAGCGCGTCGGACACCATCCCGGAGTGCACGCGCAGGCCGCGTCGCGCGCCGAGTGCGCGCAGCACCGCGGCCTGGATCCGGCCGAGCCCGAATTGCAGCGTGTCGCCGTCCTCGACCAGCCCGGCGACGTTCGACGCGAGGCGCTCCAGCGTCGCGTCGGGTGCGGCGTCGGGGAACTCGAGCAGCGGCTCGTCGGCCACCACCGCGGCGTCGATCCGCGCGGCATCGATCCACGGGCCCGCGGTGCGCGGCATCCGTGGGTTCACGTGGGCGAACACCTGCGCGGCGCGTTGCAGCACGGCGGGCGTGAAGTCGGCGGCGATGCCGAGCGAGTGGCGACCGTGTGCGTCGGCGGGCGCCACCTGCACCAGGGCGAGGTCGAAGCGCGTCTGCGCCAGTTCGCGCACGAAATCGCTGTAGGCCAACGGCTGCAGCGCGAAGCGGCCATCGGCCCAGGTGGCGCGCCAGTCGGGCGAGAGGAAGATGTTGCGCATCCGGGCGGCCGGATGCAGCGCGCCGAAATCGAAGCGGTTCACGCCGGGAATGTGCACACCGCAGAATTCGACGCCGTCGGCGGCCTGCGGCCGCGCGCGCAGCCAGCGCTCGAACCGCGCCGAGTGTCCGCCGCAGCCCGGGGCATAGACGGCCATGCCGGGGCGGAACGCGGCAGTGAAGGTATCCAGGTCGAGCGTCGCGGTCATGCGACGAGCATAGGCGAGGAGCGGCGCGCATTTGTAGGCGCGGCGCGTGCGCCGCGACCGCGGTTGAATTCCTTCTGCCTGCGCCCCGCCGATCGCGCTGCACGCAGCGCTCCCACCCAGCCTGCGAGCCCGGGGCGGCGACTCGGCACCGGGATGCCCCGGACGTGTGGGAGCGGCGCGTGCGCCGCGAGCGCTTCGAGCTTGCGGCACATCGATCGCGCTGCACGCAGCGCTCCTACATGGGATCCCCGGCCCTGCGCGACCGGGCTGGATGCCGGCATGGTGGGAGCGGCGCGCGCGCCGCGATGGCGCCACGCCCGCGACACGATCCGTTCATGCCGACCCTGACCGAACGCCTCGCCGTCCGCACCTTGCGCCCGGTCGACGCGGCGCTGCGCGCGCGCGCCGCGCGGCACGTGCTGGACTGGCTGGGCTGCGCGGCCGGCGCGCTGCGCGATCCGCTGGCCGCGACGCTCGGCCCGCTCGCGCGCGAAGGCGGTCCGGGACCGTGCAGCCTGCTCGGCGTGGGCGCCCGCGGATCAGAGGCCGCGCTGCAGTGGCACGGCGCGCTGGGCAACGTGCTGGAGATGGACGACGTGCACCGCGCCGCCATCCTGCATCCCGGGCCGACTGTGGTGCCGACGGCGCTGGCCGCGGCCGAAGCGCGCGGTGCCGACGCGGGTGCCTTCCTCGACGCCGTCGTGCGCGGCTACGAGGCCACGATCCGGATCGGTCGCGCGCTGGGGCCCTCGCATTACCGGTACTGGCACACCACGTCCACCGCCGGCGCCTTCGGCGCGGCGGCGGCGGCCGGCACGATCCTGGGCCTCGATGCCGAGGCACTGGCCGACGCCTTCGGCACCGCCGGCATCCGCGCCGGCGCGCTGTGGCAACTGCGCCACGAGCCGGTGCCGACCAAATCGCTGGCCAATGCGGAAGCCGCGCGCGCGGGCTTCGTCGCTGCTTTGCTGGCCGCGCGCGGACTGCGCGGGCCGCGGCAGGTGCTGGAAGGCCCGCAGGGCCTGTTCGCCGCCACCGCGCCGCAAGCCGATCCGAGCGGCATCGATGCCGACGAGCCGCAGTCGCTGGTCGAGGCCGTGTCGTTCAAGCCCTGGCCCGCCTGCCGCCACGCGCACACGGCGATCGACGCCCTGCGCCGCGCCCTGCCCGGTCCGCTGCCGGCCGAAGCGATCGCGCGGATCGAGGTGGCGACCTATGCCGACGCGCTGCGCTTCTGCGACAAGCCCTCGCCGCGCACCGAAGCCGAGGCCAAGTTCAGCCTGCAGCACTGCGCGGCGCTGGTGGTGCTGCACGGCGCGCCGCGGCTGGAGCACTTCCGCGCCGAGACGCTCGGTGCGGAGCCGCTGCCGACCTTGCGCGCCCGCGTGCGGGTGGCCGAGCACGCGGCGCTGAGCGCGCGCTTCCCCGCCCACTACGGCGCGCGCGTGCGCGTGCTGCTGCGCGACGGCAACCTGCTGGAAGCGGGCGCCGAAGACGCCTGGGGCGACCCCGAATGGCCGCTCGAAGAAACCGACCTCATCGCCAAGGCCCGCACCCTGATGGCCTGGGGCGGACTGTCAGACGCCGCGGCCGGCCGGCTGGTCGACGCCACGCTCGGCCTCGCGACCGGCGGCACGCTCGACGCCTTCGGCGCGGCGCTGCGGGAGGCGCGATGAGCGACGTGCTGGCGCGCGCCATCGACCACGCGCTGGGGCTCGATCGCGCAGCGATCCCGGCCGCGGCACGGGACGCCGCGCGCGTGTTCCTGGTCGCCACCCTCGCGGTCGGCATCTGCGGCGCGCGCATCCCCGAGGCGCGCGCGCTGGCCCACGTGCTGGCGGACGGCGGCCGCGGCGAGGCGCGGATGCTGTGCAGCGGTGAGTCCCTGCCCGCCGCGCAGGCGGCGTTCCGCAACGCGTTCCAGATCCACGACCAGGAATTCGACTGCGTGCACGAGGGTGCGGTCGTGCACCCGATGGCGGTGGTGGGCGGCGTGCTGCTGGCGGTGGCGGAGCGGCGCGGCCGTCGTGGCGCGGCGGTCGATGGCGCGGCGCTCACCGATGCGCTGGTCGTCGCGGTCGACATCGCGGCCACCGTCGGCCTGTGTGCGCGCGCGCCGATGCGCTTCTTCCGTCCGGCGATGGCCGGCGCGCTGGGCGCGCTGGCGGGCGCGGCGCGGCTCGAGGGCCTCGACGCCGGCACGCTGCGCCGCGCCTACGGCCTGCTGCTCGGCCAGTTGAGCGGCACCATGCAGGCCCACCTCGAGGGCACGCCGGGCCTGCCGCTGCAGATCGGCGCCAACGCGCGCGCCGCGGTGACCGCGCTCGACCTCGCGATCGCCGGCTTCGACGGCCCGCGCGACGCGCTGCAGGGTCCGTTCGGCTATTTCGCACTGGTCGACGGGACGTTCGACCTCGCGCCCTTCGACGACCTCGGCCGCGTGTTCCGCGTCACCGAGGTCAGCCACAAGCCGTTCCCCACTGGCCGCGCCGCGCAGGCCGCGCTGGATGGCCTCGAGCGCCTGCAGCGGGCGCATGGCTTCGGCGCGGACGACGTGGTCCGCGTCACGCTGGAAGCGCCGCCGCTGATCCGCCGCCTGGTCGGCCGGCCCGCCGCGGCCGGCATGGCGCCGTCGTGGGCGCGGCTGTGCCTGCCCTATCTGGTCGCCACGCGGCTGGCCACCGGCGCCGTGCGGGTCGAGGACTTCGATCCCGCCGCGCTGGCCGACCCCGCGCGGCTGTCGCGCGCGGCCTGCGTGGACTGGCGCCCCAACGGCGTCGAGGATCCCAATGCGCTGGTCCCGCAGTCGCTGCAGGTCGCGCTGCGCGACGGCCGCGAACTGCGCGCGGACCTGCCGGCCGTGCTGGGCTCGCCGCAGCGACCGCTGGATGGCGCAGCGCAGCGCGCCAAGTTCGACGCCTGCCTCGACGCCAGCCCCAGCCGCTTCGACGCGGCGCGCCGCGACGCACTGTGGGCCGCGGTCGAAGCGCTGGACAGCGTGCCCGACGTGCGCGACCTCGTCTCCCTCTGCACCGCCGCCTGAACCGCCATGGCCTCGCCGACCTATCTCGAATCCTTCGACGTCCGCCAATTGCTCGCCGACTTCCCGCTCGACGAGGGCTTCGTCGCCCGCCACCGCCGGCTGTCGCGCGACGAGCTCTTCGCGCGCCAGGACGCGCTGTTCCGCCGCTGCCTCGCGCGCGCCTGGCAGATCCCGTTCTACCGCCGCCTGTGGGGCGCGGCCGGCATCGAGCCGGGCGACATCCGCGGACTGGCCGACATCACCCGCCTGCCGGTGTTCGGCAAGCAGGAGATCATGGAATCGGTCGCCGCGCACCCGCCGCTGGGCGACTTCCACGGCTGGCGCGACGGCACCGCGGCGGGCGACGTGCCGCTGGTCTTCCACACCACCTCGGGCACCACCGGCCGGCCGCAGCCGCTGGTGTTTTCGCCGCGCACGCGCGAGGTGCAGTCGATCCTGCTCGCGCGCCTGTACCGCTGGCAGGGCCTGCGCGCGGGCGACGTGGTGCACTCGGTCTACGGCCACGGCATGATCAACGGCGGCCACTACGTGCGCGAGGCCGTGACGCATTACACACAGGGCCTGTTCTGCTCGGCCGGCACCGGGGTGGAGACGCGCTCGGCGCAACAGGTCGCGCTGATGCGCGACCTCGGCGCGACCGTGATCGTGGGCTTCGCCGACTACATCAAGAAGCTCGCCGAAGTGGCGCGCGAGGCGGGCATCGTGCCCGGCCGCGACATCCCGCTGCGGATGGTGTCCGGCCACCTCGGCCGCGAGTCGCGCGAGGCGCTGTCGCAGGCCTGGGGCGGGGTCGAGATGTTCGACTGGTACGGCGTGGGCGACACCGGCGCGATCGCGGGCGAAGGTCCCGACCACGACGGGCTGTACCTGATGGAGGACGCGCAGTACGTGGAGATCCTGCACGTCGACACCGGCGCGCCAGTGCCCGAGGGCGCCGAGGGCGACATGGTGGTGACCTGCCTGTACAAGGACGACATCTACCCGATCATCCGCTTCAACACCCACGACGTGACGCGCACGCTCACCACGCCGTCGTCGCTGGGCCTGAACCTGCGCCGCATCGAGGGTTTCCTCGGGCGCAGCGACAACATGGTCAAGATCCGCGGCATCAACGTCTTCCCGCAGGCGATGGCGCCGATCCTGGAAGCACACCCGGCCTTCGCCGGCGAGTTCATCTGCGAGGCCACGCGGGATGCGGCGGGACGTGACGAACTCGCGGTGCGGGTCGAGGCGCGCTGCGCTGCCGACGATGCCGCGGTGCGCGAGGCCTTCGGCGCGCTGCTGCGCGCGCGGCTCGGCGTCGACTGCGCGGTGGTGCTCGAAGCTCCTGGCGCACTGGCGGCGCTGACCGGGATCGAGACCCGGCAGAAGCCGGTGCGGCTGATCGACCGGCGGTTCGGCAAATGAGATCGGCGCCGCCAGTGGACTGCGCAGGGTGCAATGAGCGCAGCGAATTGCACCGCCCTGCGCTTCGACATCCCGGTCCGGTGCAATTCGCTGCGCTCATTGCACCCTACGACGTCGACGCAGGGGCGACACCATGACGGAAGCCCTGCTCAACGATGACGCCACCGCGCAGCGCGAGGCGCTGGCCCGCGGCGAGACCACGGCGGCGGAGCTCACCGCGCGCTACCTCGACGCCATCGAACGCGCGCAGCCGACGGTGAATGCCCTCATTGCGTTCGACCGGGACCGCGCAATGGTCGACGCGCGCGCCTCCGACGCACACCGCGCCGCGCACGGCGCGCGCCCGCTCGAAGGCCTCGCGATCGCGATCAAGGACAACCTCGACGCCGCGGGCTTCCGCACCACCGCCGGCATGGCCACGCGGCGCGACGCGCCACCCGCGCCGCACGACAGCACCGCGGTGGCGCGCCTGCGCGCGGCCGGTGCCGTGATCCTCGGCAAGCTCAACCTGCACGAGGCCGCGCTCGGCGCCGACAATCACAACCCGCACTTCGGCGCCTGCCACCACCCGCGCCGCCACGGCGTCACGCCGGGCGGTTCCAGCGGCGGCTCGGGCGCGGCGGTGGCGGGCGCGCTGTGCAGCGCCGCGCTCGGCACCGACTCGATGGGCTCGGTGCGCATCCCGGCGTCGTATTGCGGCGTGTTCGGGCTCAAGCCCACCTATGGCGCGATCAGCCCGCGGGGCAGCGTGGTGGTGTCCCGCCGGCTCGACCACGTCGGCGTGCTGGCGCGGTCGGCGCGCGACCTCGGCCTGCTGCTGCCGGTGCTGGCGGGTTTCGATCCGGCCTGCGCGGAATCGCGTGCCGTCGCCTTCGCGCCGCCCGGAGCGGGTCCGCTGCGGATCGGCGTGCCAGCGCTCGACGGCATCGAGGTGCAGCCCGTGGTGCGCGAGGCCTTCGCCCGTGGGCTCGATGCGCTGCGCGCGCGCGGCCATGCGCTGGTCGACCTGCCGCCCTCGCGCATGGAACCCGGCAAGGCGCGACGCGCCGGCCTGCTGGTCTGCGAGGCCGAGATGCTGGTCGAGCACGCCGCCGACTGGGCCGCTCGGCGCGAGCGCTTCTCGCCCGCGCTGGCGACGATGCTGGCCTGGGCCGCGGGCAAGTCGGCCGCCGACTTCGCGCGCGCCGACCGCGTGCTGGACGAAGCCGCGGTGCAGATGCAGCAGTGGCTGTCCGCCTGCGACCTGCTGGCCTGGCCGACCGCGCCGCAGGTCGCCTTCGCCTTCGGCACGCTGGTGCCGGCCAACCAGGCGGATTTCACCTGCTTCGCCAACATGGCCGGCGTGCCGGCGCTGTCGATGCCGCTGCCGGTTGACGCCGACGCATGGCCGGTCGGCATGCAGTTGATCGGCCGCGCGGGCGACGATCTGCGCCTGGTCGCGCTCGCGCACGCGCTCACCGCCTGAGGACCTGCGATGGGACCGCTGAACGATGTCGTCGTGCTCGACCTCTCGCGCATCCTCGCGGGGCCGTGGGCCACGCAGGTGCTGGCCGACCTCGGCGCCACCGTGATCAAGGTCGAGCGTCCCGGCGAGGGCGACGACACGCGCCGCTGGGGCCCGCCCTGGCTCAAGGACGGCGCCGGCGCCGACACCGCGGAGTCGGCGTATTACCTGGGCGCGAACCGCGGCAAGCGATCGGTGGCGATCGACTTCACGCGGCCGGAAGGCGCGGACCTGGTGCGCGCGCTCTCGCGCCGCGCGCACGTTTTGGTGGAGAACTTCAAGGTCGGTGGACTGGCCAAATATGGCCTGGACTGGCCGTCGCTGCGCGCCCTCAACCCGCGCCTCTTGTACTGCTCGATCACCGGCTACGGCCAGACCGGGCCCTACGCGCAGCGCGCGGGCTACGACGCCGCGATCCAGGCCGAGGGGGGCCTCATGAGCATCACCGGCGAACCCGACGGCACGCCCGGCGGCGGGCCGCAGAAGGTCGGCGTCGCGGTCGCCGACCTGATGACCGGCATGTACGCGGTGGCCGGCATCCTCGCCGCGCTGCGCCACGCGGACGCCACCGGCGAGGGCCAGCAGATCGACCTCGCCCTGCTCGACACCCAGGTCGGCTGGCTCGCCAACCAGGCGATGAACCACCTCGTCGGCGGCGTGGTGCCGGGCCGCCAGGGCACGGCGCACCCGAACATCGTGCCCTACCAGGTGATGCCGGCGGCCGACGGGCATTTCATGCTCGCGGTGGGCAACGACGCGCAGTTCCGCCGCTGCTGCGCAGTGCTCGGCCGGCCGGAGTGGGCCGACGATCCGCGCTTCGCCAGCAACGCGGCGCGCGTGGCGCACCGCGCGGAACTGGTGCCGCTGCTCGCGACCGAACTGCGCCGGCGCCCGGCGCGCGAGTGGCTGGACGCGCTGTCGCGCGAGACCGTGCCCTGCGCGCCGGTCAACACGCTCGACCAGGTGTTCGACGACCCGCAGGTGCGCGCGCGCGGGATGCGGATCGACCTGCCGCATGCGCTGGGCGGCACGGTGCCGATGGTGGGCAGCCCGCTGAAGCTGTCCGCCACGCCGGTCGAATACCGCGCCGCGCCGCCGCTGCTGGGCGCCGACACGCGCGCGGTGCTGCGCGAGCACCTGGGCCTCGGCGATGCGCAGGTCGACGCACTCGCGGCGCAGGGCGTGATCGGGATCGAGCCGCCGTGAGTCGGACGATTCCCGTAGGAGCGCGCTTGCGCGCGACCGTCCCATCCGGGGCTTGCGGCGACCCGCGATGCCGCGGTCGCGCGCAAGCGCGCTCCTGCAACCGAACGGATCCGCCCGGAGACGACCCATGATCCGCCGCCTGTTCGCTATTGCCCTGGCCCTCGCCGCCACGATGCCCGTCCACGCCGACGCGCTCACCGCCGAGGCCATCGTCCAGCGCGCGCACGAGGCCGCCGGCGGCTCAGTCTGGAAGCGCCCGAAGACCTTGCACCTCACCGGCCAGGCGACGATCTATCGCGACGGGCTGGCGGCGAACGCGATGCGGCTGGACCACTACGAGATGTGGCGCGTTTTCCCGGCCTGGAACGACGCCGCGCACGGCGCCAACGGCAAGTTCCGCCTGGAGGCGCGCGCAGGCGAGCGGGTAGTGATCCGGCAGAGCTTCGACGGCACCGACACCTGGGACGCCAACGGCAAGGTGCCGCAGGCCCAGGCGTCGCGCGAGGCCGGCGAGAACTACGGCTTCGGCATCATCCGCTTCGCGCTCGACAAGGGTTTCCGGCTCGCGCGCCTGCCCGACGACCAGGTTGAGGGTCACCCGAGCCGCGCCGTGCGGGTCACCGACCCCACGGGCGGCGAGACCACGTTCTGGATCGACCGCGACTCGTTCGCGATCCGCAAGGTCGGCTTCGACACGCCGCGCGGCTGGCACGAGCGCATCTATTCCGACTTCTACCGCGTCGAACCGTCGGGCTTCATGCAGCCCGGCCGAGTGCGGCTGTACTACCGCGGCGCGCTGTCGAACGACATCACGTGGACGGATGCGGTGGTGGATGCGCCGATCGCCGACGAGGTCTTCGTGCTTGAAGGGGCGGCCAATAGCGAATAGCGAATGGCGAATGGGCCAGGTGCGGAGACTGGGGCGCAACAGGCTTCCACCACGAGTGCGTGGACACCCCAAACGAAGCCCGAAACAACCTGCCGAGACACCAGCCGGCCGCTTGCCATTCGCCATTCGCTATTCGCCATTCGCTGCCCTTCCCGCCATTCGCCATTCTCTATTCGCTCGCCCTGGTGAGGAGCCGGTTCCATGGCTGTGCCCAACGCTCGTCGCGCCACCACCGCCGCCGTCGCCGGCACGGTCTTCGAATGGTTCGACTTCTTCCTCTACGGCAGCCTGGTCGCCGTGTTCGGCCGCCATTTCTTCCCGCCTGGGAATGAAACCGTCGGCCTGCTGGCGGCGCTGGCCGCGTTCGGGGCCGGATGGGTGGTGCGTCCGCTCGGTGCGCTGGTGTTCGGCCGCATGGGCGATCGCATCGGCCGCAAGAAGACCTTCCTGGTCACGATCTCGCTGATGGGCTTCGCCACCGTGGCGATCGGCCTGCTGCCGACCTGGTCGCAGATCGGCATCGCCGCGCCCATCCTGCTGGTGCTGCTGCGCCTGCTGCAGGGCTTCGCGGTCGGCGGCGAGTTCGGCGGGGCGGCGACCTATGTCGCCGAGCATGCGCCCGTGAATCGCCGCGCGCTCTACACCAGCCTGATCCAGGGCACGGGCACCGCCGGCCTGCTGCTCGCCCTGCTGGTGATCGCCGGCGTGCGCGCGGCGGTGGGCGCGGAGGCCTTCGAGGCCTGGGGCTGGCGTGTTCCGTTCCTGCTGTCGATCGTGCTGCTCGCGGCCTCGATCTGGATGCGGCTCAAGCTCGGCGAATCGCCGCTGTTCGCGCGCGAGCGCGACGCGGGGCGGCTGTCGCGCTCGCCGCTGCGCGAGGCCTTCGGCTCGCGCACGCACCTGAAGTCGATGGGCCTCGCCCTGGTCACCCTGACCATGGCGCAGGGCGTGGTCTGGAGCACGGGGCAGTACTTCCCGCTGGTGTTCCTGCAGTCGACGTTGAAGCTCGACGTCGGCCAGACCTCGTGGCTGATGGCCTGCGTGCTGCTGCTGACCATGCCGCTGTTCCCGCTGGCCGGGCACCTCGCCGACCGCATCGGGCGGCGGCCAGTGGTGATCGGCGGCTTCGCGCTCGCGGTGCTGCTGATCCTGCCGGTGTTCCGCGGCCTCGGCGCCGCCGTGGTGCCGGAGTACTCGTTCTTCGCCGCGCTCGGCTGGCTGATGCTGCTGGCGATCCCGGTCGCGCTGGTCTGCGCACCGGCCAGCGCCTACCTGGTGGAACTGTTCCCCACCCGCATCCGCTACACCGCGATGGGCCTGCCCTACCACCTCGGCAACGGCTGGTTCGGCGGCTTCATGCCCTTCGCCACCGCAGCCCTCGGCGCGCACTTCGGCGATCCCTACGCCGGCTTCTACTACCCGATCGCGCTGGCCGCGTTGTGCGGCGTGATGGCGTGGTGGTTGATGCCGGAAACGAAGGATCGGCGGCTGGACGACTGAACTCGCAAGCGAGGATCCAAACGCCTGACGCTCGGCGGACGAGTCGCTGGCCCGACTGCTCGGTCGGCCTGCTTCGGGTCGCTACAATCCCTCCCGCGATCAATGCCGGCATCGTGCCGCTACGGTGCTCTGGCGTGGTGTCTGCGTGGGGCGCTCGCTGAAGGGAGGCGAATGTGGAACCGATTCATTCCGGCGACTTGAAGTCGATCATCCACAGCAAGCGCGCTAACATCTACCTCCTCGAGCACTGCCGCGTACTCGTGAAGTGCGGGAGAGTCGAGTATGTGACCGAAGAGGGCGCGCGGTCGCTTTACTGGAACGTCCCGATCGCAAATACCACTTGCATGTTGCTGGGAACGGGTACGTCAATCACCCAGGCAGCGATGCGGGAGCTAGCGCGGGCCGGCGTGCTGGTCGGATTCTGCGGCGGAGGCGGAACACCGCTTTTTGCGGCCAACGAAGTGGATGTCGAAGTCGCGTGGCTGACGCCGCAAAGCGAGTATCGACCCACGGAGTACCTGCAGGCATGGGTTCGCTTCTGGTTCGTCGACGAACTGCGATTGGGCGCGGCGAAGGCGGTGCAGCGGGCCCGCATCGGTCGGCTCCGAGAGCAGTGGGCGCAGCGCGTGATGCGGGACTCCGGCTTCTCCGTCGACGTCGGGCGTCTCGCTGAATTGGCCGACAGAAGCCTTCGTGAAGTCGATCGTGCAGTCGACACCGGCGCTCTGCTCACTGAAGAGGCCCGTCTGACCAAGGCGCTGTTCAAGCTCGCGGTCGACGCCGTCGGATACGGCGAGTTCACGCGCGCCAAACGTGGCAGTGGGACAGACCCGGCCAATCGTTTTCTCGACCACGGGAACTACCTTGCCTACGGTCTCGGAGCGACCGCGACCTGGGTGCTCGGCTTGCCGCACGGACTGGCAGTGCTGCACGGCAAGACCCGCCGCGGCGGCTTGGTTTTCGATGCAGCCGATCTGATCAAGGACGCCAGCATTCTGCCGCAGGCGTTCCTGTCCGCGATGCGTGGTGACGATGAGCAGCAATTCCGCCGAAACTGCATCGACAACCTCACACGCAGCGAGTCGCTCGACTTCATGATCGATTCGCTCAAGGCGATCGCGATGGAAACCGGGCGATCGACGGCTGGAACCCCGGCAGGCCCGATCACGTGAATGTGCTCTTGATCTCGCAGTGCGACAAGCGCGCACTCACCGAGACTCGGCGCATCCTCGACCAGTTCGCCGAGCGCCTTGGCGACCGCACGTGGCAGACCGCCATTACGCAGGACGGTCTCGATACGCTGCGCCGCCTCCTCCGCAAGACGGCGCGCAAGAACAGCGCGGTGGCCTGTCACTGGATTCGCGGCCGCGATCACTCCGAACTGCTTTGGATCGTCGGTGACGCGAAGCGCTTCAACGCCGAAGGCGCAGTGCCCACCAACACGACGACCGGCAACATCCTGCGTCGCCAAGACGAGAACAACTGGCACCGTGCGGAGGATGTCCGACTGCTCGCCCGACTTGCGGGGCTGCTGCATGACCTCGGCAAGGCCAGCATCGCCTTTCAGCAGCGGCTGGCCGGCGACCGAACGGAGCGGAATCTCATTCGCCACGAATGGGTGTCGCTGCGCCTGTTCCAGGCGTTCGTCGGGAGTGATGACGATGGCGCGTGGCTGAGGCGTATGGCTGATGTCGATCGCGAAGACTCGGACGATTGGCTCGCACCCGGCCGTTACCTTCGTGACGGAATCGATCGATGCGACAGCAAGCCATTCTCGAACCTGCCGCCCGTGGCGGCGGCGGTTGGCTGGCTGGTCGTCAGCCATCATCGCCTGCCAGCCGCACCACCGAGAGAAACGGCCGAAGGCAGGGCGTGGTGGAGCATGCGCCCCGGTCGCTTCGAGGAGGCTTGGCTACGCGACCCCCTTGCACATGTGACGCACCGATGGAACGAACTTGGCGAAGATGTGCCGGGTTCGGCATTCCTGCCTTACTGGCAACTGGCGGGCACGCTGCCGGTTCGCGACGCGGAGTGGCGGAAACAAGCGGCGCGCTGCGCCAGAGGACTGCTGGGGTCCCTCAAGGCCCATGATCGCGCAGACGACTGGACTGGCAACGCGCATCTGATGCACTTGGCGCGCCTTTGCTTGATGCTGGCCGACCACGACTACTCGAAGTTGGGCGTCACCTCACGTGCAGGCGGAGTTTCCGACGGTGGCCCGGTCGAAGCGCGTCGGCCATTCGTTCGTGATGGACAGTTGCTCCACGCGAACACACGGCGAGACCGTCACTCCGGGCGGACGGTGCCGAACCAGTCGCTGCTGGAGCACCTGCTGGGCGTTGGCCACGCCGCCAGCCTGGTGGCTCGCGCCCTGCCGGGGTTCGAACGACACTTGCCCCGCCTCGCGAACCACCGAGGCCTGCGCAAGCGCAGCGCCGATCCGCGCTTCAGTTGGCAGGACAAGGCCTTCGATGCGGCGCAGGCGATCCGTGAAGCCACCATGGAGCGAGGGGCTTTCGTGGTCAACATGGCATCCACGGGCTGCGGGAAGACGCTGGCCAATGCGCGCATCCTGTACGCTCTTGCCGACCCCCGGCAGGGCATGCGCGCGAGCTACGCCCTGGGTCTGCGCACGCTCACCCTGCAGACGGGACGCAGCTATCGCGATGATCTGCATCTCGGCGAGGACGAACTGGCCGTGCTCGTGGGCGGTCTTGCCAGTCGCGCGCTGTTCGAACATGCCGAAGCGCAGGCGGCGGCGTCCGGGTCTGCCTCCAGCCAGTCGTTGATCGAGGAGGACAGCCATGTTTTGTACGAGGGCCGAACGGTGGAGCATCCGTTGCTCTCGCGCGCGCTGGCGGACCCGGAGATCCGCAAACTGCTGTCGGCACCGATGTTGGTTTGCACGGTTGATCACTTGGCGCCCGCGACCGAGTCGATTCGGGCCGGGCGCCAGATTGCACCGATGTTGCGCCTGATGAGCGCGGATCTGGTGCTGGATGAGCTCGACGACTACGATCTCGACGATGCGCCGGCGCTGACCCGGCTGGTGCATTGGGCGGGGTTGCTCGGCGCGCGGATCGTCTTGTCGTCCGCGACGCTACCGCCGGCATTGGTGCAGGGCATGTTCCTCGCGTACCGTGCAGGCCGGATCGGCTTTCAGCGTAACCGCGGCGCGAGTGGCGCAGGCGAAACGTCGATCGACATCCCGTGCCTGTGGGTCGACGAGTTCGTGGTGAAGTCTGCCGCCTGCGGAAGCGACGCAACGGCTGGAGACTTCGGCGGCGCGCACCACGAGTTCGTCGAACGCCGCGTGTCGCGGCTTCGATCATCCGAGGTTGAAGCCTTGCGCCGCGCATCGATCCTGCCCGTCGCGATCGGCGCGCGTCACCGTGGTCGCGAGATTCAGGTCTTGGGGAAGGCCGTGCGCGACGCAATCCTTGCGTTGCACGGCGCGCATGCGCAGACCGACCCTGTCTCCGGCAAGCGGATCAGCTTCGGTCTCGTTCGCATGGCCAACATCGACCCATTGATGGATGTTGCGCTGGCGCTCTTCGCGCTTGGCGCACCCGGCAGTGTGCGCATACACCTGTGCGTCTATCATGCCCGCTTCCCATTGCTGCAACGGTCCGCCATCGAGCAGAGGCTCGACCGGACGTTCGATCGCCGAACACCCGAAGCGGTCTACCGTCTGCCGGACGTTCGGGCGGCAATCGATGCGCACGCGGAAGTTGAGCAGGTCTTCGTTGTGCTGGCTTCGCCGGTCTGCGAGGTGGGCCGCGACTGGGATGCCGATTGGGCGGTCGCGGAACCCTCGTCCATGCGCGCGCTGATCCAGCTCGCGGGCCGCGTCCAACGACATCGCCGCAAGGCGCCCGGCAGCGCGAATCTAGCGGTGCTCGATCAGAACCTTAAGGCGTTGCTCGGGAATAGGCTCGCCTTCGTCAAGCCTGGGTTCGAGAGGGACGACGGCCGCTTCCGCCTGCACAGTCACCGGCTGGGTGAACTCCTCACCGAGGACGAGCGAGGCTTGATCGACGCCGCGCCGCGCATTCGGCCGCGGCCTGCGGCCGAACGCCAGCCCAATCGCAATCTGGTGGACCTCGAGCACGCGCGGCTGGAAGCCAGCCTGTTGCCGCGACTGCTCGCGGATGGGAGCGCACAGACGGGGGGCGTTCTCGAACACCTGGGGAGAGACGAGGCCGCACCCGCCTGGCAGTTCCCGCAAGCCTCGCTCACCGCTGTGTTGCCGATACACCAGCCGTTTCGCGAAGACCCACGGCCGGACGTTGAACTCGTGTTTCGCCCGGACGAAGACCGGGAGCAGCTCGTTCCCCATCTAGTGGAAGACCCGGCACGCCCTAGCGGCGAAACGCTCTATGTTTCGCGCCCAGACTTGCTGCACCGGATTGTGGTCGAACCGTCGCTGGGCATAAGCCCTTGGTGCGCGTTCGACATGCCCGATCTGATGGCCCTGTTGATGGAACACGCCGATGCCTTGGACATGCCGCTCAAGCGCGCGGCGGATCGATTCATGGGCGTACAGGTACCGCCTATGACAGAGAGCAGACAGGGCTGGGATTGGCACCCCTGGCTCGGATTCCGGCCAAGACGCTGACCGCTCACCGCCACGGGTCGACGACCGTAATGCCTGCGCCCTCGAAATCGCGCCCGTTGCGCGTCGCCAGGGTCGCGCCCCGCGCTCGGACGATGCCGGCGATCATCAGGTCGGACTGACTGCTCGGCCGGCCGATTCGGCGGCACTGTGCGGCGATCTCCGCATAGGCATCGGCTGCAGCATCGTCGAATGCCAGCACGCAGCCCGCGAGGTCTTCGGAGAAGATCGCCTTCACCTCGCGGAGCAGATCGTCGCGCCGGCGCCCGTCGGGCAGGATGTGCACACCGAACAGCATCTCGGCCCGGCTGATGGCCGTGGTGAACAGTGCGTCCAGGGCCTGCGCCTCGAGCCAGGCCAGCACCTTGGGTTCCGGTGCGGGGCGGATCAGCTCGGACAGTACATTGGTGTCGAGGACGATCACCGGTCCGCCTTTCGGCACGCAGGCTCAGGGATCGAATGCGGGGCTGCCGAAGTCGGGCGGCTCTCGCATACGGTCTCGTGGCGGCAGGGGCAGGTCGACACCGCCGAACGTCGCAAACCGGGCACGGAGCGCCCGGGCGAGCGCAGCCCCAGTGCCCGCAGGCGCATCGTTCGCCAAAGCGCTGCGAAGGATGTTCCGCGCTTCTTCCTCCATGGACCGCCCATGCAACGCCGCGCGCACGCGCAAGCGCGCCTTCACTTCGTCGTCCAGATTGCGAATTGTTACCGACGCCACGGTAGTACTCGCGGATGATGTCATTGCTTGCGTTGCGAGCATTGTACGTCGAGCGATCTGCTTTGGAGTGGCACGCTGCCTGTGCGGCAGAGAATCGCCTCGCCCAACGGCGCTGTTTGCTGAGCTGCCTGCACGGCAGAGGCGCCTCGCGTTGCCAGCGAGCCTCTAAGCTTCGCCTAACAGAGCTATGGTTGCAACACGAGGCTGCGTTGTGGAGAATGATGACGCCCAAGCCGTTGCTGCGGCTTGGGCGTCGGTTGCAGTTGCCGATTCAGCCCGGCCCAACGCACGAGGACTGACGTGCAGGAGGATACGAGTGTGCGTACCAGCTCACACAACACCACAAGCGCTGCATGAGTTGAACCACACACCCCACGGCGGCTCACTGCCGTGGGGATTCTACAGTGAAGGGTTCATTCAGCCAAAGCTGAGGAAGTCATCGATGAGTCTGCCAACGGATTCTGGGACTCGGTCAATGCGATTCCGCGCGGTCGTTGCCGACTTCATCGAAGGTCGGCGCGAAGCCAAGGTAAAGGGAACCGAGGGGAACGCCGACGCGGCGGCGAAGTACGAGTACGCGGCCTGGCTAGGGGATGCGGCACGCAGAGTGCGTCAGATCGAGGCCGTAACGCATGTCCTGAAGGCCACCCATCCGGATGCGCGGGGCAGCAGCCTTCATATCGCGCCCCAATCGCTGCCCGCGCACCTTGAAATCGGCAGCCATCTACTGGGCGAACACTTCGCCGAAGACGTCGTTGGCAATGCCGCGGCGCTCGATGTCTACAAGCTGCTCAAGCTCGAAGTCGACGGCAAGCGCCTTCTAGACTGGATGCGGGACGGCGACCCAGACCTCCGCGCGGCGCTGGCGGAGGACGCCGAGCTGGCGGATGCGTGGATGCACGCGTTTGCCTCCCTCGTCCGGCACGAACCCACGGTCAGTACGCATGCACTCGCAAAGCAAGTGTACTGGCTTGTGGGCGTGCGAGCCGATCACGATGGCGACTACCACCTCCTGCAACCGATGTTTGCCAGCAGTCTGGCGCATGCCGTTCATGCCGACATCCAGGAGGCGAGATTCGGTGAGGGCAACAAAGCGGCGCGGCAAGCGTTTCGCGACAAGACGAATCACGCCGAGCCCTACCGTGACTACCGTAACCTGATCGCCCGCAAGTTGGGTGGCACCAAGCCCCAGAATGTCTCCCAGCTCAACAGCGAACGCGGCGGCGTCAACTATCTGCTGGCATCCCTCCCCCCGGCCGTCTGGGTCGAACGCGCTACCCGAGTGCACAAGCAAGAGTCCGCACTCTTGTCGTTTCAGTGGTTCGAGGACGTGAAAAAGCGCGTACGGGATTTGGCCGAATTCTTGCGTTCAGTCCAGAACCAGAACAGCACCGCGGCGATTCGCGACGAGCGCGACCGGCAGGTACAGGCGATTGCCGACCAGTTTGCACTGTTCGGTGCTTCGGTCCGGGCGGGCTATCCCGCAGGCTGGACGCGTGACCAGGGCGCGAGGCTCCCATGGTGCGAGCAGCTCTGGCTAGATCCTGAACGCGTCGACCTGCCGGACCGCGAAACCGCCGACGATCCGCAAGGGCGCGCCGACGACCAGGCATTTCGCGAGGACTACCATCGCGGCGACTGGTGCGACGAAGTGGCCACGCGATTCGCACAGTGGCTCAACCAGCGCCTTCGCGAGCGTGAGCTGCCGCTGCTGGCCGAGGCCGAGGTACGCCACTGGGCGCGTGCGCTGGTGCTCGACGTGACCTGGCCGGTTCCACTCCGGCGACGGGCCGTGCGGGGTGATGCATGAACCGCTGCCCGTCGATCAAGTACTTGCTCGTTCTGCCGCGGATCCGCGTACAGAACGCGAATGCGGTGTCCAGTCCGCTGACCCACGGCTTTCCTTCGATGACTGCGTTTCTGGGCCTGAGCTGGGCGTTGGAGCGCAAGGCGCGAGCCGCCGGCCTGCCGCTTTCGTTCCGCGCTGTCGGCGTGGTCTGCCACGCGCACGACGAGCAGGTCACCCAGGGCGGCTATGTCAACTCGTTCTGCCTGACCCGAAATCCCGTCGACAGGACCGGCAGCACTGCGGCCATCGTCGAGGAAGGTCGCATCCATTTGGAGTTGAGTCTGGTGTTCGGCATTCACTCCGACTACTGGGACGATGCTCACCGCTCACAGGACGTCGCCACGCTGTGGACGCTGCTCGAAGGGATGCGCATTGCCGGCGGCAGTGTGCTGCCGCGACCCACAGTGACAGCACGACGCCTGCGCCCGTGGGTCGTCGACCTGACCGGGTCCGAAGACGATCAGCGCAAAGCGTTTCGTGAGGTCTGCGTGCGTCTGCTCCCCGGATCGGCGCTCGTGGCCCGGGATGACCTCATCGATACGCGCGTAGAGGCGCTGCGCCCTGAGAATCCCCGAGCCAACCGACTGGACGCATGGCTTTCCCTGTCGCGCATCAATTGGCGGCACGATGCCGGCGCCAACGAGGGGAAGGGTCAATGGTCCCACGACCGCAAGGGCCTGGGCTGGATCGTCCCGATTCCTGTCGGTTATGGGGCGCTTGGGCCGCTGCATCCGGCCGGAAGCGTGGCCAATGCGCGTGACGGCACCACATCCTTCCGATTTGTCGAGAGCCTGTACTCGGTGGGCGAGTGGATCGGCCCACACCGCCTCCGCACGGCCAGCGACTTGCTCTGGTATGCGGACAGTCGCCCCGACGAGGGGCTCTATCGTTGTCGAAACGACTACCGGCCGCTCGCAGCGGCCGACATTTGACGCCCGCCCCAACCCACAGCATCCAGCGATCAGGGAGAGACCCATGCCGACCGAACTCAAGACCGCTTCCGTACTCGCCTTCGAGCGCAAGCTTGACCCCTCCGATGCCCTGTTTCTCGCCGGCCAATGGTCACAGCGAAGTGCTTCCGCGACTTGGAAATCCGTAACGATCCGCGAAAAGTCCGTGCGCGGCACCATTTCCAATCGCCTCAAGGCGAAAGACCAGGATGCCGCAAAATTAGATGCCGCGATCGAGAGTCCCAACCTTCAAACCGTCGATGTCGCCACTTTGCCCGCCGATGCGGACACGCTCGCCGTCCGTTTCACCCTCCGAGTACTCGGCGGCACCGGCGCACCGTCGGCCTGCAATGAGGCAAGCTATCGCACCAAGCTGTTGGCTACGGTCGACGCTTACCGGCAGGCCCAAGGGTTCGGAGAGCTGGCGCGGCGTTACGCCGCCAATCTGGCCAACGGGCGGTTTCTCTGGCGCAACCGCGTTGGCGCGGAACAGATCGAAGTCCACGTGGCAAAGCTCGAAGACGGGCAGGAAGCCAGGTCGTGGCGCTTTGATGCGCTCGCCCACAAGCTGCCCGACCTGAGTGCGCCAGCGGTAGAGACCGCGGCGGTTGCCGAGCTGGGCGATGTGATCGCTGCGGGCCTTGCCGGGAATGCCCACGCGCTGCTGAAGGTGACCGCCTACGTCCGTGTCGGCGCGGGCCAGGAGGTTTTCCCATCGCAGGAATTGATCCTGGACAAGGGACCCAGCAAGAAGAGCCGAACGCTCTACCAGGTCGATGGCGTAGCGGCGATCCACTCGCAGAAGATCGGCAACGCATTGCGCACGATCGACACCTGGTATCCGGGTGCCGCGGAGAACGGGCCGATCGCAGTCGAACCCTACGGTTCCGTGACGACCCAGGGTCGGGCATGGCGGCAGCCCAAGGAGAGGCAGGACTTCTACAGTCTGCTCGATGGTTGGGTGCTGAAGGACAAGGTCCCTGAACTCCCACAGCAGCACTTCGTCATTGCCACCCTGATTCGTGGTGGCGTGTTCGGCGAGGCAGGTTGAGCCGATGACCTCACACTATGTCGACCTAGCGGTCGTCCCCGATGTCGAGACCAGTAGTGCTGCACTGTTCGGTGCGCTCTACGACCGGCTGCATCGCTACCTGGCCCGACACCACATCGAGCGCATCGGTGTCAGCTTTCCCCAGTACAGCGTGAGCCCACGCACGATCGGCACCATTCTGCGCGTGCATGGGAGCGCAGCCGATCTGGACCAGCTTATGGCGGTAGATTGGCAGGGCGGCGTTCGGGACCACATCCGCTGCGCTGCGATCGCTGCGGTTCCGGACCTCACCCTGCACCGCTGCATTCGGCGTCGCCAGTTCAAGACCGGTGTCGAGCGGCTGCGGCGGCGCCGCATGAAGCGTCGGGGTGAGACAGCGGAACAAGCAGCGGTCGCGCTGCCCGACTCGGCAGCCGAGAAGCCGAACTTGCCGTACGTCCACCTGCGAAGCTCGAGCACTGGGCAGTCGTTCTGCCTGTTCATCGCGATCGGCCCCTTGCAGCCTGCTCCGGTGGGTGGTCCGTTCAATACGTACGGACTAAGCGATACCAGCACGATCCCCTGGTTCTGACCCATCGTTTCGACCGCGGGATTTCGCCCCGAAGAATCAATAGGTTGGGCGAACCTCGCTGAATTGGGGTGTAGGCACTTGTCGTCCGCGAAGACGCGGAAGAAAGCCGGCTTTTCGGTCGAAAGGCTCTTGTTCGCTGCCGCGCAGGCAGCTCAGAGAAGTAAGCCACCGCGGGCATCGCTCATCTTCGTGTTCGCTGCCGCGCAGGCAGCTCAGAGATTACACGTAATGCAAAGGTAAGCGTCGGAGTGGTTCGCTGCCGCGCAGGCAGCTCAGAGATGCATCCTCGCGAGAGGCGGGGGCGGTACCATGTTCGCTGCCGCGCAGGCAGCTCAGAGATTCGATGCCTACACTGCCTTCGATGCCGACGCGTTCGCTGCCGCGCAGGCAGCTCAGAGAGCGATCCGCTTTGCGTCGTCTACCTGCAACACGTTCGCTGCCGCGCAGGCAGCTCAGAGAACGAACGCGAATCGTGGTCGTACCTCGCCAATGTTCGCTGCCGCGCAGGCAGCTCAGAGAGATGCCAGAACGGTCCAAGGGGCGCGATGCAAGTTCGCTGCCGCGCAGGCAGCTCAGAGACTCCCCAGACACAACAACGAGCGGCTCGGAGCGTTCGCTGCCGCGCAGGCAGCTCAGAGAAGTCGGGCACATCGCCAGCCATCGCGGCCGATGTTCGCTGCCGCGCAGGCAGCTCAGAGAGAGGGCAACACGCTCGCACGGGCGCGGCTGGAGTTCGCTGCCGCGCAGGCAGCTCAGAGAATCGCCGCCGCTGCCGCCGAGCGCGCGAAACAGTTCGCTGCCGCGCAGGCAGCTCAGAGAGCGATGATCCTGCTACGCACCGAGGGAGACTCGTTCGCTGCCGCGCAGGCAGCTCAGAGATTCGGCGGCTTGCCTCGAACGTTCGGCATCAGGTTCGCTGCCGCGCAGGCAGCTCAGAGATGCTGGTGTCGCGCGCAGTGCGCGATGGCCCGGTTCGCTGCCGCGCAGGCAGCTCAGAGAGGACCCATGTGACCCGACACGCCTTCGCAGTCGTTCGCTGCCGCGCAGGCAGCTCAGAGATCCCTGAAGTCTTTTGTCATCTACTTGACAAAGTTCGCTGCCGCGCAGGCAGCTCAGAGAGTGATCGAACACGCCACGCTGCAAGCCGACGCGTTCGCTGCCGCGCAGGCAGCTCAGAGAGCCGAGGCCCTGCGCCTGGCCGGCCTGAAGGGGTTCGCTGCCGCGCAGGCAGCTCAGAGAACACAAAGAGGAACCGCTACCGTGCTCGCACTGTTCGCTGCCGCGCAGGCAGCTCAGAGAGCATCGCAGGCCGCTGGCGCGTCACTGCCGGCGTTCGCTGCCGCGCAGGCAGCTCAGAGAGAACGTGCGAAACAACGCGAGCATTTTCTCACGTTCGCTGCCGCGCAGGCAGCTCAGAGAGCAACGGGTGGGCGACCGGCTACGGCCCCGCGGTTCGCTGCCGCGCAGGCAGCTCAGAGAGGAAGCTGGCGGTGTCTACTTGACATAATGTTGTTCGCTGCCGCGCAGGCAGCTCAGAGAGTGCGCGATGCTACGCCGACGCCGCCGCCGCCGTTCGCTGCCGCGCAGGCAGCTCAGAGATGGTCGATGGTCAGCGGGCCGGCGTAGTCGTCGTTCGCTGCCGCGCAGGCAGCTCAGAGAACCACCGATGCCGCGCTCTCGCCGTCTGCACCGTTCGCTGCCGCGCAGGCAGCTCAGAGAGCGAGCGTGGGGTCCGGCACGTTGAGGAGCCGGTTCGCTGCCGCGCAGGCAGCTCAGAGAAACGCCAGCAGGTACACCGCCGTCGAGTCCTTGTTCGCTGCCGCGCAGGCAGCTCAGAGATTACGAACGTATAGGGCATGCCAGTACCCCATGTTCGCTGCCGCGCAGGCAGCTCAGAGAGGATGCTCGGCAGGGAACGGGGGCGGCTGACAGTTCGCTGCCGCGCAGGCAGCTCAGAGAGTTGCGATCGTCGATCGCGAAAACGGGGCGCAGTTCGCTGCCGCGCAGGCAGCTCAGAGAGACTTGATCCTGCGATGGGTCGCGCGGCTCGCGTTCGCTGCCGCGCAGGCAGCTCAGAGAATCGCAAGGTTGTGTCGGTCAGTCCAAGTCATGTTCGCTGCCGCGCAGGCAGCTCAGAGAGTTTGCGCAAGGGTGTGCGAACCGTGCGCAATGTTCGCTGCCGCGCAGGCAGCTCAGAGAATCCGGACGCGCACGGCGAGCATGCGCGGATTGTTCGCTGCCGCGCAGGCAGCTCAGAGAAATAACCAAGAACCAGTAACCACTAAGAGCAAGTTCGCTGCCGCGCAGGCAGCTCAGAGATGCGGGCGGAGAGGGATGCGCTGGCCTACCAAGTTCGCTGCCGCGCAGGCAGCTCAGAGAGTGTGGGCGCCCGCACCGCCTGATAGGCAACAGTTCGCTGCCGCGCAGGCAGCTCAGAGATGCGGCGGATCGTCGCCGAGATGGTCGCCAATGTTCGCTGCCGCGCAGGCTGTCACCGACCGGGTCAAAGGAGCCACTCATGATCGCCGTTATGGAGCCAGTCGGCGGGTGCTGATTCGGGGCTCGAACGGGGTGTCAGGATGCGGGGTTCTTGGGGGTCTTCGCAAGCGCCGTTTTGG
>JAJTHZ010000054.1 GCA_021299185.1 Lysobacteraceae bacterium | reverse complement strand
GGAAGCGCTCCTTGCGGGTCGTCTTCCCCTTGCCGGCGAACTCGGCATCGCCAAAGGTGAGCTGGGCCATATCTGGGACGTCGCGACTGGGTGTGGTTCAATCAGACCACAATTCGAGGGACTTGTTCAGAGGTTCCCTTGTGGTTCCTGCGCACCGCACCGCTGGACGGACTGTTCGGCGACGGCTTCGAGTGATCCGAGCGGGGTCGGAGTACGGTGCTCGTGCCTGAGGAAACCGTACGCTGACCCCGGGTTACCCGCCGCAAGCCGACGTCACTGCCGGGCGAGCGGCAGGTTGAGCACCACGCCCGGCTCGCGCCCGCCTTCGCTCAGCCCGCCGGTGCCGAGCACGACGAGCCGGCGCGCGGCGCCGTCACCGAGCAGCGCGACGGCGGTGTTGCCGCGCACGCGCGGATCGTCGGTGACGGTTGCGACCGTGCCATCCGCGGCCACGCGCACCACGCGATCGCCGTGCGTCGCCACCACATAGCCGCCCTCCGGCAGCACCACGAAGTCATCGGCGCCGGGCAGGTCGGTGGCCACCGGCTGCAGCGGGCCTGCTGCCGATCCGTCCGCCGCGAGCAACAGCCGATGCAGGCTGCGCCCCGCGGAGGTCGATACGATAACGGCGTCGCCCTCGCGCTTGAGTCCGTTCGCGCCGGGCCGGAACGGCTCGGCCTGCGGCGCGAGCGCCGCGTCCGCGAACCAGACGCGCGTCGCGCGCGTCGCCGGGTCGAACGCGAGGATCTGCG
The DNA here is from genome assembly GCA_021299185.1 of Lysobacteraceae bacterium. Classification (GTDB taxonomy): domain Bacteria; phylum Pseudomonadota; class Gammaproteobacteria; order Xanthomonadales; family Ahniellaceae; genus UBA4656. The sequence continues at coordinate 31,371 of JAJTHZ010000054.1, read as the reverse complement.
CCTTCGCGCTGTCGGCGATCAGCACCGTGCCATCCACCAGCGCGACCATGCCGTTGAGGAAGCCCGCGTCCGGCACCGCGACCGATCCGGTCACCGCGCCGGCGGCGTCGACGAACAGCAGGGCGCCGGTGCCGAGGAACGCCGGGCCATCGGTGAACGACTGGCCGTGCGTCGCGACCAGGTATCCACCGTCGAGCGGCAGCAGGCTCACCGGGTGCACGTCCAGCGTCGCAAAGGTCGAGCGCGCGCCAGCGGCATCGATGCGCTCGATGCTGTGGCCCAGGTAGTGGGTGAACAGGATCTCGCCCGCGGCGGTCACCACGAGGTTTTCGAGGAATGCGGGGGCCGGGATCGACGCCAGCACAACGGGTGTCGGCGGCGCGGCGTCGGGCGCGGTGGCGTTGGATGGCGGAGGTTGGGGCGCCTGCGCCACCGGCGGTGCGTCTTTGCCACAGCCCGCGAGGCCCAGTACGAGGGCAGCGACGACGACCGCATTCAGGAGGTTCATGAGGGATCGACTCCGATGTACGGCCACGCCGCGCGTTCGCCGACAGTCTAGGGCGCGGCTGCGTCGGGCTTCACCGCACGATGAACCGGAGTCAGCGTGCGGCTTCCGTTCCGGCGGAAACGGGTTTCCGGCCGCGGTTGCCGGCTTCGCGACGCCACGCCACGCCCAGCAAGGCGAGAAAGACGCCGAGGCCCAGCGCGAACGCCGGCAGGCGACCAAGCGCTGCGACTGCGATGGTCAGCGCCTGCATGAAATCGGCGCGTTCGACCAGCATCTGCAGCAGGCCGTTCAGCGCGAACATCGAACCGGCGAGCAGCCACGGCCAGCCGCCCCGTCGGTCGCGCAGGAACAGCAGCAGCCCGGCGAGCAGGACCACCACGGTGCTCGCCTGCGCGGCTTCGGCGAATCGGTGGAAGGTGTCGGGTCCTTCGATGCGGTAGGCCGGGGCCCAGGCGATCAGCGTGAAGAACAGCGCGATCCCGGCGAACAGCAAGGCCGTGCTCAGCAGCAGCGCACCGTGGATCGCCCGGTTGCCGCGCAGCCAGAACGCCAGGAACACGAGCAGCGCGACCTCCAGCGTCACCATGACGTTCGGGACGACCATGTCGTCGGCGCGACCTGCATCGGCGCTCTTGGCGGCCGAATGCACGGTCAGCAGCACCAGGGTCGCCACCAGCACTGGCCCCGCGCCGAAGATGCACAGGCCGACGCTGCGATGGCTCTTGAAGCGCCGTTGGCGGATGAGGACGAGCTGGCTCAGCAAGAGCAGCAGCCAGCCCAGGCTGGTGGCGACGTGCAGGTACTGGTAGCCATCGAGCTTGGGCGCGGCACCGAGAAGCAGGCTGGAGAACCCGGCCAGGCTCAGGGCGATCACCGATACCAGCACGACCATTTCCACGGTGTATGTGCGCTTCATGCGGTCCTCGGGTCGGTGATGCGCGCGACGGGGTGGCACGAAGGCTGGCCCCGGTTGGACAAAACGGGAAAAGCGGGGCCGAGGGGTCATGCGGCCACCGGGTCGGGGGCAGTGCCCTGCCGCGGATTCGCGTGGCGGATGTCAGGGTGCCAGCGCCTGCGGTCGCCCCGCGGTCCTTCACCCGGTGATCGCCACCCCGCGGGAAAACGGACACCCAAGCTGGCGCCCGGCTGTGGCGCAGCAACCGCCGTGGCATCGCGCCGGGCCTGTCCGTCGGGCGGTTGCGGAACCGGATTCCCGGCGATATGTTACGGCTTACACAACGACCGATAGGTTGCGATGGAGTACATCTCCCAGTTGGGCCTGGTCGCGTTGGGCAGCCGGTTCCGCGCCGTCAGCGAGCGGGTGTATGCGATCGCCGACGCGGTCTACGCGGCATCGGGGCTGCAACTGCAGGCGCGCTGGCTGCCGGTGCTGCGGGTCCTCAACGACCGCGATGCCCTGACGGTCGGGGAGATCGCGCAGGCGGTCGGCCAAACGCATTCCGCGGTGAGCCAGCTCGCGCAGCGGCTGGTCGACCAGGACTGGCTCGCGGCCGAGGCCGATCCCGCGGATGGCCGCGTGCGGCGGTTGTCGATCACGCCGAAGGCGCAGGCGGAATTGCGCGCGGCGAAACCGTACTGGCGCGCCATCGAGGACGTCTATGCGGCGCACTGTCGCGCGCACGGCGTCGACCTGCTGCACGCGCTGGCGACGTTCGAGAAAGTGCTCACGCCGACCCTCGCCGGCGAGGTGGTCGCACGCGGTTCGAGCGCGGGTCCCGCGGCGCTGAAGATCGTGCCGTACGCACCCGCGCTCGCCTCGCACTTCTACCGGCTCAACGAGGCCTGGCTGCGCCGCTATTTCTATGTCGAGGAAATCGACCATCGGGTGCTGTCGAACCCAGGACAGGAGATCATCGCGCGCGGCGGCAGCATCCTGTTCGCCATGCTCGGCGAGGACGTCGTGGGCACCTGCGCCCTGCTCCCCGACGCCGACGGCGTGCACGAACTCACCAAGATGGCGGTCGACGAATCGCGCCAGGGCCTGGGCATCGGCCGCGCGCTGCTGGAGGCGGCCATCGCCGAATTCCGGCGTCGCCGCGGCCGTCGGCTGTTCCTCGAGACCAACAGCAAGCTGGTCCCGGCGCTGCGCCTCTACGAAAGCCTCGGGTTCGAGCGGCAGCCATCGATCAAGCCCGATTCGCACTATGCGCGCGCGGACGTCTACATGGTCTGGCGCGATCCTCGGGAGCGTGCCGCACCCCGGCGAAAACGACGCGGCGCGAAGCCCGCTCGCCGAGGCGCCTGAAGCATCGGGGCCGGAGGTGCCGGTGCCCCGTCCGCAGCAGCGGGCTGCGACGCGATGGATGCCACGCGGCCCTGCGTCGCTCCGGCTTCCGATCCTCGTGGTGGTGCGCGGCCACCCCGATCGCCTACCATGCAGCGGACCCGCGGGATTGCGGGCATGGCGAGTCGGATGCGACCCATGAGTCGACCCACCCTGGTCGTCGCGATGTTCGTGGTCGTGGCGGTTTCGATGGTCGCCCTGGCGATCGGGTGGGAGACCGTCCTTGACACGCGCCTCTCGCCCTACACCAGGGGCGTCGTGACTTCGGGCGTTCTGCCTGCGTCGTCCGCCGCGAACGTCGAGCGATCGACTCGCGTGCGCCTGGAATCGGGCGCCGAAGTCAGCGCCATCGTGCCCGCCGACTGCGATCCCGTCGCCGGGCAGACGGTGATGTTGCTGACCGTCCCGGCGGAAAGGCGCGGCGGCGCGCCGGAGTACCTGGTCGTGAGTGCGTCGTCTGCCAGGGCGGAGTCCGGTGCCGCAATTCGCTAGCCGACATGTACATCCGGTTCGTGGTCGGCAGTGAGGGCGAAGACCATCGCCAATTGACGGGGATCGTCACCGAGGCGCGGCTGTTGCGCGACCGCGGGCACTTGACGCCCGAGGAAGAGGATCGGCTCGAACGCACCTACGCTTGGTTGAACGCCAACCTGCCGTGCCCGCCGTTTTCGACGGCGGGTTGGTCGCGCGATGCGGTGAGCTGGTTCAAGGACTCGGCGGAAGCAGCCATCCGCGAGTTCCGGCTGCTCGCGACCCTGCTCGAGGAGCACGGTCGCCCGGTCCGCATGCTTCGCTCCCGCAATCCCGGCAAGGTCCTTTACGAGGATTCGTTCCAGGTGGTGGTCGTGGAGTGGAAGACCCTGTAAAGCGGGTCACGCGTTCTTCGGGTTGTTCGATTTCGAGCGGGCCGAGGTCACGATAGAGTGGCCGTTCTTCGGCTGCACGACTACCCGAATCCCCGATGGCCCCGAACGCAACGATCCACAAGGCGCAGTTGCAGGTCAGCGACATGGACCGCCACTACTACGCCACGCATGCCCTCACCCTCGCGCAGCATCCGTCGGAGACCGACCTGCGCGTCATGGTGCGTCTGTTCGCGTTCGCGCTGTTCGCCGACGAGCGGCTGGCGTTCGGGCGCGGCCTCAGCGACGACGACGGGCCGGACCTCCTGCACGCCGAGCGCGACGGCCGCATCGCGCGCTGGATCGACCTTGGGCAGCCGGACGAGGCGCGCGTGCGGCGGGCCTGCGGTCGCTCGCGCGAGGTGGTGGTGGTCGGCTATGCCGGTCGCGCCTTCGACCTTTGGTGGGACAAGGCCGGTGGCGCGCTGGCGCGGCTCGGCAACCTGGCCGTGGTCGATGTTTCCGCGGGGGCGGCGCGTCTCGCCGAAGGCCTCGCGCGCAACATGGACGTGCAGTGCCTGCTGCAGGATGGCGTCGTGCAGTGGATCGACCATCGCGGCACCGCCGAGATCACGCCGCGCTGGCTGCAGCGCCCGAACGCTGCGGGTTGATCCGCACGCCCCGCAGGGCGGCCGGCCACGCCGCGTGCGGCCGCGCGTCACCGCGCTTGACCGCGACGCCTCCAGCGCCGGACGCGCTACGGCGGCCGCCGGGTGTCCTCGCGCGTGCGGTGCACGCGCGTGCGGTGCGCCGTCTTGTTGTCGTCGTCGATGCGGGTCTTGCGGGTGCCCTTGATCTCGTCCACCTTGTGGTCCGCGCCGGTAACGGGCTTGGTGTCGACCAGGGTCTCGCGCTCGAAGGCGTGCGACTTGTCGGTGTTGCGGTAGTGCCGGTACAGCAGCCAGTACAGCCCGACCGCGCTCGCCGGGCCGGCCGCCAGCAGGAACACGATGCCGCCGTCGTCGCTCATGACACGGCCACCACGATCCACAGGGCGATCGCTTCGACGATGGTGCCGACGGTGAGCGCGGCCAGCAGCAGCTTCCACTGCTGGACCGGGACGCTGCCCATGGTCTCTCCGGTGCGGCCGTTGACCGCGATGTAGTGCAGCAGGCTGCCTTTGCCGCCCGGCTCCTGGTACGAGTAGAGCCACACCGGCAGGTACATCGACACCCAGCGCGTGCCGTGCACGTCCAGGCCCTCCTGTTCCCAGCGCACGCCGCGGTCGTAGCGGTCCACGGACGGTTCGACCTTGGCGCGCGCGATCGACAGCAACTGGTCCTCGAGCCGCGGGTGCAGGTGCGCCACGTCGAGGTCGCGCTTCTCGGAATTGAACCCGACCAGGTAGGACGCGTTCCACTTCACCGCGTTCTTGGTGTCGAACGGCAGGATGGTGTTGATGATGTTGTTGGTGTTGCGGCCGGTGTCCAGGTTGCCGCGTTCGCTGGACGATTCCAGCGGCAGGTCGTCGACCGTGAAGTCGAGCCGGCGCTCGACCTGGTACACGTCGGCGTCGTAGTAGGTCTTCTTGTTGTTGCCGCTGCCGCGCGTGTAGCGGCGCGTCTCGATCTCGCCCTGGCCGATGACTTCGGCGCTGGCCTTGCCGTCGACGATCATGTACGGCAGGTACACGCCGACCACGTTCTCCGGCGTGAACTCTTCCTTGAACGCCTTCAGCGCGAACATCCGCCGCTTGTCGACGAACTGGCGGATGCGCGCAACCGCGTCGTCCTTCGTGATGCGGAACGGCAGCACTGCATCCGGCACCGCGCCGTTGCGCACCTGCTCGTTGACGCCGAACACGTGGCGGCACCAGTGGCAGCGCGCCGTCATCGTGGTCTGCGTGTTGACCGTCACCTCGGCGCCGCAGCCGGTGCACTCGTAGCTCATCAGGCTTTCGCTGTCGGCCGCGATGTCCTGCGCGCCGGAGGCGATGATGGTGCCTTCGAGCTGGTCGAGGCCGGTGCCGAGGCCGAACTTTTCCTCGACCCGCGTGGCGTGCCATTGATGGCGGCAGTACACGCACACCAGCAGGTCGGTGCCGGTCTTCTGCCGGATCTCGGTCGAGCCGCACTTCGGGCAGTGGTTCTGGCCGTCCTTGAGTTCCTCGGCCGCGGTGTCGATCGCGACCGGGTCGGGTGCGGTCAACTCGTCACGGATCGGCCGCGGCAGCGTCGCCGGGTCGATCGGCGACGCGCCGGGCAGCGGCGGCACGTCGCGGGGCGAGCCCGGGCCGGTGTACGGCGGCGGAGGCGGTGGCGGTTTCGCGCTGGACATGACCGGTGCGACGGATCGATCAGAGTCCCAGCGCCTTGGCCTTGGCCGCGTCGTAGTCGGCCTGCGTGATCAGCCCGAGGTCGAGCATCTCCTTGGCCTTCTTCAGCTTCGCGACCGGATCGTCCGCGGGTGGCGTGGGCGGCGCCACCGGCTGCTGCAGCGACCCGAGGCCGCCCATCATGCCGGCCGCCATGCCGACGCCCATCATCGCCGCGCCGCCACCGTTCTCGCCCGCCGACTGCAGCCCTGCGGCCACGCTGGCCTGCAGGTTGGCGTTGCCGCGCGCGCCCGACAGCGCGTCGGCGCGCTGCACGGTCTTGAGCAGTTCGCGCGTGTTGGCGTCGTACTCGATGGACACGATCGCGGTCTTGACGATCGACAGCCCGCGGTCGGAGCGCCACTGGTAGGCGTTCTCCACCGCATCCGACAGGCTCTTCGCGAAGCCGACCGAATCCTGCTGCAGCCGGGTGATGCGATTGCCCTTGCCCGGGTCGTTCGTGTACAGGCTGAAGGCCGGCGCCAGCGAGGCGACCACCTCGCTGAACAACTGGCTGGCCGCGGCGTTGTCCATGTCGGTGAAGTCGAATACCTGCCCGGGCTGCAGGTAGCGCGCCGGCACGAAGTTCTTCACGAACAGGATCGGGTCGACGATCTTGAGCGTGTACGAGCCGCGCGTCACCGCGCCGACCTGGGTGCCGAGGAAGCCGTCGTCCCAGTAGATCTCCGACTGCGTGCCGAAGCGGTTGTCGGGCAGTTCCTTCAGCGACACGAAGAACGCCGCCTGCTGCGAGCCCGGCTGGCCGCCGAACTTGAAGCGCTCCCAGCTCTGCATGATGAGCGTCTGCACGAGGTCGTCGCCGGCGAAGATCGACTTCGCGTTCGGGTCGTTCGAGCGCCACTCGTAGCCACCCGGTTCGGCGGCCAGCGCGGTCACCGCGCCATCCTGCATCAGCAGCAGGCCGTAACCTTCCGGCACCACGATCTTCGAGCCGTTGCTGATGATGTTCGACGAGCCCTTGGTGTTGGACCCGCGCCCGGCGTTGGTGCCCTTGGGCACCGCGGCGAACAGCGCGGCGGTCGCCGGCAGGCCGTCCGGAACCGTGAGGAAGTCTTTCCACTGGTCGGCCAGCATGCCGCCGATCGAACCCGTCACCGCCTGCACAAGCCCCATGACCGTTCTCCGTCATCCGCGGCCGGGCAAGATGCCCGCCATGTCGGGCGGGACTATACCCGCCTCCGGGTTGTCCCGGACCGTGACTTCCGACAGTGAGGTCCAGCCGCTGCGCTTGCGGACGCGCCCTCGCCTCCGGCGTACCGGCGCCGGGGTCCGGTGTCCCGGCGCAGCCCCCGACGCGCCGGCCGTGCTCGCCCGGTTTGCGCGGATGCCACCGCCCACGGCATGCTCGGCGCTCCGAAGGAAAGCCGTTCGAAGGAGTCGACGATGGGGCGTCCATGGCGCGTGTTCGCGTTCGCGGTTGCGGGCTTTTTCGCCAGCGCGGTCGCCGCGCAGGGCCCGACCGAGGTTGAGGTCCGCGCCTTGCTCGACCGCGCCGATCGGGCCATCGCCGCCAGGGACATCGATGCCCTCGCCGCCATCCTCAGCGAGGACGCGCAGATCAGCGGCGCGATGTCGGCGGAGAACGTGCTCGTCGACCGCTTCCGTTTCGACAAGCCCACCTACCTTGCGGCACTGCGCGACACCTGGGCGCAGGCGACCGACTACACCTATCGACGCATGAACCAGCGGATCGTCGTGTCCGGTGCGGTGGCCACGGTCACTGCCGACGTGTTCGAGAGCGCGACCGTCGCGGGCGGGGTGCTGCGAACACAGGCCCGCGAAACCACCACCGTCGAGCGCCGCAACGGCGCGGCGGTCGTGACCCGGATCGAAGCGGAGGTCACGGTGTCCGGCGCGCCGCGCTGACCACACCGGGCCGGGGCCGACGCACGATCCACGTCCGCGCAGCGTCGCATCTGGCGCACGGATTCGCGGACTCGGGAGGCTGACCATGCACGACGCCGACCTCGAAGCACTCCACGCCGCGGCCTACGAGGCCTTTGAACGACCCGACCTCGCGGCCGCGGTCGAGCGGTTCGAGGACCTGCTCGCGCGGGTCGACGACGACGATGCGGATCGCCCCGCGTACCACTACATGGCCGGGCTGGCGTGCAAGTACCTCGGGCGGTGGAAGGAGTCGCTGGCGCACAACCTCGCCTCACTGGCGCATCGCGACGAGGTCGACGAGGCGTCCGCGTGGAACGCCGGCATCGCCGCCACCGCGCTGGGCGACTGGGGGGCGGCGCGCCGTGCGTGGGCGACGGCCGGGCTCCAGCTTCCCGGCGGCGAGGGCCCGATCGATGGTGACTTCGGCGTGTGCAGCGTCCGCCTCAATCCGTCCGGCAATGGCGAGACCGTGTTCGCCGACCGCATCGACGTCGTGCGGGCGCGCATCGCCAACATCCCCTTGCCCGTGTCGGGGTTCGCATTCGGCGATATCGTGCTGCACGACGGTGCGGCAACGGGTCGGCGCAGCCATCGTGGCCAGCAGGTCGCCGTCTTCAACGGGCTGCAGCGACTGCAGCGATCGGCATTCCACACGTTCACCGCCTTCGTCATCGCACCCACGCCGGCCGATGCCGAGGCCCTGGAGGCGCGCCAGGACACCGGCCTCGGTGCGGTCGAGGACTGGACCCGGTCGGTGGCGACGCTGTGCCTTCGGTGCAGTTACGGTTTGCCGCACCAGCACGAATCCAATGCGCCCACGCGGGACGCGCCCGCGTGGAAGCCCATGCGCAACGTCGGCATCGCGGCGGTCGACGTCGGCGCCGCGCGGGCGGCACTCGACCTGTGGCGCGCGAGCGGTCCCGGTCGCGTGGTCGAGCACATCGAGGCCGCCGTGCTCGAGGTCGCGGCGCATCGGTACGACCATTGCTGGTGGGAAGCGCCCGATCCCGCCGAGTGAGGGCTGAGCTTTCCGCGGTTTTCCTCGCAGACCTGCGTGTCGAACCAGTGCTCCGGGGGCGGATCGATCACCGCAGCAGCAATGGCGCCCGTGCTTTTCCTTCCCCCTTGTGGGAGTAGGTGGCCGAAGGCCGGATGAGGGGGCCATCATCCATCCGGGACATCCCGGCTGATGCCGCGGTGCACGACGGCTGTCCCGGAGTGCGGCGCTCGCGCCGAAGGTTGACCACCCGTGCAGGTCGACGATTGACCGGCGGTGGATGCCGTGGTGCAGGCGTCGTGGTGCGTGTTCTGCGTGTCAGGCCGCCCACACGGAGTCATGAAGACCCGAAAGACAGGGCGTGGGCGGCGACGCGATGGTCGGCGTCGGGGCAGATGATTGCAGATGATGGCTGTCCCAGATTGCGTGCCGGATTGTGCGGATTGCGATAGCGCCCCGGGCTTTCGATCCGCGCCGTCGAAAGTCATGCAAAACCGGGGTCAGCGTACGTTTTCCCGCGCGCCAGCATGCTCGGGTGGGCGCGGGGATTCGCTGGCGCTGAACCGGATTCGAGCGACGAATCGGGACCCTGAGCCCGGTTTTCCGTCGCTGCTGGCCTGTGGCCTCGTCTGTCGCGCCGAGTGCGCCGCCTGGTGCGGCGGGCAAGGTTTCGCGCCTGGCCTCGGACGGAAGCCGCGGCCTGCACGCGCGGGAGCGGGCGCTCGCCGATCCCGAGTCATGGAATCGGCGTATGCTGCGCTTCAGCAGGGGCAGTCGGAGGATGCACACATGCGACAGCTCACGGGTTCGGTCTTGCTTGCAGTGCTGTGCGCGACGGCGGCGGCACCGGCGTTCGCGCAGACCTACTTCACCGCGCAGCTCAGTGGTGCACAGGAGGTGCCGCCGGTGACCACCACCGGCACCGGCTTCGGGCGGGTCACGCTGAATGCGGCACAGACCGGAATCACGGTCTCGTTGCACTACGCCACGGCCAACGGCACGGTCACGATGGGTCATATCCACGGTCCCGCCAACGTGGGCGCCAACGGACCGGTCATCTTCAACCTCAGTCCGACGACGGGAGTCAGCGCGGGCTCGGTGGTCGGCATGACGTTCGCTATCACCCCGGCGCAAGTGACCGAGCTGCGGAACGGTCGCCTCTACTTCAACGTCCACTCGACGGCCAATCCCGGGGGCGAGATCCGAGGGCAACTGGTCGCCGACACGCCGTGGATCGCGGCGCTGGACAGCGCCCAGGAAGTGCCACCGAACACCACGACGGGCACGGGCTCCGGGGTGGTCAGCATCAGTCCCGACGAGACGCGGATCCTGGTCACGGTGAACTGGAATGGCCTCACCGGGAACGCGACGGCGGGGCACATCCACCAGGCTGCAGCCGGCGCGAACGGGCCGGTGATCTTCAATCTTTCGCCGTCGGCGGCGGCCGCGGGTTCGGTGATCGACCAGCTGTTCACGCCGACCCCGGCGCAACTGAGTGCCGGCAAGGCGAACGGCTGGTACTTCAACATCCACACCAGCGCGAATCCCGGGGGCGAGATTCGCGGCCAGGTCATCGAACGCCTGTTCGTGGACGCGTTCGAATGATCTGAGCCTGTCGTGGCGGCCGCAATGCGTGGGCATGTCCTGCTCCGCGCAACGGGCCTTGCCACGCCGGCCTGAACAGTCATCGATCGGCGAAACCAACGTTGTCGGCAGGCACCAGAAGCAGGGCTTGGCGAGCAGGACGTGAGGTGCATGCGCTCCGCCGAGCGTTCGCAGCCGGGCCCTCGATCTGCCGGTGAATCGTGACCAGCGGCACGCGATGCAGGCACCGCGTGCCGTGGGGCGGGTCAACCCGGATTCACGGGTGCAAGGGCGGGACGGGTGTGGATCACGTCCAGCGCCTCGACAGCGTCAGGACCCTCGCATTTGTCGGAGGCCGTTCCCTCGGACGGGCCTGTGGCGTAGCAGATCGGCACCAGCACCCAGCTCTCGACGGGCTGGCCGTCTTTCCTTGCCGGGTTGAACCGCCACGCCTTCACGCTGGCCATCGCTGTTTCGTCGAACACGCCCGGTGCGCTGGCCTTGGAGACCTTGACCTCGCGCGGCACGCCGTCGGTGCCGACCAGGACCTCCAGCACCACATTGCCGCTCTGGCGATTCGCGACCGCCGCGGGCGGATACGACGGACGCGAGATGCGACGATAGGTGACGGGATCGACGTCGGCGGATGTCGCTTCGATGGTCGATGGATCGGGCGCGCGGGCAGGCTGCCCGGCCCACGCGAGCGTGCAGCAGCTCGCGACGATGGCCATGGCGAGTCCGATCCCGGTGCGGTGGGGCAAGCGCGGTGTCGCGGGATGCTTGAGCATGAGGATGCGTTCCTTCAGCGGGTGGCTGGACTGCCACAGGCAGCCGACCGGCAGTCCAGGGACGGCCAGCTGCTCTTCCAACAGGGTTTCCGCATAGCGTCGCCGCGCGTGCGGATGCGTGTGCAGCACGTCTGCGTCCGCGGCGAGCTCCTGGTCCAGGCGCAGGCGCGCAGCGGCGACATGGATCAGCGGGTTGAACCAGTACAGGCAGCGCAGCGCGCTGGCGACCCAGCGGGCGGCAACGTCGCCGCGGCGAACGTGGCTGCGTTCATGCGCGAGGATGAGTTCCCGTTGCTCGACGTCGAAGCGTTGTTCGAAGTCGGCGGGCAAGATGATGCGCGGCTGGAGCGAGCCGATCACGACGGGCCCGACTTGGGCGGTCGCGGCCTGGAAGTGGCCGTCCGGTCGCCGCGTGAGCGAACCCAGTCGGCGGCGGAAGCGGCGCTGCTGTCGCACGAGGTGGGCGGCCAGCATCAGGGCGCCGAGCCACCAGATCGCGAGCAGGGGCGTGGCGACGTCGTCGCGCATCGCGATCACGGTCACCGGGCCCATCGTGGGCGCGCCGGTCGCGGCGATCTCGTCCGTGGATTCGACGACCGGCGCGATCGGCGCCGGCAACAGCACCGCGACCTGCACCAGCGGCACCAGGAGCCAAAGCAGTGGCAGCAGGCCAGGGCCGAGCAGCCGTCGCCAGGCGACGCGCAGCAGGAGCACCATCGCCATCGCCAGCGACGTGGCGACCAGGCCCTCCAGCAGCGTCGCCAGCGCGTCAGCGGCCACCGTCGATGTCCTGGATCAGCCGGCGCAGCGCCTCGATGTCGGCGCGGCTCAATGCGCCGTGCTCGCTGAAGTGGGCGACCAGCGGCGCCACGCGACCACCGAACAGTCGATCGACGAGGTTCCGGCTGGTGTCGAGCACCCACTGCGATTGCTCCAGCAGCGGTCGGTAGCGGTAGCGACGCCCTTCCGCGGTCGCTGCCACCGCCCCCTTCTTCAGCAGCCGGTTCAGCAGCGTCTTGACCGTGGCTTCCTGCCAATCGGCCGCATCGCCGATCTCATCGAAGACTTCCTCGGCAGTCGATGGCCCGCGCGACCAGAGGATGGCCATGACCCGGCTTTCGGCGTCGCTGATCTGCATGATGATTACGCCTGTAGTCGATGCTTGAGGCTACACGTGTAATCGGTGTTGTCAATAGGCATGGGACGCAGGGTTGCATTCGATGGCGGGTTGGCTAGGCGAACCCAAGTCGATCGGACGTTGCAGACATGATCCGAGGCAAGCGGCCGGAGGCGCCGGGCCGTCCCTTGGTCGCCGCGCTTGAAGTGGCGTTGAGGGCGTCCGCGGGCAGACCAGTGGCCATGCAAATCGCCCATCGGCTCGTACAGGAAAACGACGGCCTGCGCGGTGCTGTCCTCGTCGCCCGCCTGCGCCGCACGTGCGCGGAACGCGGGCTCCACCTCCTGCCATTCAGTCTGGTTGCGGTGCACGGAGCGCGTGCGCACCGCCTCGACGATCGTGTCGTCTTCCGATCTCGAAAACGGCCGATGGCTCGGGAAGTCGTGCTTCGCCCCTGTGCGCCTCACGCGCGCTCGCCGCGTCGAACGAAAAGGCGCGACAAAAGGACGACTGCCGCCAGCGGCAACGCAAGCGCGGGCAGCAAGCCCATCGGAAACTCGAGCAGGGACCCGGCCATCATCCGGGCGCCGAGCAGGACTCCCACGGGGGCTGCGCCGTAACCGACGAGGATCGCGGTGACGCAAAACGCGATCGGCCGTTCGATTCGAGCCCGCATGGCGTAGGCCGTGCCGCCGGTGACCACGATGGGCCAAGCCGCGAGCAACACAAGCAGCACGATGGTGCCCGCGCGCGGTGGCCTGGGTCCGAAACGGTTGAGGCGTGGCTTTTCGCCCCGCTCGATCTGCGCCAGCCAGACGTCGACCAGCGCGGCGCCATCGTCCTTCCAGAAGCGCTGCACGTCCTTGAGGTAATGCACCACCGCGGCGGTACGACCGCGCTGCAGCAGGGCGTCCGCGAGGTCGAGTTCTGGCCCGAAGCTGTCCAGTTGCGGCGATCCGTTGGATTTTCCGGATGCCTCGAGGAAGCGCTCCGCGGCATCGACGTCGCCGCGCGCCAGCGCGACCAGCCCCAGTGCGCGGTTCGCGTCGTGGATCACGTTGCCGTGGTTCCAGTTGCAGCGATAGATCGCGGCGAGTTCGAGGCTTTCGCGCGCCAGCGCCTCGACCAGGGCGTCGTCACCGGCTCCGCGCGCCGTCTCGACTTCGTCGCCGATGGCATAGAAGCGCTTCAAGCGGTCCGTCATGGCCGCATTGGGCGGGTTCCACGAGAACTCGGAACCCGGTTCGCACTGGTCACAGGGTGCGCCGGAATCGCAGGCGATGGCGCCGCTCGCAGCAAGCCCCAGGACAACAAGGGCAATGAATCGCTGCCAGGGAGTCGTTCGATCCATCGAAGTGCACCGTTCAGGTCAGTCGTCGGGCTCGCGCGGACCGGCCTTCTGCTTCGCAGCACCGGCCCACAGCAGACCGCGCCGGGGGATGAGCGTAGTCGATGCCTGGCCTCTTCGTCGCGGGCACGCGAGCGAACGGGCAGGGCGCCGATCCATCCACCATGGCGCGGAGCCGCCCGAACCTAACGCCACGCTTCGTCAGCCGCGACGGGGGATCTACACTGCATCGTCCGGTTCCGGGATTCGTGCGATCGGGCAATGCTGGAGGTCGACGTATGCGCCTGCTGTATCCACAGGATCCGACCGACCGGAAAGCGCCCGATGAGGCGTACCGAGACGAGTACGAAGCGGTCACCGCGCGCGGGCTCGCCTGCTGGCTGCTCTCGCTCGAGGATCTCCCGGCTGGGACGTTCCGGCCCCGTCCGGCGCTCTGCGAAGGCGAGGCGACCCTCTACCGCGGCTGGATGCTCACGCCTGTCGAGTACCAGGAACTCGCCCGACGCATCAGTGCGCATGGCGCGACGCCGCTGACGTCGCCCGAGGCCAATGAGCGTTGCCACTACCTGCCGCGCTGGTACGCGCAGTGCCGGGACCTCACGCCCGAGACAATCTTCCTCCCGAAGGATGCCGACTTCCGCCATGAACTCCGTGCGGTCGACTGGCCTGGTTACTTCGTCAAGGACTACGTGAAGTCATTGACCACATCGCGCGGTTCGATCGCACGCACGCCGGCCGAAGTCGCCGAGATCGTGGGGTTGATCGAACACTATCGGGGCAGGATCGAAGGCGGTGTCTGCGTGCGACGGCTGGAGGACCTCATGCCGGAGACCGAGGAACGCTACTTCGTCGTCGGCGGCGAACCGCACGCCCGGGACGGCGCTGTGCCGGACCTGGTCCGGGACATCGCGCGACGGATCGAGAGTCCTTTCTTCACGGTCGACGTCTGCGCGGCGAGGGATGGAAGGCTCCGGCTGGTGGAACTCGGGGACGGCCAGGTGTCCGATCGAAAGCGCTGGGACGTCACACGCTTCGCCGAACTGCTCGCCGCGGCAGGCGTCGCCTCCGGCGCGGTGTCGTCTCAGGTCATCCCCTGAGGCCCGCTGCCAGCCGCCTGCACGCTCGCGAGGCGAACGGTGGCGGCCCAGGATTCCGGTCATGGCCGCGCCCCGCCCGCGCCCCGGACCCCGTGGCCTCCCGTGTCAACCTGAGGCGCGTTCGTGCGTTGCGTTCCCGCATTCGTCGTCCGTCGACACCCCGCCCTGACTCCGCACCCCACCCGAACGACTTCCGGATCGACTCCATGCATCGCTTCCTTCGCGCGTTGACAGGCGCGGCTGTGTTCGCCAGCGGGTTCGCAGCCCACGGGCAACCGCTGCTGCCCGCTGCCGAGCCGCTGTATCCCGTGGCGGTGGAATCGGCCGTCGTCTATGGACAAGGGCAGGTGAGTAATCCGGTGCCGGGCGCGAAGAACCTGCTGCTCGATCTCTACCGGCCCGTGGGCGCCGAGTCGACGGGACAGCGCAGCCCGGCCGTTGTCATCATCCACGGCGGGGGCTTCACCGGGGGCTCGCGCACCCAAGGCGACCTCGTGACCATCGCGCGGGCGATGGCCGCGCGCGGGTTCGTCGCCGTCTCCATCGACTACCGACTGGTGCCGGATGGGCCGGTGCCGAGTGCCCGCGTCGCGAGCCTGCGCGGGCCTGCGACCGTGGGAACCAGCGGCGCCGACCTCGCCCAGCGCACGGCGGCCGTGGCGGCCATCGACGATGCCCTGGGCGCGGTCGACTGGCTGCGGGCCAACGCCACGCGGTTGAACGTCGACGCCTCCCGGATCGGCCTGCTCGGCGGTTCGGCCGGCGCCGTCACGGCGGTGCACCTGGGCTATGTCCTGGACGACTACGGCGTCGCCGCCATGCCCTTCAGTTTCGTGGTCGACCTGTGGGGTGCCAGCATCATCCCGGCGAACGATCCCGCCGCGGCTGCCAATCATCTGGAAGCCGGGGAGCCGCCGCTGTTCGTCGTCCATGGCACGAACGACCCGACGGTGCCGTTTGCCGCCTCGGAACTGCTCGTGGCGCGAGCCCAGGGCCAGCGGCTCGCCCATGAATTCCATCCGATCACCGGTGGCGGCCATGGGTTCGGCGCGGTCGGTTTCTTCAGCGCGCCGATCAGTCCCGGCGTGACGCTGTTCGATCGCATGCTGGAGTGGACCGTGCGAACCGTCCGCGGCCAGCGCACGGTCACGATCAACTACGGCATGGCCGGATCCTGGTTCAACCCGGCCACGTCCGGCCAGGGCTATCTCTTCGAGGTCGAGCCCGTCACGCAGACCCTGGTCGTCGGCTGGTTCGCCTACGACACGACCGCGGGGGCCGGCGGCGCGCTGCCGGGCGCCGAGCAGCGCTGGTTCACCGCGCAGGGTCGATACGTGGGCAACCGCGCGGACCTGACCGTCTTCCAGAGCCGCTTCGGCCAGCTCAACCGCCCCAACCCGGTAACCACCGCGCCAGTCGGCAGCATGACGGTGGAATTCATCGACTGCGGCCGCGCGACCCTGACGTTCAACCTCGGCGCATTCGGGGTCAGCGGCAGCGTACCGATCGTCCGCGTGCTGCCCGATGTGCTCTGCCAACCGATGGCCGACGGCGAACTGCGGCTCCCCGCTGCGCGGTGAAAACCAGAAGATCGGGGGCAGGTTCCCCGGTCGGCGCAGGTTCGAAGCGCCGGCTTTCCGAAACCGGCATCAGGTGCTGCCCAGGGCCGGCACGTTGATCGCTCCGTCCGCGCCGACCGCCAGCGCGGCGACCTGCGCGTCGATGGCGGCGCAGGTCGATGGACCGAGTCGCGGCGCCACGCGCTCGCAACCCGCCTGCGCGAGGATCGCGGCCACCGGCTTGATCGTCGCCCAGGGCGGCCGCTGCGCGAGGCGCAACCAGAACCAGGCTTCCCGGAGTGCCGCGGGTTCGTCCAGCTCCCCCAGCCGCTTGCCGGTCTCCACCATCCCCAGCGGGTGGCCGCGCCGCGCTGCGAGCCGGTAGTAGTGCGTCGCCCGGGCCGCGTCCACGTCGCCGCCGTCGTCGCCGATTTCGCAATGGCGCGCCAGCCGCAGCGCCGACACCGCGTCGCCGGCGTCGGCCTGCGCGCGCAGGGCATCGCGTTGCGCGCGCATCGCACGCACGGATGCGAGCTGCTCGAGCCGATGCCGGGCCGACGTGTGGCCGGCGGCCAGCGCGCGCTCGTACCAGCGCGCGGCCTCGTCGGGGTCGAAGTCGACGGCGCGCCCGTCGAGGTACAGGTCGCCCAGTGCGAGCATCGCGACCGCACTGCCGAGCGCGGATGCCGCCTGCCAGCAGCGTCGGGCTTCGTCGACGTCCACCGCGCAGGCCTCGCCGCGCAGGTGCATGCGGCCGAGGCGTTCGAGCGCGTCGCCGGCCGCCGCCCCTCCGCCGCCAGCCTCGGCCTCCAGCATCGATCGCGCGCGCTGCAGCCATGGCGTGGCCCGCGCGCGGTCGGCCGCCGCGCCCTCACAGCCGTGCCAGCACAGTTTCCCGAGCGCGAGCATCGCGGAAAGATCGCCTTGCGCGGCGGCATGTTCGAACCCATCGAGGCTGGCCGGATGGAATGGTGCGCCGGCCCGGAACAACCATTCGGCGAACTCGCCTGCGGCGACGGCATGGCCCCGTCGCGCCGCCTCGCGCAGCCAGTGCATCGCGTGGTCGCGGCGCGCCGACGCGGACAACCGCGGCGGTGGTGGCTGCGCGAAGTCGTGGGTCGAGGTTGCCTCGAGCACTGCCTTGAGGTCGGCGACGTGCCGCTTGCGCTCGGTGTTGAAGTGTTCCTCGTCGAAATCCTCGAGCAGGGCCACCGCCAGTTCATGCATCGCGGCGGCATCGCCCGCGCAGGCGCGGGCATGCAGCGCGCCGATTGCTTCGTCCGCTGCGGACCGCCGTCCTCTCCTGGCCATGTTCGACTCCGGTCTGGCGTTGCGCGCCGCGCATGATGCCATGGGCGTCGCAGGCGTCGCGGACGCGCCGCGCGGGCGAAGATGGCCGGATTCTTGTCGTTCGCGTGTCCACGGATCCGGGTTTGGGCTGCACGCGAGGAATACGTGCGCTGACTCCGGTTGGGTGGGGACCTCGCTCAGATCTCAGGTTCGCAGATCGTGGGGACCCGCATCCATCCGGGACGTCCACGTCCATCCGGGATATCCCCGCTGCTGCCGCGGTGCACGACAGCGGTCCCGGAGTGCGGCGCTCGCGCCGAGGGCTGACCACCCGTCCGGGTCGACGATTGACCGGCGGTGGATGCCGTGGTGCAGGTGTCGTGGCACCTGTTCTGCGCGTCACGCCGCCTACACGGAATCAAGGGGAGCCGAAAGACAGGGCGTGGGCGGCGACGCGATGGTCGGCGACGGTGCAGATCATTGCAGATGACGGCCGTCCCGGGTTGCGTGCCGGATTGCGCGTAGATTGCGGACGAGCTGCAGTCGTTCGACCCATTGAGGGTCGGGTGGGGCGTCGTGCCGTCGACGCGCTGTCGCTGGGCCTGCGGAATTGCGTCTTTCCGGTCGAGCCCACGCTTTCGTCGCTTCGAGTTTGTCGGGGTGTGCGCGATCCGCATCGGATCGACGTCCACGGCCTCGGCAACAGGGGGCGATGGAAGTGCTGGGTGCGAGGACGGCGCTGGGTTCCGGATGCGGGGGCAACGGATCTGCAGCATCTGCGCCCGATACCCACCACGACCCTGAGAGAAAACATCGATGAACCCTTCGAGCACATGCAGCGACGCCGCCCCTGCGGACGTCTTTCAACGCGCACCTATGCGCAGCACCGGGATGGACACGACCGCGGCTTGCACTGGCCGCATTCGGCGAGGCGCCAGCGCCTCGCTGATCGGGATGCTGCCGATCTTTTCGGCCTTCGGCACTTCGTTCGACGCGCGCGCGGACGAGCTGCACTACCAGAGCTTCTGGGTCGAGGGGCGAGCGACAAGCCTGCATACAGCAGCGCTTTCGCTGGCCCGCTTCAAGGCCACGGGACAGAAACTCGCGGAGACCGGCCATGTGCTGATCGACGTCGAAACCGCGGTGCGCGATGGCCAACGACGATATGCCGGACTGTGGACCCTCGGCTCGGGGAGCACGATCTTCGAGGGCCCGATCGGCGCGATCCCGATGCGCGAGGCGATGCAGCGGCGGAGCGCGCAGGGCTTACGGCTCGTCGACTTCGAGACCTTCGAGACGGCGAGCGGACGACGCCAGTACCTGGGCGTCTGGCGCCCGGGCACGGGCGAACAGGTCCTCACCGCGCCGATGAGTCAGCAGGCCTTCGTCGCCCGAGGACAGCAGTTCGTGCAACAGGGAATGCGGCTGCGCGACGTTGAAGTCGAGAATCGCGACGGCCGTTTGATGTACAGCGGCCTGTTTCGCTCGGGTGCCGGTCTCAACCTGCTGACGCCGCCGATGTCCATGGCCCAATTCCGCGACGCGCTTGCAGCGCGCCGCGCCGATGGTCAGGAGCTGCTCGACTTCGAGACGATCGAGGGCACGCCGAACGTGGTCGGTGTGTTTCGCAGCGGTGACGCGCTGGCCGAGATCACCGGGTCGCGGGACTTCACGGCACAGTTCGCGCTCGCACAGTCCAAGTTCAACGATGGTCGACGCACGCGCGACTTCGAGCTCACGGTGATCGAAACGCCCGAAGCCGGGGGCGGCGCCACCGATCCGGACAACCCGCCGCCACTGCCGCCAAACCCCGCGTACCTGCGCTTCAGCGACGACCTGACGGTTCGCCTGGAGTTCCAGGAGCA
The DNA here is from genome assembly GCA_021299185.1 of Lysobacteraceae bacterium. Taxonomy (GTDB): domain Bacteria; phylum Pseudomonadota; class Gammaproteobacteria; order Xanthomonadales; family Ahniellaceae; genus UBA4656. The sequence goes on along the minus strand of JAJTHZ010000054.1, from coordinate 11,789 downwards.
GGTTGACGAATCGCTGTTCCGCCTGACGCTGCCGACCGCAGCGCTGCCCGACTGGCTGCCCAAGGATGCCGAGGGAACGCCGATCTTTCCGGATGGGCACTGCGGGCTGCGCGTGCGCCGGGCGGATTCGATCTTCGGGCAAGTGCCCGGCGACTCCGCCGTCAGCACGCCGCCCTTCAACGTGGTTGCCGACGTCTCTGCGCTGGGCTCGGAGCCCCACCTCGGCGGTATCGGCTTTTCCGGGCCGATTGGTGCGTGCACCGACACGCAGGAACCCTGGCGCTTCCCGTTTCCGTTCACCACGGAGGCTCCATTCGTTCCGCTCCCGAACCTTAGCCTCGTGGTCGAGCTCGAGCCCGGCGCAGCGATCGACTTCATCAAGGACGCCGGGCCGATTCCGAAGCCGATCGACGTCGACAAGCTGTTCAAGGACGACAGCCTCAAGAAGCTGAAGGCGATGGTGAAGTTCTGGAACGATCTGCTCGAGGAAGGCAAGAATGTCGACCAGTACTGCCCGACCATCGGCACGTTCTGGAAGAAACTTTGCTCGCAGTTCCCCGAGGCTGATGAGGTCTGCTCGGCCGAGGTCGCCGAACTACCCGACTGCTGATCCGAACCGGTGCCCGAACCGGGGTCAGAGTACGCTTTCGCGGGCGCCATCGTGACCTGATAAGTCCAGGAAATCGATGGCGCTCATCGGGATTCGAGAAACCAAACGGGACACTGACCCCGGTTTCTATTCGGGTTCGAAGCCGTCGGTGAACAGCGCGACCGCAGGCAGGCGCAGCAGGAACACAGCGTTGCCGTCGGCGGCGAGCCATGTCGGGAGCCAGTGGAAGTCCGCACCGGACGACAGCGCGACCGAGTAGCCGTCGGGGCTGATGCTGGCGTGTCGGGTCGGGATCGCCGGCAACGATTCGGTCGGCTCGCCCACGATGTCGCCGTCGGGGCCGAGCTCGAGCACGCGCAGCCCCGGGAATTGCACGAATGCCACGCGTCGTCCGTCGGCGCTGATCGACGGCGAGGCGGCGTCCTCGTAGCCGGCTGCGTTCGCACGACTCAGGAGCAGCAGTCGATTGCGAGCGAGGTCGAGCAGGAACAGCCGCGAGTACGCCGCGCCACCCGGCGCAAGATCGGTGCGTCGGCTCAGGAAGGTGATGCGCTCGCCGTCGTCGGATACCGCCATCTCCAGCCACGCGTCCGGCCCGCCGAGCAGCGGTGAGCCACTCGCCGGGTTGACGAGCCGGCGCAGGCTTCCTTGGGTGAGATCGGCGAGGAACAGGTCGGTCCTTCTATCGTCGTCGCCAGCGACCAGTCCGTCGGCGCTGCTGGCGAAGACAAGCCAGCGGCCATTTCGCGACAACGCCAGCGCCGGCTCGGCGCCAGTCAGCGGTGGCGCACCGGATGGCAGCCGGTCGATGCGCAGCGTGGTGCCGGTGTCGGCATCGAACTGGTACACGCCGCGCAGCGTCGGCGTGCTGATCGGGCGCGAGAGAAAAGCAACGCGGCGTCCGTTCCCGGCGATCGCCGCGGCCTCGACCTGGTGGCGCGGGCCCAATGCCGGGTCGCCGTCGACCCGCAGCAGTCCCCAAGGCGACCCGAACAGCCACAGGTCCCGCGGCACGTCGGGGTCCGGCGGGACGCCCCATTCGGACGGCAGCGCCACACGCCGGACCAGCACGACCGAGCCGTCGTCGGAAATGCCTTCCGCGACCTCGGTCGCGCCCGGCGGCCCCGGCAGCGCGAGGCCGGGCAGCGCATCACTGATCACCCGCCTGCGCGTGTCGATGCGCAGTGCACCGGCGGTTCGCGACAGAAGCAGGTTGTCGGCCTCGACACTGAAGAGGGCGTGCTCCCCGCCGCGCGAGGCGAACACGGTTTCAAGGGTGTCGGGTCGCCAGCCGATGCCGCTCGCGCCGGCCGGCAGTGCGGCGCCCGTCGCGAGGCCGACGCGTCGCAGCGTGACGCTCGCCGAGTCGAACACGAAGGCATCGGTCCGGCGGTTCGAATCGCCTTCGACCAGGTGTTCCGATTCCGACGCAAAGGCCACGCGCGAGCCGTCGGCCGAGATCGCGGGTACCGGAACCTGGAAGCGCGTGCCGAAGTTCGTGCCGCCGTCGAGCGGTCGGCCGAGCAGCAGCGTTCGGCCTTCCGCGCGCAAGCGCAGGTAGGCCGCGCTTATCGTGCCGGACGACACCTGGAAGCCGCTTCCACATGATGAGAACGCCACCGCGCTGCCGTCGCCGGCGATGCTGGGCCACTGGCTGTCGCAGTTCACCTGAGCGCCGGCACTGGTCACGCTCGCCAATTCGAACGTGCGCGTGAGGCGGTCGAACACGTACACATCGTCGCGCCCGTTGATGTCCGTCGGCGTCAACACATTGGGCGAGGCAAGTGCCAGCCATCGCGCGTCGACACTGAGGTCCAGTCCCAAGCCGAAGTTGGCCTCCAGTCGGGCGCCGTCGGGTGCGCGGATTTCGTCGCGCGCGCCCGTGATGAGATCGACGACGTGGATTGCGCTGATGCTGTCGGGGATCGTCGAGAACTGCTGGGTGAAGAACGCGACGTGGCGTCCGTCCGGCGTGATCGGCACGTCCCCCGATACCCGCCCGATCGAACTTCCGTCCGCGTTGCGGTTGACCCGCCGGAAGCTGCCATCTGCCCGTGTCCAGACATGGACATCGGGCTGATCGTCGAGATCGTCGGCGACCAGGCGCGCTTCGGACCGGAATGACAGTCGTGCCGCGTTGTTCGACACGCTGATGCCGCCGAAAGCAGCGAACGAGTTCAAACCGCTGGCCGCTACGGTGGTCGTGCGAGCGGTCGCGCGCTCGTGCAGCAGCAATGCGGTCTGCGTATCGGGCTCCGCGCCCTGGCTCTCCGCCCAGGCGACCCACAGGCCGTCCGGCGAAATCGAAGGGATGCCCGGCGTGTGGGCCGGTGCGCCGGGTGGTGTCGCGCTGATGCGCTGTGTCGAACTGCCGTCGGCTGCGGCGAGGTAAACGTCCGTGTTCGCGTCCCGGTCGTTCGGATCGAGGTTGTTGGCCCGCGTCCGGTACACGACCCAACGTCCGTCGGCCGAGATGGCCTGGTTGCCGAGCACGGCATCCCGGTTGCCCTGGCGGCCGAGGATGCCGGGCGCCCCGATGGACAGGGCTTCCAGTGCCGGCGACTGCGCGGGTGCCGCAGCGGTGCCCCATGCCGCGACGATCGCGGCGCAGGCCATCGCCCGGCAGGCAAGAGCAGGAGACTTCAGCATCGGATCGATACGCGCCACAAGGACCCCGGATCCACGACGCGCGGCGCGGCGCGATCCCCCAGTCGCCCCCTGGGCTCTGGTGCGTGTCGCGCACGCCGTGCCGCCGTTTCGTACCCACGCTGGACCAATACACGCCCATGCCCGAGTGTCGATCGCCCGAACGCGGACGGTAGCGTCGGGCTCGTCGGTGCTCGCCCCGGCTACAGTCGACCGCTGGGCAGGTATGGCTGCCGCGGAATCAGCGGTTCTCGCGTCCCCCTGAAGCTCCCGGGTGACCGCGTCAATCCCGCTCGGGGATGTTCCGGGTGCCGCAGGTACGTCCAGCCTGCATGCACGCCGAAGCCCTGCCCACGCCATCACCATCGCAAGCACGACCCACGCGGACATCGGGATCGGCACTGTCGCCGGCGAAACGACCAGCGGGAACCGCTGAACGGACGGTGCAAGCGGGGGCTCCCGATTGCTGACGACGAGCGTGTACTGGCCTGGCGGCAGCCTGCCGACCGGCGCGGTCGCGCAGTGCGGCGGGTTCGGTGAGAAGTCGATGCCGTCCTGGACGAACTGGACGTTGATGACCGACCCGTTGCGCTGCACCGTGGTCGTCTCGACGAATGGCCCGGCGCCGTAGCACGCCGTGACCGAGATCGCGTCGAGCGCGGTCGGCGTTGCAGGCCGGATGCTCACCGAGGGGATGCCGGACTGCCCGAATGCATCGGGCGCGACCACGAGCATGAGGACGGCGCAGCGACGCGCGGTGGCGGACATCCGTCTGCGCGCGTGGCGTGGCGTGGGCATCGTGGCTTCCCTGGTTCGGCTGCTGCGATCTTCGCCATCCCGGAATCGACCTCGCACGATGCGCAGCAGTGCTTGACCGCGCGCCCGCCGGGTGGCGAAACGGACCCATCGTCACCAGCGACGCGCGGGCGTCTCGAATCCCCCAGACCGCCCTTGTCGTCAGGTCCTGCCTTGTGCTTCGCCAGTGGCCGGCGCATCGGCGGACGGGCTACAGGACTGGCGGATGAAACCGCACGCCGACCCCGGTTCGTGGATGTCGGAATCGACCGACCTCCACGCCGTCGGCCCAGGTCTTCGGATCCGGCGTCCAAGCGCCGTCGCCGAGCAAGGCCGTCGCCAGGTTTTCGATCGGATGGCCGAGGTGGGTCTCGGCGGCGGCCATGCCCGAGTCGTCCATCGACGCGTTCACCGCGAAGCGGGCGAAGGGCACCCAGTCGACGCAGGCCAGTTGCACCATCCGCATCGCGAGGTCGTAGGACAGCGGCTGCGCGACCCCGGGGTCGATGAAGGACTTGCCGGACCAGAAGCGCTGGATGGCTTCCGGCGTCCAGTGCGCCCGGTGGCGCGCCTGCGTTTCTTCCGGCGACCACGGTGCGTCGGGCAGGGAGAACCGCGCGCCCGCGTGCCGCGCCTCGGTGTTGACCGCGATGCCTTCGTTCAACCAGGCCGGCAGCGGCAGGTGCGACACCAGCCCGTGCGTCATCTCGTGCACCAGCGTGTGCTCGACTTCGTCGAGGTGCTCGCCGCGCGCGACGAAGAATCCGTAGCCGAAGTGCACGAACATACCCGACGACTCGGAGAACGTGCCCTGCTCGGGATAGAACTGGGCGACGAAATCGAGGTAGCGCGCGTCGTCCAGCATGATGACGATCATCGGGCCATGCCCGTTCGGTGCGGCGATCCCGTCGAGCAAGCGGAGGATGCGCCTGCGCGTGGCTTCCAGGAACGACATCGCGGCCCGGGCCGGACGATCGGCCAGCGACGCCAGCAACAGGAAGTCGGGCGATTCGTGGCGCACGAGGTCGTCGCCCAGCGATGCGCTGAGCCGGTCCAGCCACTGGGCGCCCACGGAGGTCCAGTAGGCATCGATCGCGGCCGGTTCGGCGGTCGTCGGCGCCGCCGCGCGCAGTGCCTCCCAGTCCGGCATCGGCGAGGTCGGCGTGTCGCGCCAGACCATCGGTATCCGTTCGGCCGGCAGGGTCCGGGGCGCCACGGGCTGCCTCGCGAACCATCGATGCCACCATGGCTTGCCCATCGCCCGGGTCCCGATTCGACGTCGTCGTCGAGTTTACGCAGCGTTGGGGACGGTCACCAAGCCGGTCGCGCGAGGCGCCGTTGTGATGGTCTCGGTGCGGATCGGGGTTTCGGCTCGGGATGTTGCGCGGCTTTCGCTCGCGGCGCGGACGCCGGGACTGCGTTGGACGACGGCCGCGCGGCGGAGCGTGCCGTCGGAAGCCCGCATCGAAACGCCACGGCGTCCGAATCCCGGTCGACCGGGCGCGAGCAAACGGACGGTCGGCGCCAAGCTCGCGCGCGACCTGCAGCGCAGGCGAGATGTAGACTCCTACCGCCCGCTGACTGGAGACCGTGGGGATTGACCGTGCGACGCTACGACCCGGACACGACGCCGAACGCCGAGGACTGGCTTGCGCTCGATGAGATGGAGCGCGCCCACCTGGTCAAGACGTACCACCAGGCACAGCGCGAGCGCCTGCCCAACCTGCCCCTGCATGCGATGTTCCACACGGTCGTCGAGAATCAGCTCGCCGAAGGCTATGCGCCGGCCATGCGCGCGATGGCGCGGCTGATGGCCGAGGGGCTGTCGCGTCACGATGCGGTCCATGCGATCGGTTCGGTCGTGGCCTCCTTCATCTACCACGCCAGCAAGACCGACGCTGCAGGTCTCGACGGCGACCCGAATGCGCGGATCGAGGCCGACCTGGATCGATTGACGGCGGCCAACTGGCGGCAAGGCGGCGGCGGCGACGCCACTTGATCTGCAGGCGTCGCGCTCTGCGCGACTTATGGGTGCTCCATATCGTTCGGATCGTCGATGCCTGACTCCGCGGATAGCAAGGCTTCGACCCGCGCATCGAAGGCGGCCTTGTGATGCCCATAGCGCGACCAGAGATTCGGCAGCGATTCGCGCATGAATGCCTCGGTGTACTCCGTCCAATGCCAGTCGCGCGATTCGGTGGATCGTGTCTCGGATTTCAGCTCGTCGATCGCCGTGTGGAGATCTCGCCCGGTCTTCGCCCGATAGACGTCTTCAGCGACCGCACCAAACAGTTCCCACTCGGTTGATGGAACACCGTCCTCGAATTCGATCTCTCGATCAGCGAGGAAATCGGGGTTCGAAAGCGCGGCCGTGTAGACCGCCTCTCCCTGGCCGATCAGCCAGTGCCGGAAGTAGAGAAAGCCGTCGTCGCTTCCATGCCCGCCATTGAGCAGGACCCCGGCGGCCCAGACGGGACCTTTTTCGGCCGCCCTGAGCTTCGATTCGTAGGCGACCGCGAACGCGACGATCCGCGACGGCTTCATCCGCAGCAGCACGGCTTCCAGACGATCGGCGTGTTCTGATTCGAAGCCGGAGCCGACGGCTTTCCCGATGATGTCCCAGAACGCACGGTCGGTCATCGAGCAGCGAAGGTAGCCGCGAAAGCAGGCAAGCAAGCGCGATGTCGCGAGCGCGATAGGTCCTGAGAGCATTCGACGGCGCATTCGGCAACGCCCGATCTTGCGCCAGCCCTTGCGGCCGGCTGCCACATATCCGCGACGCACGATATCACCGCGGTCCGCGCAAACGGTGGGTGTCCGGCAAAGTCGCAGTTCGCTGGGGATATCCCGGAGTATCGCCGGATCGTGCGAACGCCTCAGCCGCAGCCCTGCCGCATCGGCGTGCCTTCCACGCCGTCGCCGAACAGCGGTGCGCCGCCGCCGACGGCCGTGCGCACCACCGCCGTCAGGCGGCGCACGTACGGCTGGACGCTGGCCAGCGTGCTGTCGACGAAGAACACGCCGGCAACCCGAGCACTCGTGTCCAGCCACGGCCAGGTGCCGCCGGCGCCGGCGCTGGAGACCTCGAACGCCGCGCCTTGGCCGTCGACGCGGTTGCGCCAGGTGCCGATGCCATGGCCGTAACTGCGCGGATCGGGGTTGTTGATGTACGGCACGCCCTGGGTCTGGTCCGCACGCATGAAGGCGACGGTCGCAGGCTGCAGCACCTGCACGCCTGCATGGCGACCATCCTGCAGGTAGAGCCGCGCGATCCTGATCATGTCGCGCGCGCTGCTGCGCGCACCGCCGCCGATGTGCGGGTTGGGTACGTCGACATAGCCGGGGTCCGTCCTGCCGACGGCATAGTCGGTGTCCATCAGTCCCAGCGGCTGGGCGATGCGGGTGCGGAACAGCGCGTCCCAGGACATTCCGCTGGCGAGTTCGGCCATGCGCCCGGCCACCTGCATGGCGTTGCCGCCATACGAGAAGCAGGTTCCGGGTGCAGCGATCAGAGGCGCTGCGAGGATCTGCGCGGCGCATTGGGCGAGGCTCACGCTCTGGTCGCGCAGGCACCCCAGGTCACGGGCGGGAATTCCCGACGTGTGCGAGAACAACTGGCGCAGGGTGATCGATCGTTTGTCCACCGGTGCGTCGGGCATCACGCTGCCCAGCGTCGTGTCCCAGCCCAGTTCGCCGCTGTCGACCAGGGACGCGACGGTGGCGGCAGACAACCACTTGCTCGCCGAGGCGATCGACAGCCGCGTGTTCGGCGTATGGGTGCCGTAGTGGAGCGCCAGCACCTCGGCCTCGTCCGTGGCCAGCAGCAAGGTCGCCCCGGACAGCGGAACCGCGGCCACGGTCAGCGCCATCAAGGCCTCGACCTCGCTGAAATCCGGAGTGCCGCGTTGCGGAGTCGCGGCGACGCACGACCAGGGCGCCAGCAATGCAGCGCCCAGCAGGATCGAGGTGAAGGGCTTCACACGCATGTTGGCGCTCCGGTGCAGACCCCGGAGACAACGCAGGGCCGCGCGTCCGGTTGACCCAGGACTGGGCGCGGGTACCGGTCGACGGGCTGCCGTCCCGATCGGCTGCCCTCGGCACATGGCCAGGTTCGTTGCCGAAACCCGGGGCAGAGTCCGCGCATCCTGAAATCCGGGGTCTGAGTCGGGACGTCTTGATGCGAAAGCGCACTGCGGCCTCGGATACTGATCACTGGGCGACGAATCGACGGTGCGCTGGATGGCGCGAATTCCGCCGGCGGCGGACTTTGCGGGCGTCCCGGATTGCGTCGTGGGTGATCGAGCGCGCCGCGGCCCGGACCTTGCTGGCTCACGCTGCATGACCCCACACATCGACCGCGAGCCGAGCCCTCGCTCGCTCCCGCGCACGGCGCAAGGCGGCGCAGCATGCCGACCCTTGGCGCGCATCCTGGCCACGTACGTTGGCAGCCTCCTCGCGATGGCGGCCTTTGGCGCGACCGCGGGCGGGCCGGAATTCGACCCCGGGTTCGGCGTCGGTGGGCGTATCACGATCGAAGTGGGCCCGAGCGGCAACGGGTCGGTTTCGACAGGATGGCGAACATCCGAGGGCCGCTACGTCCTGGCAGGCGGCTGCACGATTGCCCCGTCGCGCTACACCGCGTGCGCCACGCGTGTGCTGCCGGACGGCCGGATCGACGGCAGTTTCGGGCCTTCGGGCGACGGGACGTTCACGCTCGCGGGCTTTGGCGAGGAACCCGCCCGCGCGCTGCAGTTCGTGAGTGATGCCCAGCCGCTTGCCGACGGGCGCATCGCATTCCTGGGATCGGGAGGTGACGGCGAACCACCGGCGATCGCCGTGGTGCGGGCGGACGGGAAGGGGCTCGACACCACGCTGGGCGCGGGCCGCGGCTTCCTGCGCGTCGATCTTGCAGGGTATCCCGACGTCATTCCGACGCGACTCGCGATTCAGGCCGACGGCCAGCTCATCATCGTCGGATTCACGATCAGTGCCCCGCCCAGCACCGACATGGACTTCGCCGCGCTGCGCGTCAGGGCCGACCTGTCGGACCATGACCGTGGATTCGGTGACCATGGCCTGGCCCGGATTGCATTCAATCTGGGTGGGAACCACGTGGACTCTGCTGTGGCCGTCGAAGTCCTGCCGGACGGGCGGCTGCTCCTCGGCGGCAGTGCATCCGCGGATCCCGCATCGGCGAGCGGGCTGCTGTTTCACATGGCCTTTGCCCGATTGCTCAGTGACGGGCAGCTTGATCCCCTGTTCGGCGGCAGCGGCACGGGGCGCGCGGTCCATGGTGTTCCTGGCACGGACTTCGCCAGTGCCAACGACCTGGATCTGGATGCGCGGGGAAACATCATCGTCACCGGCAGTGCAGCGCGGTTCCCTGAGCCCGGTCTTGGTCGCTCGAAGTGGATGGTCGACCGCCTGCGGCCCGATGGAACGCGGGATCCGTCGTTCAACGGTGGCGCACCGCGCCTGCTGGGCCTGACACCCTCCGGCGTCGACGGCCATGCCGCCGCCTCGCGCCTTGTCAGGGACGGTCGCGGTGGGTGGTTCCTGATCGGCGAGGGCTCACGATCGCCGGTGTCATCGCAATCCATGTTCGGTGTCGTGCACCTGGACGCCGAACTGGAACCGCACGCTGGGTTCGGCACGGGCGGCGCGCTGTTCGGCAACTTCGCGTTACCGGTTGCGCCGGGAAGCGCAGACCTCGCCATGGGCGGGTTCCTCGACGCAGACACCCTCGTGCTGGTCGGAGCAGTGTTCACCGACGGCAGCGAGCGCTTCGGCGCTGCAAGACTGCACCTCTCGGCGCTGCTTGCCGACGGCTTCGAGCGTCGCGACTGAGCGCAAGCACGCAGCCGGAAACCGGGGTTGGATTGCGGTTTCTGGTTCGACTGTTTGGACTCAAGCCCCCGGTTCGCACCATCCGTCCGGGGCGTGCGCGAGGAAAAAGAACCGGGGTCTGAGAAACCGGGGTCACAGTACAGATGCGGTCTCGAGAAACGTGCGCTGCGCCCGGTTTCGCCAGCCCAGTGGCTCAGGGCGTTCCCATCGCCTCGCGCCAGCGCATCGCGTCGTGGATGCGGTGCCGCGCGCTCGGGTGGTGGAAGAACACGAATTCTTCGAGGGCGCCGGGTTCGGGCTTTCGGTAATCCGCCAGTTTCAGCATCGCCTCGGCAAAGCCGTGCGGGTCGCGCGCCAGGTTCAGGCCGAAGCGGTCGGCCTCGATCTCCTGGGTGCGGATCATGGTGTTGAAGACCGGTGTGGCGCCCATCATGAAGACCGAGAACACCGCCGCCAGCAAGGGCAGGCTGGCCACGTCGCCCGCCGCCTGCGTGCCCCAGCGCGCCCCGAAGCGCGCGAACAAGCGCTGCATCGCCCACTGGCAGAACAGGAAGCCGAACAGGATCAGCACGCTGAACTGCAGCAGCAGCTTGGGCGCATGGTTCATCACGTAATGGCCCAGCTCGTGCGCCATGACGGCGCGGATCTCGGGCAGCGAGGTGCGATTCAACAGGTTGTCGTTGAGCCGGATGGCAGCGGTGCCGCCCAGGCCACTGACGTTGGCGCTGATGCGCTGGGTCTGGCGCGAGGCATCGAAGGCGTAGACCTCGTCGGTCGGCACGCCGTTGGACCACGCCATCGCCAACACCGCATCGCGCACCGGACCGGAGTCGAGCGGCTTGTAGGTGTTGAACAGCGGCGCGATCAGCACCGGGGTCACCAACAGCAACAGCGCCAACAGGGCGCTGCAGGCGGCCGTGCCCCATAACCACCAGCGCTCACCGGCGCGACGGATCACCGCGTAGAGCACGGCCGCCGCCAGCGCCGCGCCCACCGCCTCGATGGCCAGCGACACCAGCTGCTCCGACCCCCAGTCCCACAGGCTCTGCGTGGACATGCCGTAGGCGTGTTCGCGCACATAGCCTCGGTAGAAGGTCAACGGCAGGGCGAGCAGCGCCGCGCTGATGCCGTAGACCGCGCCATAGAGGCCGTCGCGCAGCCAGGCAAAGCGCGCCACCCGCTGCGCCCAGTCGCGCACGCGCGCCGAGCGGCGGCCCCCCAGCATCAGCGCGGCAATGGCCAGGCCGAGCAGGAACTCCCAAAGCTGCAGCCAGTAGCCGCCTTCTTCGTAGCGGTTGGCGCGCTGCACGGCCTCGGCGGGCAGACGGTCCAGATAAGCCTGGGTGGCCAATGCCGCGTCACGGGGCAAGGCCACCCGCCAGGCGTCGTCGACGGCAGCCACCGCAATGGGCGCGTGTTCGGCATGCCCGCCGGCGGCGCACGCAGGCGCACTCCAGCTCATGCAGCCCAGCAACAGTCCCAGAACGGCCAGGTGCCGCGGCGAAAACGAGTCAGTGCTTCGGATTTTCATGGGCGAGCGTTGTGAGCGGTAGGAAACCAACGGTCAGACCACAGTTCCGCCTGCAGCGGTCGCATCGACGCACTGCAGGCCGTCGTACTTGCGGATCAGGCGCGAGGAGAACGTGCGCCGCCCCCCTTTTCGTTCGTCGACGCCATGCGGCCTCAAGGTGCCTCGAAGCCGTCGCCGAACAGCAGGCCCACGTCGGTGATCGTGCTGCGCATCAGCACTGCGGCGCGATCGGTCCCGCGGGTGATGGTGGCCGATACGGCGATACCGCCATCGTCGGACGACCAGGCATCGACGCCGATCGCGCTGTCGGCCGCGCCGGTGTCGCTGCCTTCGAGCAGCGCGAAACTGTCGACGGTGGCG
>JAJTHZ010000196.1 GCA_021299185.1 Lysobacteraceae bacterium | reverse complement strand
CGCCCGCCGCGCCGGCCGCCGAACCCACGCTGGAGGAACTCGCGCAGCAGCGCGAGTTCGCCGCCGCCGAGGCGCTGCTGGTCGCCGGCGTGGCATCGGCCGCGTGGTCGACGTCGTCGACGCTGGCGGTCGCGCTGCGCGGCCCGGTCGACGAGCAGCGTCGCGCCGAGATCCTGCGCGAGGTGTGCGCGCGCGTGGTGGCGCGCGATGCGCTGCGCTTCACCCGCCTGCAGGTGGAAACGCTCGGCGAGGCGGGGCCCACGGCGCCGCGCTGGTTCCCGTGCCGCTGAACGCGCGCCGAATGCGCGCGCACCTTATTCCTTCGCCGCGGGTGTGCTAGAAACGCGGCTCAGGAATCCGATGCCGCACCGCGCCGCTCACCGCGACCCGCACATGCCCCGCGCAAACCGCGACCCGAGGACTTCGCCGCTTCCCGGCGACGCGCTGCGCACGCCGAACGGACTGGTCTACCGCGTGCTGGATCGCTTCGTGTCGATCGGCGGCAAGGCGGGTGAACTGCCCGGCGTGTTCTGCGCGGTGGAGACCGAGGACGGCGACGAAAAGCCGGCGCTGCTCGCGCTCGGCGTGTTCGGCGCCAAGATGCGCGAGGCCGAGGTGGTGGACCGCGCCGACGATGGCGACGTGTCGTGGGAAGCCGTGCCGCGCCACCCGCACGAGAAGCTCGACCGCATCCTGCGCCGCGAGCACGGCTTCGAGTAGGCCGCGCGCGGCGGGCCTCAGCCCAGCCAGGACGGCAGGTGGGCGGCCATCCAGTCCTTGATCTCGCTGCCGAAGTACCAGAACGCCCACGCGATCAGGGCGAAGTAGGCCAGCGTCGCCACGCCCCAGAACACCGCCACCGCGTACATCAGGCCGTCGCGCTCGATGACCGCGATGGCGGCGCTGACGATGATCAGCGAGGGCAGCATGTTGTTGAACGGCACGCCGCCCATCGGGATCGCGAGCAGCAGCCCGCCGGCGACCGCGAACCAGCCGGCGATCCGATGCCCGCGCTCGCCGTCGGTCCACTGCGTCCAGCGCGTGCGGGTGATCTTCGAGAACAGGCGCACCAGCCAGCGGCACACGCCGAGCAGGCGTTCCCAGCCGGTGGACTCGAGCGCGGCGTCGCGCACCTTCGGCGGCAGCCACAGCGCGTCGCGGCCGCGCGCCATCTGCCAGCCGATGCCGGCCAGCACCAGGCCGCCGGCGCTGGCCAGCGGCCCGAGCGAGATCGGCTGCAGGAACGGCAGGCACAGCACCAGCAAGGCCATCGCGATGCCGTCGCGGCCGAGTTCGTCGAACACCGCGCCGAACGACAGCGGCGCGTGGCGCGCGCGCTCGACGCAGGTCTCGAGGTGGGCCAGCAGGTTGGCGTTGCTCATGCGGGACGGCCGGGCGAGAGGACCGGCATTGTGCCGGCCGCGCGCGACCGCCGCCAGCGCGCGGCGCTCAGCGCGCGGTCCAGCCGCCGTCGAGCGCGAGCGTGGTGCCGGTGATGTTGCCGCCCGCGGGCCCGCACAGGAACAGCACCGCCTCGGCGATGTCCTCCGGCGCGGTGAAGCGCAGCGTCGGTTCCTTCTCGGCCAGCAGCGCGCGCTGCGCCTCGTCCATCGACAGCCGCTCGCGCTCGGCGCGCGCCACGATCTGCTTCTCGACCAGCGGCGTGCGCACCCAGCCCGGGCAGATCGCGTTGCAGGTGATGCCGCGCTCGGCGTTCTCCAGCGCGATCACCTTGGTCAGACCGACCAGGCCGTGCTTGGCGGCGACATAGGCGCCCTTGTCCGCCGAAGCGACCAACCCGTGCACCGAGGCGATGTTTACGATCCGCCCCTGGCCGCGTGCCTGCATGCCGGGCAGCACCGCGCGCGCGAGGTGGAAGGCGGCCGAGAGGTTGATCGCGAGGATCGCGTCCCAGCGCTCCGGCGGGAAGTCCTCCACCCGCGCGGTGTGCTGGATGCCGGCATTGGCGACCACGACGTCGATCCGCCCGTGGCGCGCCTCGGCGTCGTGCACCAGGCGCGCGATCTCCGCAGGCTTCGACATGTCGGCCGGGTCGTGGGTGACGCGCGCGCCGCCGGCGCCGAGCTCCGCCACCAGCGCCGCGATCGCGGCGGGCTCGCCGAAGCCGTTCAGCACCACGCTGTCGCCGCGCGCGGCGAAGGCGCGCGCGATGCCCAGCCCGATGCCGGAGGTGGAGCCGGTGACGATGACGACGCGGGACTGGGACACGAGGGCGCTCCGTGCGGCGGAAGGCGCACACGATACCGGCGGCGCGCGCGAGCGTCAGCCGCGGCGCGACTGGACCTTCGGACGATGCCGCGGCGCCGTGCGACTCAGTGCAGCGGGTGGCCGAGCGCCAGTTCGGCGAGGCGCTGCAGGCGCGGCCAGCCGAAGCGCGGATCGCGCGCGCGCAGCACCGTGCCGCCGTCGCGTGCGCGATAGCTGCCGTCGTCGGCGGGTTCGAACACGCGCCCGGCGCAGGTGATCAGGGCCGGCATCGGCTCCGGGGCGACATTCCCCTCGTCGAGGTCGTCGACGTCGAGTTCCTGGAAGCGTGCCGAAAGCATCAGCACGCTGCCGCTGGCGGCGATCGCCAGGAAGGTCAGTTGCAGGGTGCGCATGGGCAGCCTCCGCGCCGGATGACAGCCCGATGGCAGCAAGCGGCGTGCCGTCGGGTTCCCGCCGCCGCGCGAAAAGAAAAGGCCCGGTCGGGAGGAGAGGGCCGACCGGGCCTTTGGGGGCACCGCCGCGGGGAGTGCGGCGGGGGTTGCTCGGGTTGCGCTGCCCGGCCGCGGCGCAGCACGCCGCGGTCGGTCAGGTCACAAGGTGACGCGGCGCGTCACCTCGGGCAGCGCAAGGTCAGTCTTCGCGGGTCCACGCCGGGGCGGGCAGCGCGAGCCCGGCCGCCACGCGCAGCGTGTCCAGCAGGGCGACGCTCCAGTCCGTCAGTGGCCAGAACACGGCTTTCGGGAAAGCGACGATCAGCATGGTGGTTCCCCTGTTCCTGCTTCGGTCCCGACCCCGGGGGGTCGACAGGAACTGTGCTGCAGTTGGCATGCCAACCGCGGGAACCGTGACGCCGTCGTGCGTATCCCGGGCGAACGCCGCCGCCGCCTCAGGCGACGGCGGGCGCGCCGGCCGGCGCCGCGGCCGACGCCGCCTGCGGCGCGACCTCCGCGACGTCGGCGCCACCGGGCACCAGCAGGCGGTGCGCGACCCGGCCATGCAGGGCGCCGATCCCGCGCGCGAGGTGCAGGGTCGCGAACAGCCCCACCACGCCCAGCAGCAGCGCGAACGGGAAGGCGATGCCGGCCGGGATGATGAGCGAGCCGTCGAGGTACAGGCCCGTCTGCACGCCGTCGATGAACAGCGCCACCACCGGCCCGGCGACCAGGCCGAGCGAGACCGACAACCCGGCCACGGCGATCGCGAAGTAGACCAGGCCCAGCGGCAGCATCAGCACGAAGTACAGCAGCGTCGACCAGGTGCGCGCGTCAGTGAACATCTGCCCGATGCGCTTGAGCAGCGGCAGGTGGCGGTGCGGGTAGGCCGGTCGGCGCGGCATGCGCACGCCGAGCAGGGCTTCGACGATGCGGCCCTCGACCAGGCTCAGCAGCCGCGTGGTGCCGACGAAGAACACGATGAAGAACACGCCCACCACCAGCAGCGACAGTCCCAGCGACAGCGACACGCCGATCGCGGTCCAGGCGAAGTAGAACACCCCGGTCACCAGCGACAACAGCATGTAGAACAGCGCGCCCCAGGTGCGCGGATCGGCCGCCACGCCGAAGAAACGCCCGGCCAGCGTGCGCCGCGCCGGCGGCGCGGGCGCGCGCATCGCGCGGCTCACGGTGACTTCGGCGTCGCGGTAGATCGCGGCGACCTCCTCCGGCGAGCCGTAGGACGTCGCGATCCGGCGCAGCAGTTCGGACTCGGGCACGCCCGGGTTGGCGGCGAGTTCGGCGCGCAGGTGCTCTTCGGCGTCGTACAGGGCGTCCTGCACCACCGCCGGGTCGGCGCCGGCG
Organism: Lysobacteraceae bacterium; assembly: GCA_021299185.1. Classification (GTDB taxonomy): domain Bacteria; phylum Pseudomonadota; class Gammaproteobacteria; order Xanthomonadales; family Ahniellaceae; genus UBA4656. The sequence goes on along the minus strand of JAJTHZ010000196.1, from coordinate 4,708 downwards.
AGCGCGTCACGCACCTGGGCGAGGTACTGCGGGATGTTCTGCGGGATCGAGGCGTTCATGGGGTCATCCGGCAAGGGCCTGGTCGACGAAGGCGCGGGTGGCGTGCCACGCGCCGGTCCATTCGGCGAGCACCGCGCGTCCGAGCGCGGTGGCCTGGTAGTAGCGGCGCGGCGGGCCCGCCACCGAGGGTTCGACGTGCGAATCGAGCAGGCCGGCGGCGTGCAGGTTGCGCAGCACCGGGTAGAGCGCGCTCTGCTTGCCGGCCACCAGGGCCTCGCCGTCGCGCTCGAGGCGCTTGGCGATCTCGTAGCCGTAGAGCGGACGGTCGGAGCGGCCGAGCACCGCCAGCAGCACCAGGGCCACGCTGCCCGCGGCGAGTTCCTTCTGGAACTTCCGCAGGTGCGGTTCGATGTCGATCGGGACGGCGCCGCTATCCATGACTCCATGCTATACGGGAGTTCGCACTAGCACATGGGCCGGAGGTCACAGGCGGAAATCATCCTCGGGCTCGGGCTCGGCCTCGGCGCCCTCCGGGGCCGCGGCGGACACCGGGGCTTGTGCTGCAAGCCATTGGATGACCTGAAGATCTTCCGCGAACCCGAGTGCCCCGTGGTCTTCCAGCCGCTGCAGCAGGGCGGCCGCCGCGGCGGCTCGCCCGGTACCGGCCAGGCGCGCGGTGAACTCCTCCGGCGCATGGCAGCCGGCGCATCCCTGGGTCCACAGGGCGGCACCGGGCGACGCGGCGGGATCGGCGGCCGGCGCCGGATCGCGGCTGGCGCTGCCGCTGCGCCAGGCGACCGCCACGCAGGCGAGTGCGAACAGCCCGGCCAGGCTCGCCACCGCGATCCGCACCTGGCGCTGGTTCATGGCGGCGCTCCGCGCATCGTCCTCATACCGTCGCGAAGCGTTCGGTGTGCACGCGCGCCGCGGGGAACCCGCAGGCCGGCAGCAGGCGCTCCATCGCATCGAGCATCGGCGGCGGCCCGCAGACGAAGCACTGCCAGTGCGCGCGCTGCGGCGGCAGGTGGCGCGCGAGCAGCGCGTGGTCGATCCGGCCCCGCTCGCCGGTCCAGCCGGCGGGTGCGTCCTCGGCCACCGGCACGTAGGTCAGCGCGATCTCGCGCGCCAGCGCCTCGAACTCCTCGCGGAAGGTCATGCGCTCGGGCGAACTGGCCGCGTGCAGCAGCAGTACCGGGCGACGGTCGCCGCGGTCGCGCATGGTCAGCAGGATCGCGCGCATCGGCGTGATGCCGACGCCGCCCCCGATCAGCAGCAGCCCGATCGCGGGCTCGCGCTCGGGGGTGAACACGCCGTGCGGTCCGTCCAGCCACAGGCGCGCGCCGGGCGCGAGGCGCGGCACCACCTCGCGCGACCAGTCGCCCAGCGCCTTGATGGTGAACGCGAGGCGCCGCGACGCGCCCTGCTCGGCCGAGCCCGCGAACGTGATCGGGTGCTGCTGCGCCGAAAACGGCGTGCGGCCGGTGAGCAGCCAGGCGAACTGGCCAGGTTCGAAATCGAAGCCGCGGTGGCCGACGGGTTCGACCACCAGGGTGCGCGCGTCGCCGCGCTCGGGGCGGTTCTCCACCACCTGCCACGGCCGCCGCCAGGCGCGCAGCATCGCGCCCAGCCGATGCTGCAGCACCAGCGCGACCACCAGCAGCGCATAGACCGACCACAGCGCGCGCATCAGCGGCGCGCCGCTGCGACCCTCGACCAGGAACACGTGCCACAGCGCGCCGGCCAGCAGCAGCAGCGCCGCCCAGCGATGCAGCGCCAGCCAGGCCTCGTAGGACAGGCGCAACCGCCGCCGCCACAGCGTGGTCGCCACCAGCGCCAGCAGCAGCCAGAACGCGGCCGCGCCCGGGCGCAGCGCGACCGGTCCGGCGAAGGGATCGAAGCCGCGTGCGGCCATGCCGTCGGCGAGCAGCAGCAGCGGGTGCGCGAGCGCGAAGCCCAGCGCGGCGAACCCGAGCCCGCGATGGAATCCCTGCAGGGCATCGATGCCGAACGGCTGCGCGACTGCGCGCAATCGCGCGATCAGGGCGAACTCCAGCGCCAGCATCGCCAGCGCCACGAAACCTGCGGCGACGCCCAGTTCATGCACGAACCCGCGTCCGCCGGGCGGCGCGCTCCACAGCGCGGCGAGCAGCGGCAACAGCACGAGGAACACGTAAAGCCCCGACCAGCCGACCGCGCGCAGCAGCAGGTTCATGCCGGCGCCCGCCGCGCGCTCACGGATCGCGCAGGAACTTCGGATCGTCGTAGCCGCCGACCTCGAACACGGCGGTGAACGGCCCGCGGGTCGCGTGGCGCAGGTCGATCTCGATCGTCTTCGCGCCGCCCGCCAGCCGCGCGATGAAGCCCGCGTCGTCGTCGATGAACAGCGCCGGCTCGCCGGTTTCCGGCGAATGCGCGGCCAGCGCGACCGCCACGCCGTCGATCCGCGCCGGCAGCCTGCATGCCTTTCCGCACACGAAGCCCTTGCGCGAGCGGTCGCTGCCGTCGCCATCGAACAGGTACACGCTCTGGCCCCATTCGACGTGGCGGCGCAGGATCAGGCGCACGCGCTCGGCCGCGCTGCCGGGCACGCTGGAGTGGATCGACGCCGTGTGCTGGCGCACGCCGCGAAGGTCGTTGGTGAGGTAGGTCCACAGCGCCGCGAGGCGCTTGGCGTCCGCCTTCGCCTTGGCGCGCTGCTCGGCGGCGGGCAGGGCGGCGGCCACTTCGGCGGCGGCCGGGCTGCCGGGATGCTTGCGCAGCACCTCGCGTCCCATGGTCACGGCGAACTCGTCGCTGCCGGCGGCGATGAGCTGGCGGAAGGCGTCGAGGTCCTGCTGCGCCTGCGCGCTGTTGCCGGCGGGCTGCGGCGGCGCCGGGGCGGGCGCGTCGCCGCACGCAGCGAGCGCGAGCGCGAGCAGGACCGGTGCGGCGAGGCGGCGGGCGATGCGCGGCATGGCGGTGCACTCGTGGGGCCGGGGCGACGATCCTCGCCGCTGGCGCGTGCGCGCGCAAGGCGCGCCGCTCAGCGGCCGGCCGCGGCCTCGCGCATCACGATCGGGATCGCGACCACCAGCAGTTCGGCCACGCACTTGGCCATCACGTAGCCGATCGCCCAATCATTGACGCCGGCGCGCTGCAGGGCGACGAACATCGTGTAGAGCAACACGAGCCCGCCGAGCGCCGCGGCCAGCGTGGCCGCCGCGGCCGTCCAGCGCTTCGCACGCGCCGCGGCGATGATCCGCTCGGCAGACTTCACCACGCCGATGAAGGCGGCGAAGATCGGCACCGCGAACGGGATCGCGCCGAAGATCAGCGTCAGCATCCGCGAGGCGACCTCGAGCCCCAGCGCCGGCATGAATGGCGGCCCGCGGCGGCGGTAGCGCAGCCAGTCGCCGCATGCGGTGGCCAGCGCCAGCACGAACGTGACGCCGAGCGCCCACGACAGGCCGGTCGCATGCCACCGGCCGGGGTCGTGGAAGTACGCCAGGAAGTCCGGCCAGCCCCCGATCAGCAGCAGGGTGAACGAATAGGCACCGCCCGCCCAGACGGCGAGGAACCCGAGCAGGAACAACTGCTCGCGCCAAGGCGTGGGCGGCTCGAACCAGTGCGCGCGCGGCACCGGCAACGCGGCGAGGTGGGCGAGCGCGAACAGCAGCACGAACTCGATCACCACCAGCAGGATCAGCCCCGCACCGGGCAAGCGGCCGCTGGCGAGCAGCCACAGCACCAGGGCGTTGCCCGCCAGCACGACCACCACCTGGAAGCCGAGCGCGGTCCAGCCGGGGAACGGGAACTGGCGCAACCAGGCGTTCGCGTCGTCGCGGGTCAGCGTATCGCCCGTCGATGCCTTGCGCGCCATGCCGTGCCCTCCCCCGCCCTGGCGGATGATGGCGCAGCGCGCGCCACACCGCGAGCGCTATCCTGCACCGCCACGCGGCGCCCAGGCCATGCCACAGATCCACGCCAGCCAACACTTCGACGCCCCGCCCGAGGCGGTGTTCGCCGCCCTGTCCGACCACGCGGCGTTCCTGTCCGGGCCCGGCATGCGCTGCCGCCTGCTGCGCGAGGGCGACACGATGCGCGACGGCGTCGGCGCGGTGCGCGAGGTGCGCACCGGCGGGCTGGTGTTCGTCGAGGACCTCGTCGCGTTCGAACCGCCGCGCCACTTCGCCTACGTGATCCGATCGCTGGCCACCGCCGGCGGCCGCGCGCTGCCGATCCGCCATGAACGCGGCTGGCTGGACCTGGTGCCGGTCGAGGGCGGCACCCAGGTCGAGTGGCGCTCGCGCTTCGCCGTCGAGGTGCCGCTGCTCGGCCCGCTGCTCGCGCCGCTGGTCGCCGCGCGCATCCGGCGCGGCTTCGAGACCCTGCTGGCGCGCGCCGCCCGCCGCCTCGCCGCCGGCCAGTGAGGCGGCGCGCAGACCCTGAACCGCACGCCACATCGCCCGCCGCCGTAGGAGCCCGCTCGCGGGCGATCGCAACGACTGCCGCTTGCCGCGGATTGCGAGGAGGCGGTCGCGCGCAAGCGCGCTCCTACGTGCGGGGCGGGGCCTCGCGGATCGCGCGCCACCGTAGGAGCCCGCTTGCGGGCGACCGCAACGACCGGCGCTTGCCGCGGATTGCGAGGAGGCGGTCGCGCGCAAGCGCGCTCCTACGTGCGGGGCGGCGCCTCGCGGATCGCTCGCCGCCGTAGGAGCCCGCTTGCGGG
>JAJTHZ010000101.1 GCA_021299185.1 Lysobacteraceae bacterium | reverse complement strand
CGTCGGCCAGCACCCGGCATCGCGGGTCGAGGAACTCACGCCGCGGCTGTGGAAGGAACGCTTCGCGGCCAACCCGCTGCGCTCGCTGCTGCACAGCGCAAACCGGTAGTCAAGGACGGCACGGAGTGAACGCTTACGGCCGGTCAGCAGTTCGAACAGCACCACGCCGAGCGCGTGCACGTCGGTCGCGATGGTGATCGGCCCGTCCTCGAGCTGCTCGGGCGCCGCATAGGCCAGGGTGTAGGGCGCGGCCCGCGTCTGGGTGGTGCCGCCGACCGACAGCAGTTTGGCGATGCCGAAATCGAGCAGGCGCGGCCGGCCGCCGGCGTCGACCAGGATGTTGCCGGGCTTGAGGTCGCGGTGCACGACAAGGTTCGCGTGCGCGAAGGCGACCGCGTCGCAGACCGCGAGGAACAGCTGCAGGCGCCCGTCCAGGTCGGTGCGCCGGCGCCGGCACCAGGCGTCGACCGGTTCGCCATCGACCCATTCCATCGCCATCCACGGACGGCCGTCGCCGGCCACGCCGGCGTCGAACAGGCGCGCGATGCCGGGGTGGTCGAGGCGGGCGAGGATGCGCCGCTCCTCGAGGAAGCGCGGCAGGTGTGCGATCGCGTCGGCGCGCAGCAGCTTGATCGCCACCGTCTGCGCCAGCGCGCCGTCGATGCGTTCGGCGCGGTAGACCTCGCCCATGCCACCGGCGCCCAGCAGGGCGACCAGCCGCCACGGCCCGATCGGCTGGCCGAGCAGGGCATCGGGCGGCGGGTCGGCCTGCGGCAGCTGGTCGAGCGCCGGGGCATCGAGCACGCCGCGCCCGCGTTCGACCTCGCGCAGCATCGCGGAGACCTCGGACAGCACCCGCGGGTCGGTGGTCTGTTGCGCGGACAGGAAGGCGGCCCGCCGATCCGGCGGCAGGTCGAGCGCCTGGTCGAACAGGCGCTCGACCTCGCCCCAGGCTGCTTCGGTGCGCGGATCCGTCATGCGTGCACCCCCCGGATGCTGGCGTGCCCGCGCCGCCCGCGCGGTGGACGTCCGCCGCCGAGGCTATGCCAGAATCCGCGCCCATGGCAGTGCCCCCGCACACCGTGGAACGGCTGGAGGGTTGCGAGGCATCCACGGCCGTCCAGGCCGGGGCCCGCGAGCTGCTGCCGATGCTGTATGCCGAGGTGCGCCGCATCGCGCGGCGGGAGCGACGCAGGGTTGGTGCGGGTGCCACCCTGCAGACCACCGCGCTGGTGCACGAGGCGTGGCTGAAGTTCGATCGCTCGGCGCACTTCGCCGATCGCGCGCACTTCCTGCACGCCGCCGCGCTGGCGATGCGCCACGTGCTGGTCAACCACGCGCGCGAGGCGCATGCGGCCAAGCGCGGCGGCGGCGCCGAGCCGGTGTCGCTGGGTGCGCTCGATCGCCTGGGCGTCGGTCCGGACGAGACCCTGATCGAGGTCCACGAGGCCCTGCTGCGCCTCGCCGCCCTCAATCCGCGCCTCGCCCAGGTGGTCGAGTGCCGCTACTTCGGTGGACTCGATGCGCGCGAGACCGCCGAGGCGCTCGGCGTCACCGAGCGCACGGTGGGCCGGGACTGGGTCAAGGCGCGGGCCTGGCTGCACAAGGAACTGCGGGGTCACGACGGGGCTTCCGACGGGGGCTGAGCGGGCCACCCGCGGCGAGTCCGGTGGCCCGCCCGTGCACTACCCGCAATGGCGCCCGGCCCGGACATCCCGTCCGGCTCGTTTTCGCCGTCGGCCGTCCTGCGCTACGCTCGCCGGCTGTCCCCAGCGATGAATGGCGCGCCGTCCCCGGCCGCCGCAGGCCCATGCAGGAAACCTACGACTTCAAGGCCATCGAGGCCGCCGCCCAGGCGTACTGGAACCGCACCCGCGCGTTCGAGGTGACGGAAGACCCGTCGCGGCCCAAGTACTACTGCCTGTCGATGCTGCCCTATCCGTCGGGTGCGCTGCACATGGGCCACGTGCGCAACTACACGATCGGCGACGTGATCAGCCGCCACAAGCGCATGCTGGGCTACAACGTGCTGCAGCCGATCGGCTTCGACGCCTTCGGGCTGCCGGCCGAGAACGCGGCGATCAAGCACCGCATCGCGCCGGCGAAGTGGACCTACGCCAACATCGACAACATGCGCCGGCAGTTGAAGTCGCTGGGCTACGCCTACGACTGGTCGCGCGAGGTCGTCACCTGCAAGCCCGACTACTACCGCTGGGAGCAGCTGTTCTTCGTGCGGCTGTTCCAGAAGGGCCTGGTCTATCGCAAGAACGCGGTGGTGAACTGGGACCCGGTGGACCAGACCGTGCTCGCCAACGAGCAGGTGGTCGACGGCCGCGGCTGGCGCTCGGGCGCGCTGGTGGAGCGGCGCGAGATCCCGCAGTGGTTCTTCAAGATCACCGCCTACGCGGAAGAACTGCTGAACGAGATCGACCGGCTGGACGGCTGGCCGGAATCGGTCAAGACCATGCAGCGCAACTGGATCGGGCGTTCGGAAGGCCTGGAGATCGACTTCGGCGTCGACGGCGCCGCCGACCGGCTGCGCATCTACACCACGCGGCCCGACACGCTGCTGGGCGCGACCTACATGGCGGTCGCCGCCGAGCATCCGATCGCGGTCGAGGCGGCGAAGTCCGACCCGGCGCTCGCCGCGTTCTGCGCCGAGTGCACGCGCACCGACGTCACCGAGGCCAGCCTGGAGACGATGGAGAAGCGCGGCATGGCCACCGGCCGCTTCGCGATCCATCCGCTGACTGGCGAGAAGCTGCCGATCTGGGTCGCCAACTTCGTTCTGATGGGCTATGGCACGGGCGCGGTGATGGCCGTGCCCGGCCACGACGAGCGCGACTTCGCCTTCGCGCTCAAGTACGGCCTGCCGATCCGACAGGTCGTCGCGCACCGCAAGGACCCGCGCGCCACCGAGGGCGACTTCGCCTACGACACCACGCGCTGGAAGGACTGGTACGCCAGCAAGAAGGACGAGGACACGTACGTCGTGAACTCGGCCCCGCACATCGCCGACGGATCGACCTTCAAGCAGGCCTTCGAGCAGATCGCGACGGTGCTGGAAGGCAAGGGCGTCGGCACGCGCAAGGTCAACTACCGCCTGCGCGACTGGGGCGTTTCGCGCCAGCGCTACTGGGGTTGCCCGATCCCGATCATCTACCGCGCGGACGGCACCGCGGTGCCGGTGCCGGAAGACCAGTTGCCCGTGCTGCTGCCCGAGGACGTCACCTTCGAGGGCGTGAAGAGCCCGATCAAGGCCGATCCCGCGTGGCGCAGGACGGTCGATCCGCAGACCGGCGCGCCGGCCGAGCGCGAGACCGACACCTTCGACACCTTCGTCGAGTCGAGCTGGTACTACGCGCGCTACGCCTGTCCGGGCGCCGACGGCGGCATCGACGCGCGCGCCGACTACTGGCTGCCGGTCGACCAGTACATCGGCGGCATCGAGCACGCGGTGATGCACCTGCTGTATTTCCGCTTCTGGCACAAACTGCTGCGCGACACCGGCATGCTGTCCTCCAGCGAGCCGGCCACCAATCTCCTGTGCCAGGGCATGGTGGTCGCCGAGACCTTCTACCGCGACCAGCCGGACGGCTCGAAGGACTGGATCAATCCGGCCGACGTGGACGTCACGCTGGATGCCAAGGGCAAGATCGTCGGCGCCACCCTCAAGGCCGACGGCGCGCCGGTGGTGATCGGCGCCACCGAGAAGATGTCGAAGTCGAAGAACAACGGCGTCGACCCGCAGGTGATGGTCGACCAGTTCGGCGCCGACACCGTGCGCCTGTTTTCGATGTTCGCCGCCCCGCCGGAGCAGTCGCTGGAGTGGAGCGAAGCCGGCGTCGAGGGCATGGCGCGCTTCCTGCGCCGGCTGTGGGCGCAGGTGCACAAGCACGTCGCCAAGGGTGCGGCACCGGCGCTCGACGCAGGCGCGCTGACCGCGCCGCAGAAGGCGATCCGCCGCCACGTGCACGAGACCATCGCCAAGGTCGGCGACGACTATGGCCGTCGATACACGTTCAACACCGCGATCGCGGCGGTGATGGAGCTGATCAACGCGCTGGCGAAGTTCGACGACGAATCGGCGCAGGGCCGCGCCGTGCTGCAGGAGGCCTGGACCTCGGTGGTCCTGCTGCTGAACCCGATCACACCGCACGTGGCGCACGCGCTGTGGCAGGCGCTGGGCCACGGCGAGAGCCTGCTCGAGGACCAGCCCTTCCCGAAGGCCGATCCCGCGGCGCTGGTGCGCGACGCGCTGACGCTGGCGGTGCAGGTCAACGGCAAGCTGCGCGGCACGATCGAGGTGCCGGTCGATGCCTCGAAGGAGGCGGTCGAGGCGCAGGCGCTCGCCGATGCGAACGTGCAGAAGTTCATCGCCGGGCTCGCCGTGCGCAAGGTGATCGTGGTGCCGGGCAAGATCGTCAACATCGTGGTGGGCTGAGGCGCCTGCGCGCGCGGCACCGCACCGCGCCGCCGGATCGCGAAGCCGTCGAATCCCTCCGCGCGGTGGGCGCGGCGGGCTCGATGGCCGCATGCGGTGGCCTGCCGGGCGTCCGCGCGGCACGCACGGGCTGGGCGAGGGGCAGGGGAGCGAGGCTACACTCGCGATACCATCCGGGTCCCGAATCCATCGTCCGTCGCCCGCCGATGATCCGAATCGCCCTTCGCCTCTCCGCGCTCCTCCTTCCGCTGGCACTGGCCGCCTGCGGCTTCGCCCTGCGCGGCGAGGCGCGGCTCGCGCCCGAACTCGCGCGCGCCACCTTCGAGGTCGCCGATCCCTACAGTCCGCTGGCGCGCGACGTCGAGGCCGCGCTGCGGCGCGCCGGGTTCCAGAAGGTCGCCACCGGCACGGAGGGCGCGGCGCGCATCCGCATCCCGGTCGACGAGGCGCGCACCGAGGTGCTCACCGTCGGCGAAACGGCGCGCGTGACCGAATACGTGGTGCGCTATCGCGTCGAGGTCGAAGCCTCGGCCGCCGATGGGCGCGTGCTGCTCCCGCGCACGCCGATCGTGCTCGAGCGCGAATTCTCCTTCGACGAGACACAGGCGCTCGGCGCGCAGGCCGAGCAGGACCTGATCCGCCGCGAACTGCAGCGCGAGATGGTGCAGCAGGTGCTGCGGCGGCTGGAGGCGGCGCGGTGAGGGGCGTTGGGTTCTTGCGGCGTTGGGTGGTGTGAGGGTTTGGGGGGCAGGGTATAGGGCTCAGGGTATAGGGCTCAGGGTATAGGGCCCAGGGCTCAGGGCCCAGTGGAAGCACGGGGCGCGAGGAGGGGCGTTGGGTTGGCTGGCGGTCGCGCATGCGCTGCCGAACCCGCTCGTGTCTCGGGGTGCGGTCTCTCCAGCGTCGCGTCAGGCCGGCAACTGCCGGCTTTTCTGGGCCCTGGGCCCTGTACCCTGGGCCCTCCCTCCGCCTGGACGTCAATCGCCACACACGCGAACCACCGGTCACCCCATGGAACTGAAACCCACCCAGGTCGAACGTCAACTCGCCGGCAGCGGCGATCTCGCGCCGGTGTGGTTGATCGCCGGCGACGAGCACCTGCTGGTGATCGAGGCCGCCGACGCGGTGCGGCGGCGTGCGCGCGAACTGGGCTTCGCCGAGCGCGAGGTGCTCGACGCCGAGCCGGGCTTCGACTGGAACGAGTTCTCGCGCGCCGGCGCCAGCCTGTCGCTGTTCGCCAGCCGGCGGTTGATCGATGTACGCATGCCGACCGGCAAGCCCGACAAGCACCCGGCGAAGGCCGGCGCGGAAGCGATCATGGCGTTCTGCGCGTCGCCGCCGCCGGACACGGTGCTGCTGCTGACCGCCATGACCTGGAGCCGCGCGCACGAGACCAAGTGGGTCGATGCCGTGCGCCAGGCGGGCGTGTTCGTGCCGTGCTGGCCGCTCAAGGCCGAAGAGACGCGGCAGTGGCTGGGTGCGCGCGCCGCCAAGGCCGGCCTGAAGGCATCGACCGACGCGATCGGCGCGTTGCTGGAGCGGGTCGAGGGCAACCTGCTGGCGGCGAGCCAGGAGATCGAGAAACTGCGGCTGCTGGTCGACGCCGGCGAAACGCTCGATGCGTCGCGACTGGAGGAACTGGTTGCCGACAGCGCGCGCTTCGACGTGTTCAAGCTGGCCGACGCCGCGCTGGGTGGCGACGCCGCGCGCGCGCTGCGCATCGTCGCCGCGCTGCGCGCGGAGGGCGAGCAGGTGCCCGGACTGGTGCCGGTCCTGTCGGGACAGGTCGCGCTGGTGGCGCGCCTGGCGGCCGTGGTGGAGACCGGCCGCACCGCCGATGCCGCGCTGCGCGCGGAGCCCGGCGTCTGGACCTCGCGCCACGGCATCTACAAGGCCGCGCTGGCGCGCGGCCGCGCGGCGTTCTGGGAGGCCCGGTTGGCCGAACTCGCGCGCGTCGAGCGCGCCGGCAAGGGGCGTGCACCGGACCCGCGCTGGCGCATCGAGTACGAGCAGCGCGATCGCCCGCAGTTCGACCCCTGGCTCGAACTCGAGCGCGCGGTGGCCGCGATCGCCGATCCCCGCATCGCGCGCAGCGTCGCGCCCTAGGCGCTCGCTGCCGGCAGCACGCTCTGGGCGCGCCTTGTGGGCGCGCATTGTGGGAGCGAGCAACGCTCGCGACTGCAGCATCGAAGGTCGCGGCGGACAGGAGGGTCGCAGTCGCGAGCGCTGCTCGCTCCCACAGTTGGCGCGGCGAATGCAGCATCGAAGGTCGTGGCGGACAGGAAGGTCGCAGTCGCGAGCGCTGCTCGCTCCCACAGTCGGCGCGGCGACCGCAGCATCGAAGGTCGCGGTGGGCAGGAGGGCCGCAGTCGCGAGCGCTGCTCGCTCCCACCGTCGGCGCGGCGAATGCAGCATCGAAGGTCGTGGCGGGCAGGAGGGCCGCAGTCGCTAGCGCTGCTCGCTCCCACAGTCGTTGCGGCGCGGCTACCATCCGGCCATGCGTCCTCTCGCCCTGCTCGGCGGCACCTTCGATCCGATCCACGTCGGCCACCTGCGCGTGGCCTGGGAAGCCGCGGAAGCGCTCAATGCGGACCTGTGGATGCTGCCCGCGTCGGTGCCGCCGCATCGCGCGGCGCCGGGCGCGAGCGCCGCGCAGCGGCTGGCGATGCTCGAGGCCGCGCTGCTCGGCCAGCAGCGCCTGCGGGCGGATCCGCGCGAGCTGCGGCGCAGCGGGCCGTCGTACACGATCGACACTTTGTGCGAAGTGCGCGCCGAGATCGGTCCGCAGCGCCCGCTGGTGCTGCTGGTCGGCGCCGATGCCTTCGCGGGCCTTTCGACCTGGCATCGCTGGCGCGAGCTGTTCGACCACGCGCACATCGGCGTGCTCACGCGGCCGGGCCACGGCGGCGTGTTCGAGGCCGAACTCGCGGCGGAATGGTTCACGCGCCGCGTGGCCGACGCCGGCGCGCTGCGCGAGGCCCCCGCAGGCCGCATCCTGCCGATCGAGGTGACGCCGCTGGATGTGTCCGCCAGCGCGATCCGGGCGCTGCTCGCCGAAGGCCGCTCGCCGCGTTATCTAGTGCCCGACGCCGCGCTGGCGATCATCGAACGCGAAGGAATCTACGGCGTGCGCGAAAAAAACGCTTGACGCGCGCGAAATCGCGCGTATAGTGCGCGACCTTCTGCGGTGCTCGTCGCGCCGCGCCAGCCGAACCCAAGACGCAAGAACATGAACCCGGTCCTCGCCAACCACAAGACGCGCAGCGAAGGCACGCGATTCGCGCTCGACGCGAACGCGCTGCTGCCTCGGCGCGCGGACAATTCGATGGCGTAGGGCTCTCGGTGAGCGGCCCGCGCCTGGCGCGGGCCTCCCGGGTTATCAGACCCCCGGAGGCGAAAGCTTCCGGGGGTTTTTCTTTTTCCAGGCCTGCGACGCCGCGACGGCGCGGGCCACGTCCGGCAGGTCCGGGCACCCCAGCGTGACACCGCCAGGATGGCGGTGCCGCGGCCACGCGACCGTGCGGGCCGCATCGCGCGAGCGCTGGGGTGTCCGGACGGGGCCAGCAGGATCTGCTGCGGCGTTGCGGCCTTGGCGACGAACGTGCGGTGGTGCGAGCGACTTCAGTGGCGCCGCCCACCGCCCCCCAGTGCGTGACCCCGTTCCGGGGCAGCGATAGCGACTTCGGGCGAAGGCCCGGTCGCCTGGCATGGCGCCGCTTCGGTGGCCATGTGCCGAACCGGAACGGACGCGTGCCGAACGGTTGCGTAGCCCAGTGGTGAGGGCGCCGGCTTGTCACGCCGGAGGTCGCGGGTTCGATTCCCGTCGCAACCGCCAATGGATAGCTCAAACGGTTAGAGCATCGGACTAGTAATCCGAGTGTTGCGGGTTCGATTCCCGCTCCAACAGACCTGTCACGTCTGACTTCAACAACACCGGGATGTCGTCACGAGTCCCATCGGGCCGCATCCCTGCGGCGGGTCGTGTGGTGCCGGCGCGAGCCGGGCCACGCGATCCACCGCGGCACCCGCAGCGTCCTGCGGGTGGCGTCCCGCCATCGCCCCGGCCATCGCGTCGGTGCGTGGACTGCGCAGCGGCGCACGCGGACGGATCCGCGGCGCTGACTGCGGGGCCCGCACCACCGCGATGGCCAGCGACGGCGGCCGCCGCTCCCACGTTCGGGTGTGGGGTGCGACCGACCCTTCGCTTCACCACGCGGCGCCACGCGCCGCGTGCGCAAGAGCCGCGCGGATGGTCCGCGCGGTGCCATCCGCGTCGCGGAACCCCGCGACGCGCAACAAGGAGCAGTGCCATGTTCGGAATCAAGCGAGTGGTCATCGCCCAGTACCAGCGCGACCCCTGCGGAGGGCTGGTGCAGCTCCAGTAACGGATCCTTGAGCGCCATCCTGAGCCCGGGCGTCTACAAGCGCTTCGACCCGCTCGGCCGCACCACGCGCGTGGTCGCCGACGTGTCGCAGCCGGAAGCCGACTTCCCGAAGGCGGAGATCTACGTGCGCGAGAACCCGCGCCTGTGCGAGGGACACCTCGAACTGGTGGTGATCGGTGCGCACGAGGTCGGCCTGGTCAGCAAGGACGGCAAGCTGGCCGCGATCCTCGCGCCGGGTTCGCGCCAGGTCTACTGGAAGGGTCCGGTGCAGGTCGCCGTCGAGCGCATCGCGATCGACGTCGACAACCAGGTGCCGGAGCGCGTGCTGCGCGCGCTGCAGGCGCCGGTGTCGCCGTCGTTGCTGCGCGAGGCCCAGGCCGCGATCGTGCTCGAGGAAGTGCCGCAGTCCGCGGTCGGCCTGCTGTATGTCTCCGGCAAGCTGGAGCGCGCGCTGGCCCCGGGCGTGCACGGCTTCTGGAAGTTCCAGCGTTCGGTGCAGGTCGATGTGGTCGACACGCGTCTGTCCGCCATGGAGGTCTCGGGCCAGGAAATCCTGACCCGCGACAAGGGGGCCTCCGAACGCTTCCCGGCACGGCGCGTTCGCTCTGTGGGCCTCTGCGCCAAGGCGGACGCCGCGGGGCGTGGTGGTGCCACGCTCAAGGCGTCCAACGCTGGCGCGGAGGCCCACAGAGCGAACCCTTCGGGCTGGCGCCAGTTTCGGCCCGCAACGTCGTTGAGTGCCTTGGCCGTGGCACCACCACGGCCGGCGGCACTCGCCTAGTTGCGGGCCGAAACTGGCGCCAGCGCGCCGCGCCGGGAAGCGTTCGGAGGCCCCGGCCTGCGCGTGAACCTGTCGGCGAGCTGGCGGATCGTGGATGCGATCGCCGCGAAGACGCTGGTGGCCGACTGCAAGGATGCGCTGTACCGCGAACTGCAGTTCGGCCTGCGCCAAGGGTCTCTTCAGCGCCATTCGCGCGCCGTGTTGTCCGTACAGGCCCGCGCACCAAGGCGGGCGCCGCCGGTCGTGGTGGTGCCACGGCCAAGGCGTCCAACGCGGGTGTGCGGGCCTGTACGGACAACCCGAAGGGCCGGGATTGTCCGCCCGCCCAGCTGCGTTGCGCGTCTTGGCCATGGAACCACCATGGCCTGCGACGCGCGCCTTGCTGGGCGGGCGGACAACCTCCGGCGCGGCGCGCGAATGGCGCTGAAGAGACCCTCGATCGGCGCGCGCAGCCTCGACGTCCTGCTCGGCAACAAGGGCGAGGTGGACGTTGAGATCGCCGACTACGCGCGCGGCAAGGCGGCTGCGTTCGGCGTGGCGCTGGAGAGCGTGGGCGTCAAGGACCTGATCCTGCCGGGTGAGATGAAGGATGTTCTCAACCAGGTGGTGCAGGCCGAGAAGGCCGCGCAGGCCAACGTGATCAAGCGCCGCGAGGAGACGGCGGCCACGCGTTCGCTGCTGAACACCGCGAAGATCATGGAGGAGAGCCCGGTGTTGATGCGCCTCAAGGAGCTGGAGACGCGCGGGACTCTTGCAGGTGAGTCGTGGGGGCGCGTTCGGAGTCGGAAGCCGCGCTCGCTAGGCGCGCGACGCGTAGCGTGCCGACCGCACGGAAGCGTCGCGCAACGACGCTGCAGGCCCGCACAGCGTCGCCCCGGAGGGTTCGGGCCGGAAGCCGCGCCCGCGTCGTTGCGCGGCTTGGCCGTGCAACCAGCACGGCACGGCGCCGCGCGCCTAGCGAGCGCGGCTTCCGACTCCGAACGCG